>CAYUFF010000023.1:0-11886 GCA_964444075.1 uncultured archaeon
CGGCCTCGGGAGAGGATGCTTGTTCATCGACACGGAAAACACGTTCAGCCCGACGAGGATAGTGAGCATGGCAAAAGCCGTGGGTTTGGATCCGCAGGAAGTGTTGAAAAATATTTACGTGAGCAGGGCGTTCAACAGCGAGCACCAGATTTCTCTGGTCGAGAGCGCTAAGGAACTCATAGAGGAGAAGGACATAGGGTTGATCGTGATAGACAGCCTGACTTCCCACTTCAGGGCCGATTACATAGGGAGGGGTGAGCTAGCCACGAGGCAGCAGAAGCTCAACAAACACTTACACATGCTGCAAAGGTACGCGGACGCTTACAACTTAGCTGTTTACGTCACCAACCAGGTGATGGCTAAGCCGGACGTCCTTTTCGGGGACCCCACCGCTCCCGTCGGCGGTCACGTGCTGGCCCACATGTGCTTAACTCCCGACACCCTTTTGGTAACCGAAGACGGCCTCGAAAAGATTGAAAACGTGCATAACCCAATGAAAGTTTACGGGTACAGGGAAGGCCACGGTTTTTACAGGCTCGTCGAGAAGGCGGAGGTAGAGGAAGAGAATATACTCGAGATAAACAACACCCTGAAGCTCTCGGAGAACCATAGGGTCTTCGTTTTCACGCAGAACGGGTTCAAGGAGGTGCTGGCAAGGGATTTGAAGGAAGGAGACTTCCTAATCCTACCGAAGGAAATAAGGGTGAAGGAAAGGATACTCAACCTACCGGCTGCTGAGGAAGGATATGATGGGGTGAAAGCCGTTAGCGAGATGGACGAAAACCTCGCGTGGCTGCTCGGGTATTGCGTGGGCAACGGCCTTCAAATCTCGAGCAGAGGCGTTACATTTAGAGTGAGGGAAAGGGACTCGGAAGTCTTGGAAAGATACTGTAAAACCTTTTACGAGCTCTTCGGAATCAGGCCGGAAATCTCTCGTGAAGAGGGGAGAAGAACGTTCAAGGTAACGGTTTCGAGCGGATATGTTGCGAAACTCTTCCGCTACCTAACCCAGAACGTTCGCGAGGTTTTCACGGAGAGGAGAGCGATAATAAAGGCTTTCCTCAGGGGCTTGTTCGACGCTCGCGGTACAGTTTCCGAAAGCTCCGTGGAACTCACGATGCAAAGGGATTTTTTGGTGTTCGTTAAGCTGTTGCTCTTGAGGCTCGGGACGAACGCAAGGATAACGCGAAGGGGAAAGCACTACCATCTCATCGTCAGTCCGAGAAAATTTTCGGAAATCGGTTTTACCTCGGTAGAGAAGCGTAGAAAGCTGACAGAGCTCGGTAAGAAGAACGGAAGGAAACCAACCCTTCCGCTGAAAAGAGAAAGGGTAACTCAGGTCTTGCGCGACTTAGGAATAAGGGTTAAGTTTTCGTCCTCTCGAGGCAACGTTACTTACGAAGAGCTGAAAGAGTTGTGTGAGCGGTACGAGGCCGCGAGGGAAGTCTTCGGTTCCCTCCTCGAGCTGAGCTTCGAGAGAGTAACTTCCATAAGGAAGCTCAACTCTAAGGAAAGGCTCGTCGACGTAGAGACAGAATCTTCCAACTTCTTCGCCAACGGTTACTTGGTTCACAATTCTACCTTCCGAATCTACCTCAGGAAGGGTAGGGGCGGGATAAGGATCGCGAGGCTGGTAGACGCGCCAAACCTACCCGAAGCCGAGGCCGTCTTCAAGATAACAGAAGAGGGTATAAGGGATGTCGAGGAGTGAAGGTTAGCTTACCCCTCGACCGAAGTCCGTAGAGCTACCTTTCCGAAAACGTTTTGACGCCCATCGCCGCTATCATGCCGGTCGCGGCCGCTCCCACTATCCCGCGGGAGACCCCGGCTCCGTCGCCAGCGACGAACACCCGGGGAACGCTGGTTTGGAGGCGCTCGTTAGTCACGACCCTCATGGCGTAGAACTTGACTTCCGGTGCGTAGAGCAAGGTCGAAGAAGAATCAACTCCTGGTATTACTTTCCCAAGCTTCTCCAACCCCTCGAGTAGGTTTTTGACTATCCTGTAAGGGTACGCCATGGAAATGTCGCCGGGGGTGACGTCCTTCAGGGTGGGCTCTACGTAGCTCCTCTCTATCCTCTCCCAGGTAGACCTCCTGTGCTTCTTCAGGTCGCCGAGCCTCTGTATTACTGGCTTCCCGCCTCCAAGGACGTTGGTCTGGGACACGACCCACTTACCGTACTTCGTCGTGTCTTCGAGCGGCCTCGTCAACCCTACCCTTACTAAGAACGCGAAGTTTGTGTTTTCGGACTTTTTGAACCGCATGGAGTGGCCGTTGACGCCAAACAGGGAATTTCCGTAACTTTCGACCGTGACGAAACCGCTGGGGCAGGTGCAAAAAGTCCTGACGAAGTCGTCGTAGCTCTCCGTCCTTATGTGAAACTTTGGGTCCCAACATTTGTACTCGTGGATGATTTCCTCCACGACCTCGTTGGGGACTTCCACCCTCACGCCTACGTCGACGGGGTTGAACTTTAGAGGTATTCCCAACCTTTTCGCCTGTTCGGACAACCATTCGGAACCGCCCCTGCCGGGAGCGACTATCAAGAAGTCGGCCTCCAAGGTGCCCTTGTCGGTCTCGACCATCACCTTATTTCCCTTGACGCGAAAGTTTATCGCTCTGGTAGAAAGGAGGAAATCCACCCCCTCCCTCTCCAACTCCCTCTTGAACTTTTCCATCACTTTAGGCAGGACGTCTGAGCCTATGTGCCTCTGCTTCGTCGGCACGAACTTTATTCCAGCCCTGGCAGCCCTCACCTCGAGTTCTCTTTGCCTTTCCAAGAAAAAGCTGTCGCTTCCAGGGAGGCCGAACTTTTCGAAGGACCTGTAGACCTTTTCTACAAGTTCCCACGCCTCTTCCTCGGTAACGAACTCCGTCAGGTCTCCCCCCACCCGCGGGTGGAAGTTCAGCTTACCGTCTACACACAGCCCGGCGCCCCCGACAGAGCTTCTCTTCTCCACGACGGTAACCCTGAAGGAGTCGGAAAGCTCTTTAGAAGCGAAGAGACCTGCGGGCCCGGCGCCTACTACTATAACTTTCTTCAAAACTTCCCTACCGAAATTTGGAGGAGACGCTTAAATTTTTTGACGGAGAAACTCGCGGATACTCGGGAGCGGCCCAACGAAGGTTATTTAAACAAAACTATCTTCAGAGTATAATAGAATATTTTTATGTAAAGTGTTGAGAACAGTATGGAGAGGAGGTGAATACACGCTGCAACGCCGAACTTCCCGGTGGGTCGTTAGGTGGTGTCGATGGGAAAGGGTGCGTTGGGAGAATTTCTCAAACCCGACCTACCAAAGGTGCTGACCTCCCTCCTCCTGATGACGTTAGCCGTCTCGCGTGTGGGCACCGACATGTGCGAGGTTTGCTCCGTCCCAGCGCCGTCTTCCAGACCTGGGTTGTGGTTGGTCAACTGGGACATCGACCCCACGCGGTCGAAGACGGGCGAGCTCATCCACCCCTCCTTCCCTCATTCTAAGTTCGTAATAAAAACCATTTTCCTCGAGGCTCCCTACTACACAGACAAACCCTTTCCCGTTTCACCAGCCGACCCGTTTTTCATTCCGCCCGCTTGGGTTTTATTGCTCAACCTACCTTACTGGTACGCCTTAGCCTGCCTCGCCTGCTGGTGGTCGAAAAGGATAGCCTTCGGCCGTCGAGCCTCCAGCGAGCGGGTTTTTTAAGTTCTCCTGGGAAATTTATTCCATGGAGAGCTTGATGAACGAACTGAAGAAGTACAAGCACGTTTCCGAGGCCGAGCAGTGGCAGTTTTTCGTTAAGGAAGACGGTAATTACTGCGCTCTAGTAGGTTACGATACAAAACGTAGCACAGCTATGGTAATACCGTTCGACTTGGAGACCGCGAATTACCTAAAGGATCTGCTGACGAGGTTTATTAACCTGAAGGGAGCTCAGTATCGCGCCGGAGTGGAGGTAGGATGAGGTCGGTAAGTCGCAGGTCGCCCAAGCATTTAAAAAGTTCGGCGGGCTAATTAAATTCTATGCTAGCGGTAGTGAGGATAAGGGGAAGGGTGGGGGTCAGGAAGGAGGTCGAAGATACTCTACGGATGCTTAGGTTGAAAAGGATAAACCACTGCGTCGTGCTGCCGGATACGCCGAGCTACCGCGGAATGCTGATGAAAGTTAAAGATTACGTCGCTTTCGGTAAGTTGGATTTCGAAACCTTTTTGGAGTTGTTGAGGAGGAGGGGGAGGTTGGTCGGGGAAAGGAAGCTTGACGAGGAGAGCGTTAAGGAGACCGGGTTTAACACGATAGAAGAGTTGGCCGAGGCTATCTACCACGGGAAGGTCAGGATGGCGGACGTAAGAAACCTTAAACCCGTTTTCAGGTTGCATCCGCCTTCGAAGGGGCACAAGTCGATAAAAAAGCACTACCCGAGGGGCTCCTTGGGGGATTGGGGAGAAGGGATAGCCGACCTGATAAGGAGGATGGTTTGAGGCCGGGTGGAAGGTTTTAGCCCTCGATTAAAGTTGTTAACCAGAACACTTAAAACACTACTTATGGTGCCATACAATCGATCCCTCCAACGGTTAAATCCCCCACTCCGACGGTAACTGATCCCCTCGCAATTAATGAACGCTTCCGTCGGTACGCCTACCTCCCTTACCATTACTACATCCTCACCTACGGAAACAAGCATCTGTTACGCTTGAGGAATGTTGAAATTTACCGCGAGCTTTAGCGTGGCTCGCGAACCCAAGAACAGAAATGTGGTTTAAAAGGGGGCGCCACCAGCTTCTCTCGGGCGCGAGTAAAAAACTTTAAGTTGGCGCAGAAAAAAATAACTACAACCTTCACCGCGCCCGTAATTCTCGGAGGAAAGAGAAGAAAGGGTGTCTGTGTTGAAGGGAGAAGTCGCGAAGGAAATAGCCAAAGACATGAGAGAAATTTCGGTCGCGGAATTCTTCGAGAGGAACAAGCACTTCCTGGGTTACGAGAACCCGACGAAGAGCTTGCTGACCGTGGTGAAGGAGGCTGTCGACAACGCCATTGAGTTTTGTTGCGAGGCCATGATCCCACCCGAGATAAAAGTTAAGGTGAAGCCGTTGGGCGATAACAGGTTCAGGATAGTGGTAGAGGATAACGGGCCTGGTGTCGTCGAGGAAAAGATTCCCTACGCCTTCGGAAAGGTCCTATACGGCTCTAGGTTTCACGTCCTGAAGCAATCCAGGAGCCTTTTCGGAATAGGGATTAAGGGCGCCTGTCTCTACGCTCAACTTACCACGGGAAAGCCGATAAAGGTCGAGAGCTCTACGGGAAAGGGTCGGATCCACGTGTACGAGCTGATGATCGACGTCACGAGGAACGAGCCGAAAATAATCTCACACACCACGAAGGAGAATCCTGGAGGAAAGCACGGTACGAAAGTCGAACTCGTCGTCGAAGGGAGGTACGTCAGTGCCGGCCACTCGATACCCAACTATCTAAAACAAACGGCGATGATAAACCCCTACGCGAAGATAATCTTCGAGGGGCCGGACGGAAAGACCGTGTTCGAGAGGGTCACGGAAGAAATGCCACCGCCTCCTAAGAGGATAAAACCCCATCCCCACGGAGTCGAGCTTGGGGTGTTGAGGAGGATGCTTTTCCTCACGAGGGAAAGGAGTCTCGTGTCGTTCTTGACGAAGGAATTCTGCAGGGTGGGGAAGACGACCGCGGAGAGGGTTTGCAGGCAGGCTCGGCTACCACCTTCGGCAAAACCGCAGGAGCTTTCCCTGACGGAAATAGAAAGGTTGTACAGAGCTCTCCAAAGAGCGAAGGTAAAGGCGCCGCCAACCGATTGTCTCTCCCCCATAGGGGAAAAACTGTTAATCGAAGGGTTGAAGAAGGAGGTTAAGCCAGAATTTGCGGTCGCGGTAACGCGGCCACCAGCCGTTTACCGCGGCATTCCCTTCCAGGTCGAGGTGGCCGTGGGTTACGGAGGGGAACTCCCCCAGGAGAATTGCTTGCTCTTTAGGTTCGCGAACAAAGTCCCTCTTTTCTACCACCAAGGAGATTGCGTGATAACTCAGGCCGTAAAGGAAGTGGATTGGACGAGGTACGGTATTTCACAACCAAAAGGACAGCTGCCGGCGGGGCCCCTCGCGATCTTGGTTCACTTCGCGTCGGTCTGGGTGCCCTTTACTTCCGAGGGGAAGCAGGCCATAGCAGGGTACCCAGAAGTCTTAAAGGAGATAAAGTTAGCTCTCCAAGAAGCGGGGAGGAAGATAAAGAGGTACGTGAGGAAGAAGGAAAGGATGAGGGAGATGCTGATGAGGAAAAGGATGTTCGAAAGGTACCTGCCGGTAGTCGCGGAGTCGCTCGAGACCCTTACTGGAAAGGGTAAGGAAGAAATATTAAAAAAGTTGGAGGAAATGATTAGGAGTAGGGAGGGTGAAAGGAAGTGAGGGCCGCGGAGTTTGCGAAGGAAAGGTTGGAAAGGTTGGGTAGGGAAGTCCTGGAAGAGATCGAGAAGGGGGAAAACCCGAAGATAAGGATTCCCGTAAGGGCTCTGAGCAACGTGTTTTTCGACCAGGGAAGCATGAGCTTGACTCTCGGGGATAGGTTTGCCAAGAGGTTTTTGTTCCACGCCGCCCACGCGAAAAAGTTTACCCAAACGATGATGGTCGCCGCTTTCTGCTACGAGCTGCTGAGGGAAGGGATCCACACGAGCTTGAGGGACATGTTCTACGCGCTGAAAAGGACGTTCCCGAACTCCAACGAGAACACCTTCGACGAGCAGAGGGAGAGCGACGTGGTAGTGGTCGACTTGGAAGTCGCGCTGAACGTGCTCAGGGAGCAGTTGCACCTGATAGCCGATACTAGGGGCAGGGTGGTCGGTAACGTCGTGATAAAGGACGGGAGGGACACGATCGACTGGAGTAAGCTCGGAAGGGGAGGATGGCACATACCGTCGACGGTGGAGGACATAGAGTTCAGGGAGGTGGACGCCGAGTACGTCCTCGTCGTAGAGAAGAACGCCGCGTGGGAGAGGCTTAACGAGGATAGGTTTTGGGAGAAGCACAGGTGTATCCTGATAGGAGTCCAGGGTCAGGCGGCTAGGGGGGCCAGGAGGCTGATCCAAAGGCTCGCGAAGGAGTTCAAACTCCCGGTCTACGTCCTCACGGACCTGGACGCGTACGGCCTCTACATCTTTTCCGTGATAAAGTACGGCAGCATCTCCCTAGCGCACATCTCAGACAGGCTCGGAACGCCCACCGCCAAGTTCCTGGGGCTGAGCGTCGACGACATAGACGAGTACAACCTGCACAACTACACGATAAAGGCTACCGAAGCCGACATCAAGAGGGCCAGAGAACTCCTCGGCTACGAATGGTTCCAGAGGAAGGAGTGGCAGGCGATGTTGAAGGAAATGATAAGGAGGAAAATCAAGGCAGAGCTCGAGGCACTCTCGGGTAAGGGGATAAGGTTCATAAGCCAAACCTACATACCGAAGAAGATTGAAAACGGAGAGTTCCTCGATTGAGCTTCTCTATCCGAGCGAACACGCGCAAGCCCATAAAAAGTTGACGGTTCAAGTTTTTACTGTATGCCACCCATAGAGCTCACCGAGGAACAGTTCCTCAAGCTCGTGAAGGCGAGGATGGAGAAGGCGAAGTTGGACGGAGGAGAGGGACCCTACCGGGCGCACCTCGAACTCCTCAAAAAGTACGAAGAGTACAAGAGGAGGGGACTTAAGATGCGCTTCTACCTCAACCCAGAGGGAGAGGTGTGGCTGGTTCCCTACACCACGGAGGAGCTGGAAATCTTCCGCAAGAAGTACTTGGAGAGTGGCATATACTAAGCTTGGAAGGAGGCTCGGGACGAAACAGGCCGGCGGTTTCGCGTAGCTTGGAGGCGTCGACGGATGGGCGAAAGGGAACTAAACCTTCTACCGCGTTCGCTGCCTCCGGGTGGAGAGCCAGTCTGCGGCCCAGGAAACCTTTATAAAGGTTAACGTCATAAACTATAAACTAAGGTGAGACTGTGGCGGAAGAAAGACCAGGAGAGAACGTCGTTTACGTGGGTAAGAAGCCTACGATGGCGTACGTGCTTGCAGCGATAACCCAGTTTACCAACGGCCAACCAGAGGTCCACGTTAAGGCGAGGGGAAGGGCGATTTCAAGGGCTGTAGACGTGGCGCAAGTCGTCACGAGAAGGTTCATGCAAGACGTGAAGGTGAAGAGGATAGAAATTGGCACCGAAGAAAGGGAGGTCGAGGGAAGGAAAGTGAACGTTTCTACCATAGACATCGTGCTGGGGAAGGAGTGAAGCGAGTGGCGAAAAAGTAAAGCTTGGAATTTTTGGGGGGTTTCGGGTTTTTTCGTTATGGACGGTGAGGCGATGAGGGTCGCCGTGCTGTTTAGCGGTGGAAAGGATAGCAGTCAGGCCGTGAAGTGGGCTTTGGACAACGGTCACGAAGTCGTCGCCCTGATTTCCGTCAAGCCAAAGAGCGACGAGGCTTACCTCTGGCACTACGCCACCGTAGAGTGGACGCTGCTCCAAGCTTCCGCGATGGGGATACCGTTGATCATGGTGAAGGCGGATAGGGTAGGAGCGAGGGAGGAGGCCGAGGAAATCGAGAAGGTCTTAAGGAGGCTCGACGTCGAAGCCCTGATCCTCGGGGGAGTCGGACTGCAGGAGACACAGATAAAGGAGGTTAAGAGGGTCGCCAAGGAGTTCGGGATAGAGGTCATAGTCCCGTACGAAAACTATACCTCCGAGGAGTTGTTGGAGGAGGAGGTAAAGTCCGGCTTCGAAATCATGATCACCCAGGTCGCCAGCGACGGCCTCGGCCCGGAGTGGCTGGGCAGGAGGATCACGGAAGAAACTCTAGAAGAGCTCAAGAGGATAAGCAAGAAGTTCGGGATGGACGTGCTCGGGGAAGGAGGGTACTACGACACCCTAACCCTAGACGGACCGATCTTCAAGAAGAGGATAGAGGTCTCTGGATTCCACAAGGTTTGGGACGAGAGAACATCCAGCGGTCGTCTGGAGATAACCTCGGCTAGGCTCGTCCCGAAGTGATAACCTTCCGGTTTACGGCGACTTTGTACCCTTCGCAGGGCGTCCTCATGACTTGGAACCCATTCTCCCCTAGGAAGCTACTGACTTCGTCGTCGTTCTCCTCGTAGACTATCCGCTTTACCCTGCGCAAAAACTTTCCCAAACTCCTCATCGCTTCGAGCTCCGCACCCTCCACGTCGACCTTCAGCAGCTCAACTTCTTTTATCCCGTACCGCTCCAAAATCCTTTCGAGGGTCGAAGCGCGGACGGCGACGCGATTTTGGTGGCGCCCCTTCTTCTTGAGAGAAGGACCGGCGGTGTCGTATTCGTCTGGGAGGTAGAGCCAAACCTTCCCACGCTTTTGGCTTACGGCGAGGTTGAGCGGGACGACGACGTCCTCCAGAGAGTTCAGGGCTACGTTCCTCTTCAACGCTTCGAAATTCCGCGGCTCAGCCTCCACGGCTATGACCTTCCCTTTTCCCTTCAGCCTCCTGCCGACCATGACCGTGTACTTTCCGACGTGAGCTCCTACGTCGACGAAAACTCCTCTGGCTACGCTTTCGAAGTACTTCCTCAGCTTCCGTTCGTGGAACGGGGCGACTATGCAAAAGTCTCCAGTACCCTTCCTGCAGTAAAAAATCCCGTCGACCGTCCTAACGAGGAGGTCCGTAGGGAGGAACCTGAACTTCGAGCTTTTCCTACGAGTCAAGAAACTTACGACGCAACCCAACGAGAAACAGATGAGGGAGAGTAGCGAACGAACGTCCATTGGCACTAAGAGAAACCTCCGGAGCTCCCGCATGAAAGCTTTTAGTTTTTACCGCAAAAAATTTATTGAGTTTTTCGCGAGAGCCCGGGTGGCCGAACCAGGTTAAGGCGCCAGCCTCGAGGCATCGAGGTTAGAGTCGCGACGATGATAGAAAGCTGGTTCCCCTCTGGGGAGTCTGGGTTCAAATCCCAGCCCGGGCGCACGCTTGAGCTCCCGCGTTGGGTCGTCGGGCTGCACGTGGGGTAGGCGGGAGGCCGTTCAGTCTTTTAGCTTGAGTCTATTTTTCCTAACCAGTTTCCCCAACGATTCCAGGATCTCAGAGTACCTCGTTCCTGGCGGGAACAAGGAGACTATATCCTCCCACCTGGCGTTAGCGTCAAGTTCTATTCCAACCTCTTCCCCATCGGCTTCGTAGGCACTCGAGCCACCCCTTCTCTCGCAGGTTAAGTAGTAGCGCACGGTAGAGTCTGAGACACCCAACTCTTCCCCTATCTTCCTGTAAGAAAGACCCTTCTTCCTCCTTAATTCTTCCATCATCCTTATTTTATCCTCGGATACTTTTCTCTTTCCCATCCTTTAAATTTTAGGAGGTTGATTTTAAAAAGAAGTAAGCTTTCCAGATTTTCCGTCAGCAAGTGCTGTGCAAAACCAACAGTACTCTCTTACCCTCCTTCACCAACTCGTTGAAAACCTCGCATGCCTTTGGAGTCGTGAAAATCAAAACCTCCTTTCCCTCATTCTTTGCCAAAGTAATTGCACTTTCCTCCACCTTTACCACGCCGTAGAAGCCCGTCGCCACTATCAGCACGTCAAAATCCTTCTTTCGGAGTAGCCCGGAGAGTTCCCTTGCAGAAAACTCATGAGATTTTACCCTTTCTTCTATGTTTCCATCCCACCACACGTACAAATCTTTGCTTCCAAAGTTCTTTCCGTCGATTTCCATGTTACCAAACTCCACTTTCCCTATGTGTGGCATATCAATATGTGTTGTGAAGGGGGTATTATTTTTTGAAGCCAAGAGCTTTGAGGTAAAATGTTAGACGTCTAACAAAAAGAAGAATGGTAAAGAAAAACTAAAAAAGAAGTATGTAATTTTTCTCAAAGGGAAAAAGAAAGTATGGAGAGTACGAACTCAAGAGGTCTAAAAAACCAGAAAAACAATATAAGGGAGCTTCGTATAAATTATGTGTAAAACAGAGTAATAGAGAGTGGGAAAGGAGAATGGGAGTTGAAAGCGCTTTGAAGAAGAAAGGAGTTGTAATCAAAGCGGAAAAGTACGAGAAAAACCCTATCATAACTCCTAGGGAAAACAACAGGTGGGATTGTGGCGGAAGTTTCAATCCTGGGGCAATTCGTCTGAACGGTAAGACCTACCTAGTTTACCGGGCGATTTCCGCGAACAATATCTCTACCTTCATGCTTGCTACGAGCAGGGATGGTTACGAGGTAGACGAGAGGAGCGACGAACCGATCTACGTTCCCAGGGAGGATTTCGAGGTCCATCCCTCGTTGAAGGACGGAAAGGTTTCTCTGGAAAAGAAGATAGAGAGGGCCGCCGTGAACTGGAAGTACGTTTGTGGAGGTAGCTACTGCGGTTGTGAAGACCCGAGGTTAACGAGGATTGGCAACAGGATCTACATGACCTACGTTGCTTTCAACGGTATAGAGCCACCTAGAGTAGCGATAACCTCGATAAAAGTTAACGATTTTCTGTCTTGGAACTGGGAGTGGGAGAAACCGAAGATAATCTCGCCTCCGGGAATTCCAGATAAAAACTGCGTACTCCTCCCAGAGAAGGTCAGGGGAAAGTTCGTCTTCTTCCACAGGATTTTCCCGAACATCTGGATAGATTACGTGGAAACCCTCGACTTCGACGGCGAAAGATTTATCTTCGGAAGACCGTGCTTTACGATAAGGCCGGAAAAATGGGACAGCAGGAAGATAGGGATGGGACCACCTCCGATAAAGACTAGGTTCGGATGGCTCGCGATCTACCATGGAGTTTCTGGTTTCGACCCGAGCTTCTACAACCTCGGCTTAAAGCCGTCGATGTTCAAGGTGGACGACGGCTACAGGTACAAGATAGGGCTGATGGTCTTGGATAAAGA
>CAYUFF010000024.1:0-11819 GCA_964444075.1 uncultured archaeon
CTAGGAAAGTTGAAAGACGATACCGTTAAAGGTTTCGGTGTCGAAAAACGTACTTTTCAACACGAGAAAAATCGAACAAAATTTATTAGCAGAACTTAAGGTAGAATGGTATAGCGGGCTGTCACGCGAGACAGTTAAGCTTTCAAGCTCGGAAAGGCTTAAAAGATTTGATTAACGAGTATGGGGAAACCTTTAACACACTCATACCGGACTCTTACTCCCCCGTTCTGCTAGGCAAGATAAGAAAGGAGAACTTTCAACAGCATGCTTCAAGGGTGACTCGTACCGATAGGTAAGGATGGTAATATGAAGGTTTACTCGAGTAGTAGGTTTACAGAAGGTTCGTTAGCAGCGCTAAAAGAAAAATGATGAAAATGATGAAACTAAATGGGAAATGTCCCAAGTAAAATTTTATTTTGTAAAGGCGGACAATTTCATGATATGCAGGAAGTAAAAGACATGGAGGAAAAAGTCCTCGAGTTTTGGAAAAGGGAAAACGTATACGAGAAAGTAAAGGAGATGCTCCGCGGAAAACCCAAGTATTTTTTCCTCGACGGACCACCTTACGCTTCTGGATTTCCTCACATAGGGACGGTCTTCAACAAAATCCTGAAAGACTGTTATCTAAGGTTCTTGAGAATGAGAGGTTTCGACGTGTGGGACCAGCCTGGCTACGATTGCCACGGATTGCCGATCGAGCACAAGGTCGAGCAGAAGCTCGGCTTCAAGAGCAAGAAAGACGTCGAAGCCTTCGGTGTGGTAAGGTTCATAGAGGAGTGTAGAAAGTTTGCGATGCAACACGTTGAAATTATGTCTAAGGAATTCTCCAACGTTGGCGTGTGGATGGACTGGAAGAATCCTTATCTCACTCTGAGCAACGACTACATAGAGTGCGCTTGGTTCACTTTCAAGAAGGCTTTCGAGAAAGGTTTGCTCTACAAAGGAAAGTATCCCGTCCACCTTTGTCCAAGGTGCCAGACTATAGTTGCGTACAACGAGATCGAGTACACCAAGGTTAGCGACCCTTCAATCTACGTGAAGTTCAAGCTGGTCGGGGAAGATAACAAGTACCTGCTCATCTGGACCACGACTCCCTGGACTTTACCAGCGAACGTCGCCGTAATGGCTCATCCCGAGTTCGAGTACGCGGAGGTTAAAGTCGGTAGCGAAATTTTGATTATAGCCAAAGAACTCGTTCCGAAGGTTATGAAGGAAGCTGGAATAGAGGGGTATGAAATTTTAAAAGTCGTTAGCGGAAGGGAGTTAAATGGTTTGAAGTACGAGCATCCGTTGAAGGGTTTGATTCCGTTCCACGAGAGTATCGATGAGGAAAAAGCTTGGAAGGTCGTCCTTTCTGAAGAGTATGTGACCCTAGAAGAGGGTACTGGTCTCGTGCATTGTGCTCCTGGCCACGGAAAGGAAGACTACGAGGTTGGGTTAAAGTATGATTTACCGGCTCCTTCTCCCGTGAGGATGGATGGAAGGTTCGACGATACTTGCGGAAAGTTCGCCGGAATTTTCGTCAAAGATGCTGACGACCTCATCATAGATGAGCTTGAAAACAGAGGTTTGCTCTTCCACAAGGGAAGGATAACCCACGACTACCCCTTGTGTTGGAGGTGCGATTCCCCGCTTCTGCTGATACTCGTCCCGCAGTGGTTCTTTAGAGTTACTCAGATAAGGGAAAAGTTGTTGGAGGAGAACGAAAAAATAGAGTGGATTCCAGGATGGGCTGGGAAGAGGTTCAAGAACTGGCTGGAGAACCTCGGAGACTGGCCGATTTCTAGGCAAAGGTACTGGGGTATCCCGCTTCCCATCTGGGAGTGTAAGAGTTGCGGAAACATAAAAGTGATAGGCTCTGCCGAAGAACTTCCGACGAAGCTTAACGACCTACACAAGCCTGGGATAGATGAGGTAACGCTGAAGTGCGAGAAATGCGGGGGTGAGATGAAAAGAATTCCAGACGTTCTTGATGTCTGGTTCGATTCTGGCGTTGCTCCCTGGGCATCCCTCGGTTACCCAAAGAGGGAAAGACCATTCAAGGACCTCTGGCCGGTAAAGTTCGTGCTGGAAGGGCCGGACCAGATAAGGGGATGGTGGAATTCGCTACTCATCACGAGCGTGATAACATTTGGAAGGAGGTCTTTCGAAAGAGTGCTTTTCAACGGTTTCGTGCTGGATGCTCACGGAGTTAAGATGTCGAAGAGCAGGGGTAACATAGTTACCGCTAACGATGTCATAGAAAAGTACGGAAGGGATGTGCTCAGGGTTTACTTCTTGGCGGATCCTTGCTGGGAGGATTACAGGTTTAAGTGGGAAGAGGTGAAGGAAATCGCAAGGAAATTGAACATCCTCAGAAACACTTTTGCCTTCATCGAACTCTACGTTAAGGAGAAGGGTGAATTCAAAAATCCAAAGATTGAGGACAGGTGGATACTCTCGAAGGTAAATTCTCTCGTGAAAAAATGCAACGAATACTTTGAGAAATGTCACCTCCATAAGGTCACCAACGAAATCTTGAACTTCGTGCTGGAGGATTTTTCAAGGTGGTACATCAAGAAAGTTAGGGATAGGGTTTGGGTCTCTTACGAGGGGGTCGACAAAAAAGCTGCCTGCTTCACCTTGCTTAAGGTTGCGGACACGCTGCTCAGGTTGCTAGCGCCGATAACTCCTTTCCTCAGCGAGCATTTCTACCAGAGGATCGTGAGGAAGTTTTTCGACGGGTATCCAGAATCGGTTCACATGCTCCAATGGCCGAGGGTTGAAGAGGAGTTGATAGACGAGGAGTTTGAAAGGAAGATGGAAGTCGCGAGGAGGATTTTCGAGGCTTGTACCTTGGCTAGGCAACGAGCTGGAATAAAGCTGAGGTGGCCGATCGAAGAAGTAATCGTCGTTTCCAAAGATGAAACCCTCCAGGGCCTTGTGGACGAATTCCAGGAACTACTCGCTTTTTTCTGCAATGCGAAGAGAGTAATAGCCTCGCGGGAAGAACCTAGGGAAATCGAGTCGTACGTGGCTGCAGAATTTGAGCTGGGGAAGGTGCTGGTAAAGAAAACCTTGAGCGAGGAACTCTTGGACGAGGCTTTCCTCCGAGAGGTCGTGAGGAAGGTTCAGCAGCTGAGGAAAGAGTACGGGTTCAAAGTCGAGGAGAAGATATCCCTTTCCTTGCTCACGGAGGATGAAAGGTTGAAAGACGTTTTAACGCGGAACATCGAGCTTGTGAAGAAAGAAGTAGGGGCGAAGAAAGTCTCGCTAGACGAGCTCGTGGAAGGTTTTGAAGGGAACCTAGAGTTTTTAGGAAAGGGTGTCAAGATTACCTTCAGGAAGGAGTAGTGTTGACATACGTTACGATAGACCGGAAAACTCGGGTGGACGTTAGACGTTTAACAGAAAGGACGGAAACGCAGATTTTAAAGAGGGATGAAGTTTTTAGTTATGAACGGCGGGAGAAACTCTTTGCAATTGCTTAGCTTATCCCTATCCTTGCTGGGAATGGTGCTGATCTACGTCTCTTCCGTAGGCTTCGAGGCACCCACCGTAGAGATTTCTCGGCTGGATTCGAGTTATTTAGGGAAGACGGTGAAAATCGCTGGAACCGTCGAAAAAGTCTACTATAGCAAGGGTGGACACGCGTTCCTGATTTTAAGGGATTCCTCTGGAGGGAGTATAAGGGTCGTAATTTTTAAGAACGTTCTGAAGACGTTGGAAGGAGAAAAAATCGTGCGGTTGAAAGAGGGTTCTTTGGTGACGGTATGCGGAACGTTGGACGAATATGAAGGTAGGTTGCAAATCGTCGTGAGGAGCGGTAAAGACTTGGAAGTGAAAGAGATTGGGGGATAAGGAATAAAAAATTTTTAGGAAGAGAAAATAATCATGAGGTACATTGAGAGGTTGTTCGAGCCCACGGGATATACACCAGAAGAGATAAAGAGGCTCTACAAGGGTTTCCTAAAGAAAAGGTTTGAAGATGTAAAAGAAAATGCAAAACTGGTGTGCATAACGATTCGGTCAGGAGGAAGGAAAGCCAGGGTCGAGGTAAAGATGCCGCTCTGGGATTATTGGTATTTACGTTATTACTATGACCACCTTAAGGATAAGTTCTTCAGCGAGCTTTCAGAAATTGTCGAATGGATAATACCTAAGAGCGAGTTGAGTGTCGACGACTCGGAAAAGTATAAACACTGGGTTAGAAAGTTCGACGAAACCGTCGAGGAGGAGACTTCCCTCAGGGGAAAACCGAAGGAGATAAAATCCGTGGAGAGGGAGTTCTTGGTAAACGTTCTCGGGGATTCGTACCTCTTTGACGAGATTTTTGGAGAAGTCGCGCTATTATGGCTCCTCGAACGAACGAAAAAAGAAAAGATTACGGAGAGAATAAAGAGGTACTTTTCTGCGATGAAGAATTTTCCTAGACTGTTGGAACACCTTCTGCTTTTCCGAGAAGTCTCTCGGAGAGTGCTAGGTATGTACGAGGTAACGGAATTTATCAAAGGACGAATAAACCACGACGCGCTTTTGTTCTTCGACCAGAATATAAAGGAAGTATCTGCAGAAAACTGCATCGAATCTCATATAATAGGTAAAGTTACCGTTATCCATGAGTTGATACATCTCAAACACTTCAATTCCTATCCGCACTTAGAGAAAATAAGGGGGGAACTCGTTAGGAACGAACACTATATCGAGACGCTCAAACCTGAGCTTCCGAAACGAGAATATTCTGCTCTTTCGTCGCGAATAAGCGAAGCTCAGGAAGCTTTTTTCTCAGTTTGCGAAGGTTATGCAGAATTTTATACGGAAAAAATAGGGGAGAAGGTTCTCCCCGAATACTACAGGGTCAAATCCCTTAGGAGTAGGAGGGGACTCCATCCGTTCGTACGGAGGAGTCTCGAGAAGATTGTAAGAAGGTATGCGTCAGGGAAGAGGTTCGTCGAAAACGTTCTTCCTTGTGTTGAGGAGGAGTTGTTCAAAGAAGAGAATTTACCGCTCTCGATGAGAGAGATAGAACATCCTGAGCTTTACCTTAACAACTATGGGTTTAGGTAAAGTTTAATAATCTTTCACAATTTCAGAAATTTCTTGAGCTAAAAAATAAACTTACTTTTATGTTGTTGGACGTGATGCTTTTCGTGATTTTGGGAATCGCCCTCGGTACTTTCCTCGGTTTGATTCCTGGAATGCACATAAACAACTTCCTCCCCTTCCTACTTTCTCTTTCCCCTTTTCTCACACCCTATCAACTACTCGCTCTTATCGTAGCCGCTGCCGTAGTCGAAGTGATTATAGATTTCATACCCTCGATTTTTCTCGGAGCACCCGAAGAAGATACTTCACTTTCAGTCTTGCCCGGCCATAGAATGTTACTGAAAGGAAAGGGTTACCAAGCGGTTAAGCTGTGCGTTCTCGGAGCTCTTTTGACCATGGTCATCGTACTGTCCATCCTTCCTTTTTTCTCCCTCCTCTTTACAAGCTTATATCCCGTTCTCCGGGATAACATGCACTACCTCCTTCTTTTCGTCGTAGCTTTCATGATACTCACGGAAAAGAATGCTAAAGCGATGGTGTTATCCATCCTCGTCTTCCTCCTTTCCGGAACGTTGGGCTTCATCACCCTAAACTCGCCGGCTTTCTCGAAGAGGTTCATCCTTTTTCCCATGCTCGCTGGATTCTTCGGAATTAGCACGCTCTTAGTAAGCATGCGAGAGAGGTCGAGGATACCGAAGCAAGATTTTTCCGAAAGGATAGAGGTCGAGAAGAGTAGGGTCGTGAAAGCTGCCGCACTAGGAGCCGTCGCCGGTTCCCTCGTAGGTATCATCCCGGCGATAGGAGTTTCCGTAGCAGCAACCATCGTGCAACAGCTAGCCAGGATAGGAGAAGCTTCCACCTTCCTGGTAACTTTGGCCGGAGTTAACGTCGCGAACGAGGTGTACTCAATCCTGGCGCTTTATTTGATAGGGAATCCCAGGAGCGGAGCTTCTGTTGCGATCCAGAAAATCTTGCCAGAAGTTACCCTCGACCATGTACTCCTCATACTAGGAATAATTTCCCTTGCCCTCGGAGCTTCTTCCGTGCTCGCCATACGGCTAGCGAGGAGAGTACCGAGACTTTTGGAAAAGGTTGATTACAGGAAGGTGTGCACGTTTTCCATACTGTTCATCCTCCTCATGGTTTTCGTCTTCTGCGGATTAGAAGGGTTGATGGTAGCGTTCGCCTCTACTTGCATGGGGGTTTTTTGCGTCGCTAGCGGCGTGAGGAGGTCCTTTTGCATGGGTTGCTTAATCTTGCCGGCAATCCTTTTCTTCTCTGGGTTACAGCCTCTAGCCGTTTCTCTTCTCTTTCACTAGGGTTGAAAAATTCGTAGGTGGTCGGGGTTGCAGTGTTGCGGCGTGAAATCTTTAAGTATTTTTCGGTTCGTTTTAACCTTTATGAGGTTTGTGGAAGAAGAGATAGACCTTTCCAAAGTAGAAGAATACACGAAATCCAGAGACCTTCTCACGGAACTATACAACATTATTAGATGGCCGAAAGACTACCTTCCTCTACCAGACGTTTATCGTAACCTTAGAGTAAACTTTAAAGTAGACGGCGCCCCTGCTCTAGCGGACAGAGAGAAAGTAACGATATACGCTTACCCCTACCGAGGCCAAGGAAAAAAAATTGAAGAAAATGCTTGGAATGCTTGAAGGTTCTCCTTTATCTAACGCTTACTTCGATTGTGGAGAGAAAGGTAGTTTTAAGATAGAAAAGAGGGAAAGGTTGAGTGAAAATTACTCCGTAAGCTTCCAGCCTCTCGGACTCAAGCGCTTTCTTCCTGTAAACAACGAGAAAGACGTTGAAAGGGGAATCGAAGAAATAGAAAAGTTGTTGGACGTGGCAACGTTCAGGTACACGAAAACTATTACTGGGAATAAATGCAAAATTGGGGCCGTCTGCCCCTCCGTAGAAGAAATGGACGTAGAGTTTCTGGTAGGTTGGCTGGAACATATGAGAAAAAACACCGGCGGAAGCTTGAAGATTTACGATTCCGATTGCTATACATGCATAAGAGTTGAAGACGAGTTCGTGATAACATCCTTCCGCGACGTTTACGATGTCCTGATGATGTTGAAAGAAAGTTTCCGCGTAGAGTTGGAGAACGCAAGAATAACTTACGAAAGGCCGGTGGATTCCTTGCTAAACCAAATCGAGTGTGAAATAAGAAAAAGTATAGAAAGGGTCAAGGAAAACAAAGAGGACGCCTTTTTCGCAATAAGCCTTTCTGCATTCACCAGTATAGTAGGCGGTACAACGGGCTACCTGCTTACAGAAAGTATCGGAGGGTTCGTTCTGGGAGCTGCGGGATTCAACGCGCTTCTGTGGGGGCTCCCTCCCGCCTGGGAAAGGTTAACCAAAAGGTATGAGGCGTGGAAAGAGGGAAGAGAAAGACAAAGGCAGTTGCTTGAGAAAACTAAAAGGAAAATCGTCGCCGAAAGCGTTGAAGGAGTCGACGAGAAAAGGTGTATTTTCGTATATTCCAGAGCTTGCGTGAAGAAAGAGGCTAAGAAGCGTTTGTCCAGAAAGCCATGAAAATCTGCGTAGCGTCAACCCCGTTTCTCTTTCGATTCACGCTTGAGTGAAGAGGTAATCTCTAGCGACCTTTTGCTGCTCCTCATCGCTTATGTACTCACGGACGGTTTTCAAGTATTCCATCTCGTTTTCCTTCAACTTCCCAGAGAGCTTCTTCAGAATGTTACCGTAGAACCTACAGTACTCTTCCCTCCAATCCGCCAATTCTTCCTCGTTCACACCGAGAAGGTCGGCGGCCGCTTTCGCCCTCCCTTCTTGCAACTTCACGTAAAGGTTTCCGTACCATTCTAACGATTTCTTCAGGTCTTGCCTGCAGAAAACCCTTTCCGTCGTTACGAGGGCATTGGTGGATGAGACCAAAAATTTTTCGTTCACTTCCTCGAGGATTTGAGGGACAGGTGTGTCTTTGTGGTGCACGTACTCGCTACTCCCGAGAATCAGTCCGTTGGAAGAAAGGACTTTCCCTTTCAAGTCCTGTAGGGAGTTTGGGTGATCCTCGGTTACGGCAGCGACTGCGTGCCCAGGAATACTCACAAAACATCCTACTTCACCTAGACCATTAATTCCTGCTGTGATGAGAGTTGCGAAATCGTCACAATCGCCAGAACAAGACTTGATAGTTTCTTCTGGAAGCTTAAGGTCGTTCTTGTGGTTACCGGTAAATATAGATAAGCAGACAGGATACTCTTGGATGTCTCCCTTTAAGAAGCGGTAAGCCTCGGAGTTATAGTAAGGATCGTTTGCTTCAAGTGCGTTACCCAACTTCAGGAGGGCAGCGTACTTTTCTACGTTCTTTGGAGCTTCTATTTCCACATAAACTATACCCGTGAAAGTGCAACCCACAATCTTGTACCCTTCAGGAAAGAGAGTATCGAAGTCGAGGTTATCGAGAGGATTGTCAAAGCTATAGGTAAACTTTCTTAGCTTAGGCGCCATCTTATGGGCGAGCCTTATCCAATGCGGATATTTATCTTCGTGAGCTATACGCTCTTCTTTTAAACCGAAAACTGTACCCACGCCGATTGCGAACATCCACTTTAAAAAATCTCGTCTTTTCATGACCACTTCTTAGCAACGAAAAATACTTAAAGTTTTCGTTGATTGATTGGAGTTGGTATTCGTTCACGGGGTCGCTGTGCATCTTTTGGGAGTGATTTTCACTTTCTTTTTTAGTCTATTCCCCAAGACTCTTCAAGATCCTTTCAACTATCCCTCCAGCAACTTCGTCAACATTTCCCTTCTCCACCCAAATCGTTTTTCCAAAGCTTCCATACTTGTCCACGAGCTTTCTGTGCACTACAGCCACCAAAGGCTTATCGGACTTTACTACACTTTCAACCAGCTTCTCAAACTTCTTGGAAAGGAGTTCCATCTTACCTATTTCATCGATGACTATCACCTCACAACTTTTTAAGGCAACTTCCAGAGCTCGGAGAGAAACCCTTTCGAACTCCTCAACCCAAACCCAATACTTTCCGAACTTTATACACCTTCCTTCTTTTGGTTTTTCTATGCTTGCCAACGTAGCTTCCTCGTTACTGACTATATCTACAACCTTAAAACCTGTCCTCTTTCCGGCTACCCTTACTTCTGGTGTGAGGATTCCCCCAACCCTCACGTCGTTGGTGGTAAGCTTTTTCACAACCAGCTTTACCACGCTAGACTTGCCGCTTCCAGGCCTGCCGGTAAGAAAGATTTTCATGATAAGCTTTTGACGCCAAACTTCAAATTAAGGTTTTTTGCAAACCTCGAATTCAAACTAAATAACACTAACGCTTTTTGCTGCGATAGTACGGGCAGTAATCCTTTATCCAACACCTCCAGCACTCGGGCTTCCTGGTTTTACAAATATCCTTACCGAATTCCACTAGCAACAAGTTGGCAAGCAGCCTAAGCTTTTCTGGTACTAGTGAATTCAACCTTTCCCTAACTTCGCTTACCGAAGCTTTCTCGCTCGCTAACCCCCACCTTTTCGCTATCACGAAGCAATGGGTATCGACCGCTACTCTAGGAACGCCGAAGCCGAGAGCTAAAACCACGTCGACGGTCTTGATGCCGACGCCGGGAAGAGAAAGCAATAATTTTTCGTCTCGGGGCACTTTCCCTCCAAACTTTTCTACCAAGATTTCGCAAACCCGCTTAATCCTTTTCGCCTTCTCCCGGTAAAACCCGGCCGGATAAATAAGCCTAGAAATCTCTTCCTCCGTTAATTTCAGCATCTCTTGGGGAGTCGAGGCTCTCTGGAAAAGTCTTTCCGCGACTTTGAAAGTTATCTCATCCTTAGTCCTGTGAGAAATGATGGTGGTTATCAGGACCTTAAATGGATCTTGTCTTCTAGGAGAAACTTTATACTTTTTTGCCAACGTTTCTAGAATTTTTTCGAGGGTTTTCGCGCGCAAACACCTCACCACTCTACCTTAATCCTTTCCGAAAACTTTTTCCTACACTTGGAGCAAAAGCTATCTGATTTCAAATCAACCTCTTCCAAGGAGTTGGAAAACGCCATTACCCAGGGATGCTTGCAATGTCCAAGCCCTACCACGTGACCGAGCTCGTGTAAAATTTCCTTCCTCAACCTAGAAAAATAAGTCTCTTTCTTCCTGCTTCTCAACCTGAAATCGCTTACGACGCAACCAACAGAAGGTATGGCAACACCGAAGACGAAGTTCATACCCTCGATGTAAATATCTTCGGTGAAAAGGGCTAGGAATGGTTTATCGTACTTGTTTTCGAGGATCCCAAGCATGCAAGCAGCATCGTACTGATTTCTCGACGCGGAGTAGCAGTCGCGAAAATTTTCCACCCTTTCGACGAACGTGCCTTTTAACCCAATGCCCGAGGATGTGACGACTTCTTCCGCAAATTTCTTTTCTCGAAAATTTCCTACGAAGATGAGGGAAAGGCGCATCTATTGATTTTTGTGAATCTTAAAAATAAATGCACAAATCTTTCTTCAACTTCCCTTCCTCGATTCCACCGATAATTTTACAGCATTCACAAATTTTGACTTCGCTACTGCTTTGGGTAAATCTTTATTATAATGAACAGGAGTGTATTTTTTCTGTGGACTATGGTATTAAGGGACGAGCTTCAGAAGAAACTCGAAAGCAGAAAAACAAAACGGATCACTTTCAAGCTTGGAGAAAGATTTTCACAAGAGGATATTGAAAAGTTAATAGAAGAAGCATTGAAAGAGAGCATATGAGTGTAAATCGTCAAAACCACGTGCGTTACTGCTAACGGTATGAACAAATTGTGTTCGAGGTTTAATTATTTTCATGTTAGACGTCTAACAAAAGAAATGCTCAACACTTTTAAACGTAAAGGTGCAAATAGAAACTATGGGTATAGCCTTCAAAGAAATCGAAATAGAAGGAAAAAGGTTCAGGGCGCTAGTAGATACTGGATTCATGGGAGAAGTTTTGGTAAGCAAAGAAGTAGCGGAAAAACTCAAACTAAAGCCAATCGAGGAAAAGGAAAGGGTAACCGTCGATAACAGGAAGATAAAAGTGAAGGTAGCGGTGGCGAAGGTGAGGATAGACGATGAGGAAGGAAGGATGTTCGTAGAAATAGTAGAGGATTCGCCTGTGGAAGTTCTCGTCGGTGTCCTTGCCCTCGAAAGGCTTGGCTACGTCGTGAATCCATCTACTGGAATGATTGAGAAAGTCGGTACGCTACTCGTGTGAGTCTTTCGAATGATTTTTATGAAGAAGAAAGAGCTGGAAATCTTGTTGGAGTATGTGGAACCAATCGAGAAGCCGAAGGTCGAGCTAGAACAGTATACCATACCCTCAAGCCTGGCAGCGCAAATCTTGAACCTCGCAAACTTGCTCGGAGATATATCGAAGAAGAGAGTCTTAGATTTAGGCTGCGGTACTGGTAGGCTTGGAATAGGAGCTTCCCTCTTAGGAGCGAAACTAGTTGTCGGAGTAGAAATAGATAGGGAAGCATTAGCACGGGCGAAGGAAAATCTTCACAAACTCGAAAAGCTTGTCGGGAAAAAGCTTAAGGTTTTCTTCGTGCTTTGCGACGTGAACAACCTCGCTTTCAAAAGGAAGTTCGACACTGTAGTTCAAAACCCACCATTCGGTTGTAAGGGCAAGAGGCATGCAGACAGAATTTTTTTGGAAAAGGCCATAGAATTTGGGAAAAAGATCTATTCTTAGCACAGGGGAGGGAGGAAGAAAACGAGGAAGTTCCTGAAGAGTTTCATAGAGAGCAAAGGAGCTCGCGTGGAGAAGGTCGTAGAGTTC
>CAYUFF010000025.1:0-11592 GCA_964444075.1 uncultured archaeon
TCGTTGCCACCGTTAATTTTATTTGTCTCACGTGAGACACTTAAAGATTTCGGTGCTGAAAAACATAGTTTTCAGAATCTTCCATTCCAGTGCGATCTTCTTGAAAAGAGAAAGGGCTCAGAGCCGTCTAAACTCTTCACGTTTGTTGAAAAAAAGAGAAATGTTAGACGTCTAACAAAAAACCTTTACAAACTTGCTTCTACAATTTCACAACTTCCAAAAAATCAACCCTCTCAAAATCCTCATCAAACGTAGCTATTTTTCTTATCCCATAATATTTGCAGGTAGCAGCTATAAGAGCGTCGTTAGGAAGCAAGCGATACCTTTCAAGGATCTCTTCCAACAGCCCGATAATTTCTTCGTTGATGGTAAGGATAACCATGTTTTTCCTTATTTCTCTCAACACTTTCAGCTTAGTGTTTATTATCTCAGCGTATTTACCTTGTGAAAAAAGTTCTTTTATTCGAAATATTTTTATTTTTGGAATTTCCATTTTCTCTTCTTTGGCAATTATCAAAGTAACGATTTTGAACATGGTTTCTTCGATAACGTTCGGTGACGTGAACACGATGAAACGAGGGAATTTTTCTAAAGGCGAAGTATAATTTTCCATGATTATTTTCAAAAGTACTGAAGTATCAACAAAAAGTTTTTCCATAACTCACCAACTCCTCCTTAGTTAGCTCATATTTCTTAGTTTTTTTCAGCATTCTCTTAAGCACTTCTACTTCTTTCGGAGAAAAAATGCCCTTTATTTCCCTTATTTCGAGTAGTAAAACTACTCCTTCCTGTGTGACAAACCTTTCCAAAGGCTTTATCACACCATCCTCATAAACAGCTTCTATTACTTGAGCCATATGCATCCACCCGATAAAAAATTTACAAGTAAAGTATTTTTAAACCTTCACAACTTCCAAAAAATCAACCCTCCCAAAATCCTCATCGAAAGTTGCAATTCAAACATAGTTTCAAACAGAGAAAATTTCAAAGTAAGGCGACGCTCATCCAAAAACGTTTGCGTGCGAAGAATTGTAAGTCTGTCTCACGTGCGACAAAGAAGAAGGTAGCGATAGCCTATCTCTTCTACCGTAGAAAGAGCTTTATCTAGACTTTTGAAAAAGTAAAGGTGCGACCTGCACTTGCAATCGCTTGCTCCGAACCCCTCGATACAGCCATCGGCCCGCTTTCCCACGAGTTCGCTTACCTTACACTCGAGCTTTCTTTCGCAAGGAAAGAGGAAAGCACACAGCAGCTCAGCATTCCCAGAAGAGAGCAAATAGTCTATGTGCCACCTCATCCTTTTCTCCCTTTTAAAATGCCTCCCCACTCTTTTCAAAAGGTTGTTCATCGCGGAGCCGACGTAGAGATAAAAGCCTTTCTTAACCTCGAGCCTCCCGAGCTTTCCCACCACGATTTCTCCATCCTTTTTCAACTTCACGAGCAGCAAATAAAAACCCTTCACAATCTTCAAGTTGACTTTCACGCTTAAGTTTTTTACTGGAAACCCACTCTCTTCCGAAAGTGCCTTATTGTTCCTAACGAAATTTTTCTTGGTGAAGAAGATGAAATGTATAAGATGTCGCTCGGTGGAATTGGTAAGGTTCGTGGATATGGAAGGAAACAGAAGGATATTCTGTAGGAGATGTCACCTCAACATACCCGAGGATGCCTTTTTTAGGATAGGCCTTCAAAAAACGCTCAACGAGTTCAGACAAGACTCTTATTATAGGTACTTCTCTTGGTTGAGAGCATGAAGGAAGTAAGCAAAGTCGTGATCTCGTTGCTTGAGGATAAGGATTCCCTGAAGTACAGAGTAAACATAATCTCGAAAAACAAGGTGATTGGCTGGCTGAAGCCCGTCGAAGAAGCGAAACTCAAGAAATTTAGCCTTGCGGGAGGAATCCAAGACCTTTAACGGAAACTCTTACTAGCTCGCCTTCTAACCTTTCCACCTGAAATTCTACGCCGAGTATTTTCTCTATAACCTCTATGTTTGTCTTACAGTGGTCTGTGAACTTTTCGATGACAACTTCCGACTTACCATCGGCGAGTGCAAGAAAGACTAGGATCTGGTCGGCCATGTACTTGTCTAGAGCAGCACCAGAGTTTAGCGATTCCCATAGCTCCTTTGCTGCTTCTTCACCAACAACCTCGGCTCTCACACCCTTTCTCCCTATGCTATCCCCACCTAGGATACTTTGCTCACAAACAGCCCAAACTGTTATCGAGCTACCGGGACATGGACTTTCGACGCACTCGTTTTCGATTTCAACATCCCCAAAACCTTTCTCCAAGAGAAAAGCTTTGGCCGAGCCGCTTTGCCTCCTAGCGACGTGTTCTGGCAATGAGCCAGCGACAGAAATCCCCTCGACCTTCCTTACCCCACCCCTTTTTGTCAGCGTAACGGCCTTCAACCCCTCTACAGGATGGACCCTTATTTTAACTCTCGCTCCGCCTTTGGGATAGAAGCCCTCCCTCAACACTTGGATATCAGCCTTGTAGCCCATCCTTTCAACGTTCTTCAGAAAAACGTGCTTTACGTAATGTATGGTCGGGCTCCAAGAGGATGCCGTAGAACCACCCTCGACTTCTATCACGGTCTCTCTTTCTGAAAAGGCTGCGGGAAGTTGCAAAGATTGAAAAAGCAACCCGATGGAACCGGCGGTACCAATCCTTACCTTAATATCACCGCCTCTCAGCCTGCCTGGAATGAACTCCAACTCGGTCGAACCCAGCTTCGCTCCTCTTATCTTCGCGTCGCAAAGCTTCCCTACAGCGAGCACACCTTCGAGATGCTGAGTTTTTAATCCGGGTGGCTTTCTTGCGCCCCTGATGTTGACAACCCTTATCGGCTTTCCTGTGATCGCGGACAACCCTATGGCAGTCCTCAACACCTGACCCCCAGCTTCCTTTCCGTCGATGGTTATCACTTTCCCACCATCACCTTACTCAACCTTTCGTTGAGTACTATTAAATTGGTTTTCCCGCGAGCTCTCTTCTCCACTATACCTTTGCTCCTCAGTTTTTCGGCCGTTCGCCACGCTCTCACTTTTCCCAACATCCTCGACAGCCTGGCCTGCGTCACCACACCTCTTTCCCTAATCAGTTCCTCCAGAACTTTCCTCTCGTCGCTCTCCAAGAATTCCAAGAAGAGTTTCAGCATTTCTTCCTTTTCGGCCTTACCCTTCTCTATCCTTCCGATCATGAAGTAGTAGACCAGCGAGCCGACGAAAACACCCAGCGAAGCGAAGGTAGGAACGAGGACGGGAATCGGTATGGGGCAGATTCCGTAGGTGTAGAGTTGGAACTGCAAGTAGAGCGAGACCAAGGATACTGTGAACAAGAATCCTGCTATCAATACCGTGGTTACCATGAGTTTTTTCAGCATATTCAAGGTTTCAAATTTTGAAACTTAAATTTAAGTATAGTTTCATTGAAATTTTTCTTCATGAAAACGTGGAAAAGGCTTCCTATACCAAAAGGTTTTGTGCTTGTAGCCGTAATTTTCCTGCAGGTTTTGCTAGCCGTGGTTGCCCAAGCATCTAACTCCCAGCCTCCAGAAAGTTTCGTATGTATAGTATACTTTACTTACACGCATTGCCCAAACTGTAAGGTTACGGACCCGATAGTCTTGGGTGAGTGGTTCAAGGAAAAGGATAACTTGGTAATCGTCGAGTACATGTTCGAAAGCTGGGACGACCCAAATGCCAAGCTTCTCGGAGAGTACGCTAACAAATACGGAAGCTTCGCCGCTGTTCCTCAGGTTTTCGTCAGCGAGGAAGAGATTGCCCTGGGAAGGTTGGACGTACCGAAGCTGATAGGAAAGCTCAAAGCACTCAAGGAGAACGAGTGTTTACTCCTAGAAGACAGCGTGCCCTTTCAAGAGATGGACCTGAATTCGGTCGAAGGAGAACCCTTGAAAGTATGGTCCAACGGAAGGCTTCTCGTAAGGCTGAAGAAGCATTCTAACGTTTCTTCTGAATTCTTGAGAGAGCTACTTTTCACGAATAACCTAACGCGACTCATCCAATCATCACCCTACCCGATAAAGTTCATCGAACCAAAGCCCGCTCCAATCGCCTTCGGAGAAATTCATTTCAAAAACGCCATACTCATAGGAGATTCTTGGGTATTGAAGTTCAACCAAACAATCTCAGCAGAGGTTAGGGAGAACCGAACAACCCTTCAACAAAACGTTACAAAAAACGAAACTACAATCGAGGTCGAGCTACCGCTCTTGGGGAAGGTTAGCGCTGAAAATCTCTCGTTGCCTTTGCTAACCGTCTTGATAGCAGGTGCCGACGGCTTCAACCCGTGCGCGTTCTTCATCCTCACCTTTCTCCTGAGCACAGTCCTGCTAGTAAGGTCCAGGAAGAGGATCGTAATCGTTGGCGCGATTTTCGTTTTCTTCTCCGGGCTTATCTATTTCCTCTTCATGGCCGCTTGGCTCAACGTTTTCATGTTCGCGAGCCAGCTGAAAATCCTAACCATCGTCGCGGGATGCATAGCTCTCTTCGCGGGTATCGTTAACGTCAAAGACTACTTCTTCTTCAAGAAGGGAATTTCCCTCACACTCCCGACCAGCCACAAGCTTTCCTTCATGGAGAAAGTCGAAAGCCTTGCGAGACTCGAATCCCTCTTTCCGCTCGTGGTAGCGACTTCCATCCTAGCGATAACGGTAAACATGTACGAGCTACTCTGCACGGTAGGCTTTCCCATAGTGTACATCAGAATCCTGACCCTTCACAACTTACCCACGTTCCAGTACTATCTTTACCTGATATTTTACAACGTGGTATACGTGGTTCCACTGGCTTGCATCGTCACCATCTTCGCTTTAACGTTGGGTGAAAGAAGGTTTACTGAGAGTGGAGTAAGAAAGCTGAAGTTGATCTCTGGTTACATGATTTCCCTTTTGGGCGTTGCGCTACTCTTCAAGCCGCACCTCTTGGAGAACGTTGTCACGACCTTCGGACTTTTGGCCCTAGCGTTGGGGATGGGCGGGGCAACTTTCTTGCTTCATAAGCTTTTAAGGGGCAAGGCTAAATTTTAAAGGATGGCCGATGAGATAGAAGAGATTAAGAGGAGGAAGTTGAAGGAGCTCGTCGAAAGAATGAAATTAGCGGAGAGGAATATCCTGGAAGTTTCAGACGAAGATTTCGATGAGAACGTGGTGGAACTTTCCAAAAAGATTCCCGTGCTCGTAGACTTCTGGGCGGAGTGGTGCCTTCCCTGCAAGCTGCTCGCACCCCTGCTGGAAGAGGTCGTCCGAGAGTTCAAAGGAAAGGTCGTTTTAGCTAAGGCGAACGTGGACGATTGTCGAAAAAAAGCGCTGGAATACGGGGTGGCGAGCATCCCCAACGTGAAGCTGTTCAAAGGAGGGAAGGTGGTAGCCGAGTTCGTGGGCTTGAGGCCGAAGGGTTTTGTGGAAGAGTGGTTGAGAAAGAGCTTGGAAGAGTGAAACACGCTAGACCACTTCTAAAACAATCCTTACCTTCGTCGAAGGGTCTTTCAACCTTTCCACCAACTCCCTGTTAAGCTCCGAAGCACTCTTGTCAGCGAGGATCGCCAGCGTTTTTGAATCTATGAAGCTACTCTTCCTTACTACCATGCGTTTTTCGCTGCTCAGCTTCAGCGCGGGAGAACCGTACGCAACGACTTCATCCTTGATGCCACCAGCTTCTATCGTTATCTTAACCTCCTTTCCCATCTTGAGCGCATCCTTCATATCCTCGCTCAAATCCTTGCAAGCTTTGTTGGCGGCAACGCAGATTACGCAATCGGCTTCCTTGCCTATTTCTTCCTCCTTAGTAATCTCGAAGGTGGTTTGGTGCATCGCCGTTATGTTTTTGTGACCCCTCCCTTCGATCTCCTCCCTCACGGGCTTTATCTTGATGAAGCTCCTCCAGCCCTTCGGAGTCGGGACGTAAATTCCGGTTTGGTCGTAGAAAATCATTCCTTTAGCTTCCAAAACCTTGATAGCTTCCTTAACCATCTCCGGAGTTATCTCTGGCTCTCCACCCCTTCTCTCCATTCATCCCACCTTCCTCGCAAAGGTTATGAAGCCCGTATGCATTATCCCGCTCGTCCTGGGTCTCGTGTAGGTCCTCCTTCCCGTCTCGACCTGCCATTCCCTTACCACATTTTCTATTGTTCTCACCTCACAAAAATTCATTCGCGAAATCTCCTTCCTTACCCTTATCACCTGCTCGATCGTTGGAGAATAAACGACGAGCCAACCTCCTGGTTTCAGTTTTTCGTAAGCCTCCCCGACCATTTTTTCGGCATCTTTCATGTCGAGCGTTACCAAGTCCACGTTTTTCTCATCGAAACCCTCCAGCGCGTCCTTCCTCTTGAGCACAACGTTCTTCAAGCCTAGCAACCTGAAGTTCCTCTCCGCAACCCTTGCGAACTCCTCGTTCTTCTCGTAGGTTACGACTTTACTCCTCGGAAAAAAATTAGCTAAGTACATAGCCAAGAACCCCGAGCCCGTGCCGGCATCCACAATCAACAACCTTTTCCTCGGATCGAGACCGACGGAAGCGAGGATCAAGCCCACGTCCTTCGGCATTACTATTTGCGGTGCCCTCTCAGCCTTCTTCTCGATGACGTCCTTGAAGGTGCTCTCGACGACTCGGAACTCCTTTCCCAAGTGTGTTTTAATGACATCGCCGACGTTCTTTCTCTTGAGTTCCTTGAGGTCTACCATCCCGCTTTTAGTATGGAAAACTTTCGCTCTTCCAGATAACCTTACCACGTGGATTTCGTCCCTGGAAAGAAGCGTTACAAACCTACCTTTCAGCATGATGATAAGTTTACCCGCATGCCTTAAATCGTTTATTCGCTTCACTTTACCAAAATTTTATCCGCGCCTCAATTCTCTCGTCGGTAGCGAAGAGAAGAGGTTGAATTCAACTCAACTCCACCTGCTCCTCTTTGTACCCAAAATCCTTCAATAGAATCTCCCTAACCCTTTTCCTATGGTCGCCCTGCAACTCTATCCTGTTGTTCTTGAAAGTACCACCACAACCCAACTTTTTCTTCAGTCGGGATAAGATTTCCTCGGCCTTTTCCTCGTCGCTAATTCCGTCTACGATGGTGACGAGCTTGCCGAAGGTCCTCTTTTCCACGAAGAGCTTTATTCTCTCGGCTTCCCTTTCTATGACTTCACAAACACACAAACTCTTTGGTAGCCCGCACTTAGGACAGATTTCCTCTACCATTTTTATCTTCTTCTCTCCCTCTGAACGGTCAGAATTCTGGCGATGGCTTTCCTAAGTTCCCTAATCTTCCCAGGATTCTTTACGGGTCTCTTCATCTTCGCGAACCCGAGCTCCTTAGAAAGCTCCAACCTCAACTCAGCGAGCTTTTTCTTGAGTTCCTCGTCGCTCATCTTCCTTATCTCGTCGATGTCGAGGCTCATCCTCCTTCTCCCTCGCTTTCTCCAGAAGCTTCTCCGAGAATCTCGACCTCCTTGGGCATCTCCTTCATTATCTTGACTTCCACACCGACTATGCCAGGCTTGGTTTCAGCAACGGCTTGGGCTGTATCCACGAGCTTCTCGGCATAATCGCCAGTATGCTTTATGTAACCAGCCCTGAACTTTTGCGTTCTGGCCCTGTCGCTCCCGGTAACCTTACCGCTGATTTTTATTTGGACTCCTATGGCACCTGCTTCCATAACCCTCGTTAAATAATAGTTCGCCACTCTTTTATAGTTTATTCCCCTTTCTATGGCCCTCGCTACTCTCGTAGCCACTATGTTCGCGTCGAGCATGGGTTCTTTTACTTCCCTAACGTCGACCATGGGGTTCTCGATACCAAATTTTTCCCTTATCTCCTTGGCGAGTTCCTCCACCTTCCTTCCGGACCTTCCCACGATGAGGCCGGGTTTTCCTACCCAGATGATAATCCTAGTCCCGAGCGTCGTCCTTTGCAACTCGACCCTGCTGAAATCGGCCCTCCTGAACTTTTCCTTCAGGTATTCCTGCAGGTCCGCGTACTTTATGCTCTCTTGGATGAAGAACTTTTCCACGCTCATCATCCCTCCTCCACGACTACTCGAAGGTGAGTAGATTTTGCCCTCCTTCCGCTGAACCTCGCCCTCGACCTGGGTCTCAGGAATGTTTCTCCCTTGTCCGCCTTGAGCACCTTTATGTAAAGCCTTTCCTCGTTTAGGTTTTTCTGCCTAGCGTTCGCCTTGACGCTCTTGAGAACCTCCAACAATTTTTTCGCAGCGTTGGTATAGTACTTTCCGTCGATGCTGACCTTCTTCTCCACAAGATTTTCCAAAAACCTTATAGCCTTGTCCAACCTTTTCAGCTTCCTTACCTCCCTGCAAAGGACGGTCGAGTGCTTGAGCGATACCCTTGCGTTCCTCGCGATTGCAACAGCGGTTTTTCCGTTCATCCTATCACTTCTTCGACGCGAAGAACTTGCTTCCCCTCGTAGCTCCTATTCCCGGGGCGGAGTGCTTCACCCTTTTCGTGGTTATCGCAAACTCTCCGAGCCTGTGACCTATCATCTCGGGAGTTATCTTTACGAAAGCCCACTTGTCGCTTTCCTTACCACCTTCCGGATTTCTTCCTCCGACGTACACGCCTATCGTAGCACCCACCATCTCAGGGAGGATTACCATCTGCCTGAGATGCGTTTTATGGACTTTGTCCGGCCGTTTCCTTATTTTTTCCAGTAACTTTTTCTCCTCCTCCGTCAACCCCCTCAGAAGCTTTCTCCTTTCCCTGGCCCTCATTATTTTAGCCAGCTCCCTGAGCGACATCTTCTTCAGCTCTTCGAGAGTATAGCCGTAGAACCTAAACTCCTTACCCATAACCTATCACCCTTTCTTCCTACCAGTCCTCCTCGGAGAAATAGATCCAACTTTGGCACCTGGGGGAGCGTTTCTCGATACCGGCGGCCTAGGACTTTTGCTCTTACCACCAAAGGGATGGTCCACAGGATTCATGCATACGGCTGAGGTCCTGGGATAGAGCTTTCCTCTCGCGTGCATGGCGTGCCATTTTTTGCCAGCCTTCACCCACGGCTTTTCCTTCCTACCACCCCCAGCCGGAACCCCTATGGTTGCTCTGCATTTTGGGTCGAACTCTTTTATAGCACCGGAGCTTAGCTGCACGCTCACAGAATTTTCACTCTTACCCATGACTATTCCAAAACTTCCACTCGACCTACAAAACTTAGGACCGGAGCCAGGGAAAGATTCTATACCGAAGACTTTCGTTCCAACGGGAATCTTTTCCAACGGAACGACGTTACCAATCCCAATCTCACCATCGTACCTTATCAGTTGGTTTACCATCAGTCCCTCGGCTGCAATGTGCAAGAAAGTTTTCCCGTCGTCGAACTTAACCACCGCTACAGGCGCGTTCCTGCCAGGGTCGTGGAGTATATCGACGACCTTCCCGCTAATTTCATAAGAAGGATGGTACTGCACCCTTCCCAAGTAACGATGACTGGGTGCCCTGTAGGTCGGGCTTCCTTTCCCTCTAGCTCTAGCTATTATCCTCTTCCCCATACTCCCTCCTCCTATACTTTAACTTTAAGCTCCTTTAAAATTTTTATACTTGCAGAAATTTGCTCCCTACCACTTGATCAGCGACACGAGTATTTATCGGAGAAAACTAGAAACACTCAATAAAAGAAAGATTATAAAGATTGTAAAATCTTGTTTTACAATTGATTATAAATATTTGTAAAATAAGATTTTACAGATGAAGTGGATACTTGAGTATCACAACCTTTGGTGGAAAGAGGAAGAATGGTACTCAAGGGACAAGCATATGAGAGACTTGCACGAGCAAAGGATAAAATGGACTCCCAACTGGTTGAGCGACCTTTCCCTCGAGCCGTTCTCGCTGAACTTCGTGATAGGTCCTAGGCAAGTGGGAAAAACGACTGGAATAAAGCTTTTGATAAAGGAGTTGATAAAGAGAAACGTCGAACCCGAAAAAGTAATTTACTTTAACGTAGAAGCGTTGGGAAGTCTCGAAAGTTTTAGGAGCATGCTGAAATTTGTCGTGGAAAATTTTAGGGAGGGATTTCTTTTTATAGATGAGATTACGGCAATAACCGGTTGGGAGAAGGTTTTGAAAAGTTTCATAGACCTCGGCTTACTGGATGAGTTTGTTATAGTTTGCTCTGGATCGTCTACGGCAAGCCTGCTGAAGATCCCAGAAAGTTTTATGGGAAGGAGAGGAAATGGTAGGGATGTTTACGTTTTACCACTCAATTTTAAAGAATTCGTGGAGGTTCACGGTGTAAAAATAAGGAAGCACATTTTGCACTCGGAGGATATGAAAAAACTCTTTGAAAAATACGCTGAGGTTGGTGGATTTCCAAGAACGATAAACGGTGATGCAACGTTTTTCGAGGATTTCGTAAGGGAACTGAAGTCGGAGATAAAGAACCTTAAAAAGTCCTTTGTAACGTTTTCAGCGCTGATTTCTCAGATTTTCACGATAGCACCCTCACCAATTTCATACTCGTCGCTTTCGCAAAAGCTGGGGGTCTCTAGGCCTACACTGGAAGAATACGTAGAAATGCTTGAAGACACGTTCATCGGTAAAGTTGTTTACTGGAAGGATCACGAAATACTTTTCAGGAAAGAGAAGAAAATCATTCTGAGAGACCCAGCGATAACGAGAAGCTTATCCTTACTCACGGGAAAGGAAGTGAGGAAAGATTTTCTTTATGAATGGATCGTTCAAGAACACTTGTTCAGAAGGTTCGGGGAAATCTACTACTACCGCAACCGCTACGAGATAGATTGTATCGCAGGAGATTTGAAAGTCGAGGTGAAGGCTGGAAAGCCACACAGAAAATACCCGAAAAACGTTCTCGTACTCGAAGAAGATGATTTACCGAAGTTTTTGGTCGGACTATTCCTTGAGCGTAGATAACAAAAAGTTTCGATGAAACGTAGCCTAGCATCTCAAGCTTTGCTTTACCAGATACCACCCCTAGCCAACAACCCAATTTCAATCTGACTGGATGGAAATTATTTAGGTCTATGTCTAGAATGGAATTTTAAGAAAAGGTTGCTAGCCATATAAAAATGGAAATACGCGCAAATCCATCTAATCTCAAAGCAAGCAAGAGATCTAACGGATTGTCAAGTCAAAATCGAAATAAACCTAAGCAAAGAATTCTTCTAAGGAAAAAACCCAGCAATACTGTCAGGATGTTAGATTCACCTGGCTAGACACAAGCTACGGTTGTTACGATGAAAAAACCTTTGTTTTTACAAACCAGGGCTGGAAATACTTTAAAGATTTAAAAGGCAACGAACTAATCCTAATCCTAAACCCAAAAAACAAAACAAATAGAATGGCAAAGAGCTAAAGAAATTTTCGGTTATGATTACAAAGAACCTTCACTATCCGCTTCCTCCAACCGAAACAAACGAGCTTAACAGCTCTAACTCAGGGAATGTACAATTCCTAAAACCATAAGTAGCAAATTTTGGAAAACTTTAAATTCCGAAAACTAAACAACCATAATGGCAGATTTATTTCCTCCTCTTCCCGAGCAATATATCCAACAACTCCCTTGGAGAGTATATAGCCACCGGACTTAA
>CAYUFF010000026.1:0-4567 GCA_964444075.1 uncultured archaeon
AGCCCTTGGGAGGCTCAGACCTGGGTTCAAATCCCAGCGCCCCCATGCACGAAAAGTTTAAAAAGTTTTCGGTCGTTAGCCTTCTGAAGGAATCTTTCTCGGAAAACAGAAGGAAAGTAAAGGAAACTCTGGTTCTCGCAGCCCATCCCTCTGAGCTAAAGGTTGCGAGGAGGTGGGATGGATGGCCGAGGTTAATTTGGATAAGTTTAGGGAGTACGTTGAGTTGAGAGCCCAGCTCTCAATCTTGCTGGGCCTTTACGAAAGGTTGGTGGTGAGCCAGGCGATAGGCTCGCAGGAAAGGATAGCCCTGCAGAAAGCGCTGGAGTTCTTCTCCAGGGAGCTTTCAAGGGTCGAGGAAGAACTTGGAATCAAGAAGGGTGAGGAGGGATGAAGGGGCTGGTCGAGAAGCTGAGGGGAAAAACAGTACTACTCTTCGGAGAACCGGCGAGCGGGAAAAGCTTTGCAGTAGCTCACCTTTCCAGAAAGCTGCTTGAGCAAACGGGAAAGCAGGGATACTTGGTTTGGATCGACACGAACCTCTTCACGGAGTACGGAAGTCAGCTTGAGGAGTACAGCAGGGCAAGCGTTGTTAGGGTAACCAGCGCTGACTGGTTGCTGAGGTTCAAGCTACCAGAGATTTTCAAGCAGGAAAAGTTCGATTACTCGTTGATCGCTCTCGATTCTCTCAGCGGACTCGAAGAGCTGGTAACCAAGGACGAAAAGGTCGGGTCTCCGAGGAGAAGCTTGCTGCTGAGCCAGACCGCCAGGATGCTGACCTACTGGCTTTCGAGAATTGCTCAAAAGTGGAACGTTCCAGCATTTCTCATCGCTCATAGTTCAGTAGTTTTCGAAGGTTCTTGGAGGTACGGAATAAAAGAGAGGCCTGCGTTTTCGAGGAGGGCTATCAAGAACGTCGATTGCATAATCTACCACAGGCTGAAGTGCGTGGAATCTCCCGAGGGAACCGTGCAGAACGAGATAGTGTGGAAAGTTGTTCTCTACCGCTCGCTGAAGGAAACGATAGAGGGCTTCGAGTTCTACCCCATGAAGGAGTGAGAGCGTGGCCTTAGAAAACCTGCTAAACAAGCCCGTGAAGGTTGTGAAGAAAGACGGATACACGAAGCTGGGAATCCTAGTGGATACAGACGCTCTTTTCGTTTTCATCCAGAACTCATCGGGCAAGATAGAAGCGATTGCCAAGGATTCGATCGAGAGGATAGAGGTGGTGAAGAGTGAAGGAAGTGATTAAAGAGCCTGAATGGGAGGAGATCCCAAAGAAAATCAGGATTTACCAAGACTTCGAGTTCAACGACAGGCCGAACTTTTACTTTGGTTTTTTAATTCCGACGAGGATTACGATCAATAACGGAAACGAAACGGAGGAGTTCTTGACAAACGACGTGTGGGTGCTGACGAGAAGAGGTTTGATAAGGAACGACGAGTTCGTGAGGCTCATCGAGAAGGAACACCTAAACTTGCCGAGCTACAACCTTAGCATTGACCTCGTCAAGCTTCTGGTCGATACAGTCGAGAAGTCCAGGGAGGAAAGGGCTAACTTCCCGAGTTCCAAGTTTTCGAAGGTCGGCCTTCTCTCCGTCCACGGTTCCTTACCGGAGAGGCAACAGGAGGAAATCGAGAGCAACTTGGGGTTGAAGTCGATTCCGTTCGAGGAGTGGACATCAAAAATACATTCCTACTACCTTGAGACTATACCCAGCTTGGGTGACTTTGGTGACGTAGGTGACGAAGGTGACTTTACCTTGGACATGCTACTCTTCCTCAAGGGCGTCTTGGAGCAAGATTGGTACGTCTTAACCCAAGTCACCAAAGGCACCTTCGGCACCAAAGTCACCCTGTTTTGCGAGCAACTCTCAACGCTGCACGAGGAAGTGAAGGAACTAATCGAGAAAATAAAGGAAGCTGAAAGAGTAGATGAGGAAGTTGTTTCTGACTTCGTGAGGGTGCTGACGTGCTTCAACAGGGTTTTGCTTGAGCTCGTGGAAGGCATTATCGATTACTACATAGTTTACAAGGAGGAGAAGGCGAGCAGGTTTTTGGCGATCTGGATCCTCGGAACATACCTCCACAGGATTTTCAACTACTATCCTTACGTGCAGTTCTGGGGAGAGAAGGGTTCCGGGAAGACGAAGAACCTGGACATAATTGAGTGCCTTGCCTTCAATCCCTTGAACGCAAGCGACCTTACTTCTGCATCCCTCTTCAGGATAACGGAGGCTTTCCAGGCAACCCTGCTTATAGACGAAGCCGACCCGATTTCAAAAAAGGAAAGCGAACTTAGGCAATTGCTTTTAAGCGGATATCAGAAGGGAAAGTACGCTTGGAGAATTAGCGAGAGGAAGAAGAAAGCAAAAACCTTGATTCCTCAAAAGTTCGATATCTTTACCCCAAAGGCTTTGGCTGGAATCAAAGGGTTCGACGACGTTCTGGAAGACAGGTGCATTAAAATTACGATGGTGAAGAGTTCGAGGGAGCAGGCGAAGAGGGAAATCAACAAGGAGTGGAGGTTCTGGGATTACGTCAGGTTCTTTGGCTACGTGTTTGCGATAACCAACTTTTACAGGGCGAAGCTCATCTACTACCTACTCGACACAGGGGAGATAACGGGAAGGTACAGGGACCTGTGGAAACCGATCCTGACCCTCGCCTGCCTCTTCGGTGGTGATGTCTTCGAGGAGATGTACTCCTACGCCCTGGAAAAGATCGAGCAAAGGAGGAAGGAGGAACTGGAAGAGAACCCGACTTATTTGGTTTTAAGGCTGCTCGCTTGGAAAACGAGGGACAAGGAGCAGATCGAAGTTTCCAGCAGGGAGATAAGCGAAAGCTTGCAGAAAGTGTTCGAAATAAACATCGATGCGAGAAAGATAGCAGCTGTCCTCAAGAAACTCTACCTTACCAAAGACAAAAGGCTCGTGAAGGGAGTGTACCATTTCATCATAACTAGAAAGCAAGTTGACGAACTCCTTTCGAGCTACGGACTGAACAGGGAGGAAATTCAGAAGGAGTTCGAGGAAATAATCGGCGAGGGCGGGAAGAAGTTCGAGAAGATAGACCCTCACTTTGGTGTATGCGAGTACTGCGGTCAGCACAAGCTTCTCGAATGGAAGGATGCCGAAGGTCATTACCTTTGCAACGAATGCAAGCTCGGGGAGGAGATAGCGTGAAGGAGGAAGAGATGATAAGGAAGATTGCGGGAAAACTTTACGGAAAGGCTCTCGAAAGGATTAGCGACAGCGGCAAGCCGATAATTTACATAGGCGAGCTGAGGCAGATCCTGGGCTGGTACCACGTGAGGAGGAGGGATTTCTTTTCTTGGGTCAAGAAGCTGCGTAGCATAGGTTTGATAGAGTACAGGAGGAAGCACGTTCTCGTTAGGTTCAAGAATTTACCGAGCGTCGTGAGGTGGGTGAGAGATGGCGTTGAGTGACCTGGTGGACTTAATCTACGAGGACAGCATTAGGAACGCTAGAAAGAGGAGGGTAGTCGAGATAATAGTCAGCGAAAGCGACCACGTGACGGGAGCAAAGGTTGCTGATGTTTTGAGAAAGGTGCAGGAGGAGTTCGGCGAAAAGTACGGGAGGAAGATTTTCTACCAGGTCTTGGGAAGGTTGAAGGAACTTGGGATAGTCAAGGTCAAGCAGGAGAGGGATTTGGAGGGAGAGAGGTACAGGGTGGTAGTCCTCACCCCAAGCGTTTTTGAGTGGAGGGTCAAGAACAAAATCCTGAAAGTGCTTAAGGCGAGGTGAAAGGTGAAGATAACCTTGATTCAAGGGCACGTGCTCGATACACTCAAGCAAAAGGGTGAGAATAAAGATCGGGCGACCATATTTATGGTTTTGCAAATTCCATCTATTGGTTAAAGGAGAAACTCAGAGAGCGATGATAAGATGAAGTTAATCGAAAAATTGTTCGAAGAGGAATTAAAACGCAGCATCTGGAAGCCTAAGCAAAAGCTCCAGATTCCTACTATTACTTTCAATCCAAGGCTCAAAAGAGTGGTGGCGAGAATAGTGTTTACAATGAAGGAAGGAAAAGTAATTGGAAGGCCAAAAATAGAAGTTTCTCCTTATTTTAAAAAACTCCCAAAGGAAAAACAGAAACAGGTACTGAGACACGAGATTCAACATTTAATATATGCTTCTGCTACTGGGCTTCGGCACCATGGACACAGTACGAGAAGCCCCTTCGCTATCGGATTAGCGTGGATGGGAATACCCCGATACGTTCAGGACGAACCTGATTGGGAAATGGAGATGAAAATGAGGAGAATCAAGCGAAATCTCGAATTATTCTTGAAAAAGCGAAAGACGGAATCGAGGAAAATTTTAAAATGGTTGTGAAAGCGAAACTGGCTTTCAAGAGAAGAAAGGTGGTAGAATGAGCCGGGAAATCATAATAACTAAGTCAAACCTCAAGGAGGCAAAACCGGATTAGTGGTACAAATCCTCGTGACTGGGAACATTTTTCAAGGAGTTTACATAGGAAGGTACTGGAAAGATGAGGTGGACGAGTGGGTTTTCGTGAGTAAGGAAGAGATTCCGAAGTTGAT
>CAYUFF010000026.1:4667-11354 GCA_964444075.1 uncultured archaeon
AAGATGAGGTGGACGAGTGGGTTTTCGTGAGTAAGGAAGAGATTCCGAAGTTGATAAGAGAGCTTGAAAAAATTAAAGAAAATTGTTGAAAGTGTCGTAATCCCGTAACCTTTGAAGGTGAACCTACGTGCCGTGTTCTCCCCGATCACCAGGAGGGTGGATTTGAAAGAAAGGTGTATGTCCCAAACCTAATCCACCACATCCACCTAATCCACCACATCCACTCCTTTATTTATAAACCTCCCCCCGCTTCGTTACCTTTAAAGGTAACGCCTATCTTGAGGTTGTGTTAGACGTCTAACATTTATTGGAAAAATTATTCTTGAGTGATTAGGAATGGGGTGGATGTGGTGGATCAGGTGGATTTGGTGGATCAACTTTGGGACATACACACACGCAGGTTCACCTTTAAAGGTTACTTCCCTCGAAAATTCGGCCGAGGAGTTGTTTGCTACTTCACCTTTAAAGGTTATCCTACGAGAGAATGGGCAAGATTACACAAGAAAGAGTTTGAGTTTCAATAAGGTTACTTTTTAAAGTTACTTGGAAAAATTGTTTCAAACCAGATTGGTTGAGAGGAGGAGAAGAGGAATGGGAAATATTGTTTTGTTGAAATAGAAGAAAAGTTAATAATGCTTCTTACGGGATTTTTTAATCAGCTCAAACGTTGGAAACCTTCCAAAAATGTTTACATTCAAGAACTTCATTTTAGCAATTTTGCCGCTCGGTATTGTTGCTTTTCCAAACTTAATAAAAGACTCTTCTATGCTGAACAAATCGCTCATCGTTCTTATTCCGACCTTCCTCTTCCTTTTGCTTCCCCTTCCGTAACCCAGAAAGTATTTTTCGAAGGCGGAGCCGCTAACCTTACCCAATCCAACCTTCGGAATTCTTGGGGTGAATAACCTTTCGGAAGTAAATGCAGAAAAGCGTGTTGCTTTAATCCCGATTTTTTGCGAGGTTAATCGACCTTCTAAAAAGAAAAAGAGGGAAAGATCCAGCTTTGAAACCGTCTTGAGGGTTGTCGTTATCGTTTGCTTGGGTGAAATCTCGCTCTTTAGGTCCAAGCCTAAACTCAGGTTTGTCTTCGGTAAGAGGAATTCCTCTAGCCTGAACGCTAAACTTGGTTTGCTGGAAATCAAACTCCTCATTTTCAGTTTGAGTTCTTCACCAATAACCCCAACCGTCCTTAACGACAATGCGTGTTGTAAAGGAGTGATTAGCGCCGTTGAACTTGTTGAGGTTGAAAATCTCAAAACAACCGGTTTAACTTCTGCGAGCGAGACGGGAACCGCAGTCGGCTCCAGCCTCACGAATCCCGTCCTGTGCTCCGGGGGTAGCAGTTTTTGAGAAGAAGTCGAATACTTCAGGGGAATCTCCCCCTTCATTACCAAGTCAAGCTTTTCTCCTAGCAACGCATGCTCGGCCCTTTCGTAAATCAGACTGTTGTCGACCTTGGGAATCGAGGGTTTCTCCTCCTTTGGAAAGTAGAGCGGCTTCATCCTTCCGGGCTTGCCCCTTACCACCAGCGGCTTGAAGCTTTTCTCACCGCCTACGGGAACCATCAAAGACTTCCACACGTCCAAGCCTATCCTATTTCCGGTAAGTATGTCCTGGCCGAAGAGCCTTCCAGCAACCCTGATTCCCCTCAACTCGACCCACTCTTGAATCTCTGGTTTTTGCGTCGTAGTTACCTCGCTGATTATGGGCTTTTGGACGTGAACGTCGGCAAAATAAAGCTTCTTTCCTCCCAGTCGAAGCGTTCCAAGCTTTATTCGATAGGAAGCTTTGAGCCTTTCGATCTCGCTGACGTGCATCACATCCCTCAAGAACTTGGGTTCCTCGACCTGCCGATAGCCGGCGACCAACCTTTCGCTCAGGATCTTGTTTACCTCCGGGCTTTCCGAAACTATCCTTAACCTCTGCTCCTCCACTCCGCTGAAAAGCTTCACCCTGAAGATTTTGGGCTGGAGTTTTTCGAACGCATGCTTGAAGCCCGCCCCGAATCCAATCGCATGCACCACGTCCTTCCCGGCTTCTGCGATTATTTGCTCGTTCGAAAACCCAGAAGCCTTCATCGAGTAAAGCTTACCAGCTTCTAAACCAGCAAATCCAGCGACCGAAATTCTTTGAAAAGTAGGATTCAGCACGACCCTGCCGACGGAGGGGACTCTCGCAGCGAGGGCTCCCAAGCCTTCTCCTCCTAGGACGGCGAAGCCGAGCTGTGCGACGGGAGATTCTAAGGTAAACCTTCCGACAAAGAGTGCAGGGTTTTTTGTCTGCGTGTAGAGTCTTGCAGCGTACTCGACGCCCTCCCTGCTTATTCTCTCCACGTCCTCGGCTATTTTTTCCATCGGCTTTCTCTGAACCACTCCGCCTACGAAAGTTGCGAGCGTTCTCAAGCCGAAAGGATCCACGGGAGTAAACCTGGGTCCGAGTATCCTCGTGACCTTGGCACGGATATCGGGAGACTTCATCGTTTCCTCGACTATGTTTTGGATTTTCCTCTCCTTTCTCAGAGCTTCCTCGTACTCGTAGTAGCTTTTGAACGGGTACGGAGTTACCCTGTATTCCACGTACTTGTGCTCAACCGGAACCTCCACTTTCAGCTTCCCGTTTTCGAACGAAACTTTGTAACCCCTGCTCCTGTAATGCTTGGCGAGCTTGTCGAGGTCGATTCTCTGCTCCACGGTCAGAGCAAGCTTTCTGCCACTTGAGGAGTATTGGGGCATGTCCTTGAACTCAATCTTCCACCCCCTCTTCACCGCACTCTCCGGAAGAACGCTTGCATCCACATAACTCCTTGCGGAAACGGGGAAGTAAACCGTCTTCCTGGCGTAGTCGATAATGTAAGGAATTTCCATCCTCTTCGGCTCGGGCTTCTCAAACTTTTGAACAAGCTTATTACCCTCGTAAACACCGCTTTCGTCGATGTAATAGGTTTTGCTCGACCTGAAAGTCCTCTCCCTTTTTTCTATTCTCGAAATTTCGGGAACGTAGCCGCTCGAAGCGTTTCGCTTCGCAAACTCGACGGCGACCCTGATCGCCTCCGCAGGGTCCTTAACCTCCTTCCAGCCCTCAATACCCTCTCTTATCTTCCTGAGGTCGGGCTTCGGCGAGGGGGCGGTTCGGCGGCCCGAGGAAATTTCCTTCAGAAGCTCCCTAACTCTCTTTTCACGCTGCTCGATTTCCTTGGCTTGCTGCTTTGAAACGGTCGTCGAGTAGCTTGCGGGCTCTACGTTTTTCTTGCTTAGGGTTGTTCCGACGAACGGTATGTCGATGCCCGTCTTTCTCTCAAACCAGGCTACACCTTCGTTTATCTTCCTTCCCAACCACTCGAAGAACCCCATCCTCAACGCCTTTTAGCGAGCTTCTTGAGAGTTAGGGCGAGGACCGCTCTCCTCTTCAGCAACCTCGTAACCTTAATCCTTCTCTTTCCAACCTTGGTCGGGTTCCTTATGGTCGTTCCCACCTTAGCTCTTTTAATCTTGAGCAGAAGCTTTTTCGGTATGTTTTTCTCTACAGGAATCCCCAGCTGCCTGCTCAGGGCACCAGGCTTCTTTATTGCCCTCTGGATCCAGTACCTATCCTTCAGCCAACTCACAATTTCAACCTCCTCGCCTTTTTAACCAAGTCCTTAAACAAGGATGCCCTCATCCTGAGTTCCAAACCCTTTTTGAACCAAGAACTCCTGGGAGCGGAAATAACCTTGAGAACGACCCTGTCTTTTTCCCTTCCAAGCTTCCTAACTTTGATCTTACCCACAACAAAGCCGCCATGGTACAACGGCAGAGTGTAAACCTTCCTTTTCTTCATTTTCTCACCAGAGAATTCAAAATCTTCTTGACCATCAGGGCACTTGACCTCTTGTCCTTGGTATCGATTATCAGAGTCCCGCTGCCCCTCCTTTTGAGAATCACGACCCAAGTTTTTGTCTTTGGATTCTTCCTTATGATGAACTCGACCCTCTTTTTGCTTTTCGTTCTAACCAAATCCAAATGCTTCAGAAGAGCTCTCTGGTTAAACATGATTGAGAGATGTAAAGTTTTGAAGAAAAGAAAGGTCGGGGGTTCTTTTTTAGCAAAAACCGAAAAGCCGAAAATCATGAGAGGGTTAGACAAATTCCTAATCTTGATACTGACGCTCAGCATAATAGGAAGCTTCCTGTTCATAATGCCAGAGTACGTCGTCCAAACGATAGGACAAACAGGAGTCGTCACCAACGATACAGTCACGCAGGCTCAGGAAAAAGCTGCCCAGATTAGGAACACGGGCTGGGGAATCGCAATGATCTTGCTGATACTGTTCCTAGTGGGTGCGATAATCGCCTACACGAGAGGGAGGTAGCAGGGAATGAGTTTTACTAGTATTTTTGGTGATAAGCAATGGAGCAAGTGACTTTCCTCGCATGGCTTTGCTTTGCCTCTTTTTTGTTTTTTGCAGGTTTGGTTAAGAGGAATTCCGTTCCTTTGAGAATTTTCTCCGTCGCTGGAGCCTTCCTTCTTTTGGCGCTGGGAGGTTTACTTTGGAGTATAGACGGATTTATCCACGTTTTCGAAACTTCCGAAAAATTTGTTAAAGATCCCGAGCTTGGAGCTTTTGGGCTATCTTTGGTTTTGGTATCGATCGTTTACCTGATTTACGAGGGAACCGTTTCGATTAACGAGAAATGGTGGAAGAGATGAGTGTGGAGAAGGAACTGGAAAAATTGGTTGAAATGTATCCCGAGCTGGCCGAGCTTTTGCAGGAGGAAAGCGAGGAAGTTCCTCCAATAAGCGGGACCCAGGTTTTGCACAAGGTCATCGAGCCTCAATTGAAAAGCGTGATTTTAACCAAGGACCTGAAAGTTTCCAACCTCTTCAACGAGAAATGGTTCCAGTCAGTCGTTTTTCTGAAGGACGTTTCGGCAACTTTAACAGCTTTGAACGAGGAGTATCAAGATGCCGAACTTGAAAGAATCGCTGAGCTAATCAACTTAAGTGCGGAAATCATCACGAACGCTTCCTCAGGCTTCAGAGCAAAGCTGCTCGACACTCTGGTTACAACCAGGTTGATAAGAGAGTTCAGACCTCCTGAAAAGGTTCACGAGAGGTGAGAGCGTGATAACGCCACCTTTGGATTATTTGATCGTTGTTTTGCCTTTGCTTCCCTTTGCGGCCGTGGGAATTTTCAAGATCGTTGAATGGATTGCCGAAACGGTCAGGGTGAGGAACGGCTGGATTAAAGTGGTTAAGAAACTGCCTAACGACAGGATAAAATCCTTCTGGGTAAAACCGAAGGGGAACACGATAAAAGTTGATTTTCCCGAATTAGGAATTAAGATCGAGCAGGAACTGAAGCTGGGAAAGGATTGGATCTATTACGACGGGAACGTTCCGATCGCCTTCTTCGACGAAAACAACAATCAGATCCAGCTAAGCTCAGCTTCGCAAACGATTTCGAGAACCGAGATAGGAAAAATCGCAAAACTCAGCTTCCTAGCAGGGAAAACTGTAGCCCAATTCTTCACCGAAAAATACGTTTGGATTGCAATAATCGTTATAATCTTGGTGGGAATAGGAATAGCGGCTTTTAACTGGTGGCAGTTCAACCAATTCCAAGCTTCTATCGATTCGAAATTAGCCGGTTGGCAAAAAGCAACTCTCAACAAAATTTCGGATTTGCTGAAGAATGCGACGTTACCTCCTAAGATCCAATACCCAGTAGCAGGTTGATAGGATGAAGCCCTTTCCGAAAAAGTTCAACACGAGAATGCTGATAGGAAAACGGGTAATGGTTGTTGCCAAAGACGGCGTTTACCTGGGCAAAATGCTCGAACACTTCGAGTCGACCAATTCGATAGTCTTGGAGGATTACAAGCTGTTGAAAAACGGTAAGCCGGAAAGGAGCGGGAAAATAGCCGTGATAAACGAATGGACGGTGATAGAGCATGGTTAAAAAAGAAATGAAACCAGCGTGGAATTTAGGAACTTTGTTTTTGGTCAGAATCAACAATCTTTTCAAGTACTTGGACAACGCAAGCGTCAGGGTTAACAGCGGTCAGTTGGCTTACCTGCCTTACTACTATGCGATTCTTTTGCAGATTTACAATACTATGAAGCCTTACATAAGAGAGGAAAGAAGGGAAAAGATTGATTTTTTATTCAGATGCTATTTAATCGCTTCTTCGCTCGGAAAAATTTTGTTAGCCGTTAATTTGTTGAATAAAATTCAGGACGAACTCAACGATGAGTTTGCAAGCAACGAGTTCTTCGTGAAGCTGAGCGAGAAGATAACCTTCGAAGATATCGAGAAGATTCTGATAAGGAAGTGAGAAAGGGGTAAAATGAAAGTCACCTTGATACAAGGACACATCTTAAAAGCCATAAAATTGATTCCAGATAATTCGGTTGACACCATAATCACAAGTCCACCGTATTGGGGACTTAGGAAATATCCCGACGAGGCAAACGTTGTTTGGGATGAAGACCCTGATTGTGAGCATGAGTGGGTAACAAGTTGGGGAAAGCCGAGTAGAAAAGTTAATCCCGAAAACAAACCTCAGGCACCTGCTTTTTGTAAGAAATGTGGAGCATGGTACGGACAGCTAGGCTTGGAACCTACACTTGAGATGTATATAGAGCATTTGCTTCAGATAACCAAAGAATTGAAAAGAGTTCTTAAACATTCTGGAGTGATGTTTTGGAA
>CAYUFF010000027.1:0-9419 GCA_964444075.1 uncultured archaeon
CTACGAGATTCATCCTATTTTTATTCAATATGCTTTATATTTTCACACGGTCAGTGAGTAAATTATTGACGTCAGTAGTTATGAAGATTGTTATTCATGTAACAACCATCAACTTTTTTAAAGGTTGTTACACAAATAACAACCATGAAAAAATTGACCAAATATGTGCTTGCAGAATTCGGTGGGAAAGTTGTAAAAAGAGAAGAAATTGAAGCTGTATGCAAGAAATTCAAAGTGGACATTGAAAGAACGATAAACTTCATGATAACCTACGGGTATCTTGTGAGAATTCTAAGGGGCTTATACTACGTCAAAACCCTTGAAGAGTTTAAAATTAGAAGAAGTTTGGACACGCTTAAGCTTATCTCGCTTGGTATGGAAAAACTTGAGCTTGAATGGTATTTTGGTTTGCACACAGCATTGAGTCTTAACAGAATTACCCACGAATATTCTGCAGTTATTTATGTTCTGAACAATGTAATTTACAGACCTAAAGCAATAAACATCAACGGTGAAAGCGTTAAGTTCATCAAGCTTAAAAACGAGCTTTTCGGCTTTGGCATTATAGAAAAGAACGGGATAAAATTTTCCGATCTTGAAAAAACCTTGCTGGATATGATCTATATTTCAAGATACAGATCTGTGCCGGAAGAAAGGATTCTGTCAATGATAGAGGAATATGGAAAAAAGATTAGAAAAAGGAAAATTGCTGAATATTTGAAATTTTATCCAAAAAGTGTTGCAAGCGTGATTGAAAATGCCGGAATTATCTGAGTTTGTCGAATTTGTAATTGCAAAGTCTGGCATAAGAAAACCATCGCTTGTGGAAAATAAATATCTCTTCAAAGGCGGTAGTTGTCTCGTCAAGTGTTATCTTGGTTGTTACCGCTTTAGCGTTGACCTCGATTTTACTTGGAAAGATTAGGAGGTACGGAAGAGAGCCAAAAACCAGATTAAGCGAAAAAATGAAGTATATAGTTATGGGAAAGGGTCTGAAGTTCTCCGTCTTGGGAGGTAAGGATGAGGTAGGAGGGAACAAAGTACTCTTGGAGAGCGGGAAGACGAGGCTCATGCTCGACTTCGGCCTGAGCTTTTCCAGGTATAAGGAGTACTTCGCCGAGTTCCTCCAGCCTAGGAAGTGCAACGCCCTCCTCGACTGGTTCGAGTTCGGTCTGCTTCCGAGGATGAAAGGCCTTTACAGGAAGGACTACTCTCTCCACTGCGGCCTGGAGTTCGAGGAGGAGCCTTTAGTCGACGCGCTGCTCCTGACGCACGCCCACCTCGACCATTCTGGCCTGATCCACTTCCTTAGGGAGGACATCTCGATCCTCTGCACGAGGGAGACGTACCTCATCCTGAAAGCTCTGGAGGAAACGTCGAGCTGGAGCTTCGGAGACGCGGTGAACCTCAGGAAAAGTTTCCACTTCGTGAAAACGAGGAAGGGAGGTTACAGGAGGCTGGAGGGGGAGAGGGCCAAGACGCCCAGGAAGTTTGTCCTGCTCGAGCCGTACGAAAAGTACTCGGTCGACGACGTGGAAGTTCAAGCGGTTCCGGTAGACCACTCGCTTCCGGGAGCGTGCGCGTTCATAATCTACACAGACTACGGTAACGTCGTTTACACGGGGGATTTCAGGTTCCACGGGAGGAGGGGAGAGCTCACCAGGAAGTTCGTCAAGTTAGCGAGAAAAGCAAGCCCGGAGCTGATGTTCTGCGAAGGTACGAGGATAGGCGAAACGGAGAACGTGACGGAGGAAGACGTGGAGAGAAGGTCAGAAGAGATAGTGGCAAGTTCCGACGGGCTCGTCATCGTCAACTACCCGCTTCGGGACTTGGACAGGCTGCAGACATTCTTCGACGTAGCGAGGAAGTGTGGGAGGAAACTCGTCGTCAACTTGAGGCAGGCCTACCTCCTGAAATCGTTCGAGGAAACTGGTGAATACCCGAGGTTGGAAGACGTGGCCGTCTACGTCGGAAGGAAGGGGTGGGGCTTGGTGAGCGACGAGTTCTACGTTCACCTCGAAGACGTGGGCTGGGTAAAGGGTAGCGAGCTGGACGAGAAGCAGGTGAAGCTCGACTACTGCAAGTGGGAAAGGGGGTTCCTCGACCTCGAGAACACGGTAACATACAAGGACCTCAGGGAAAGGCCAGAGGAGTTCGTGTGGAGGTGCGACAACTTCGAGCTCAACGAGCTGATAGACGTCAGGCCCAGCCGAGGGGTTTACATCAGGTCGCTGACGGAGCCGTTCAGCGACGACATGGTCATCGAGGAGAAGAGGGTGAGGAACTGGCTCAGGCATTTCAACCTCTTACCGGTTCACCAGGTTCATGCCTCAGGTCACGCGAACGGGGAAGAGATAAGAAGCATGATAAGGGTCGTGGAGCCAAGGAAGCTTGTGCCCATCCACACAGAGGCTCCTCAGTTGTTTTTCGCGTGAAAATGTTAGAGTTGGTGAATCGTGAAATTTTAGATGCCATGCGAAATGGATAACCATGCTATGGGCAGTCTTCTCGATCCTGGCAGCTTTGACGTGGGCGGTGGTAAACGTAGTAGACAAGTACGTCCTCACTAAATGGAACGTTAAGCCAGTCGTCCCCGTGATGGTATCCGGTATCCTTGGTCTACTCGCGAGCTTTCTCGTGTACCTTCTTCGAGGGTTTTCCGAGCTCTCGTTGCTTAACATCGCGCTCTCCCTCACCGCCGGGATCCTGTACCTTCTGGCAATCTTCCTTTATTTCAAATCCGCGAAAATAGAAGAAATTTCGAGGGTCGTCCCTCTGTTCTATTTAACCTCCTTGTTCGTCGCAATCCTCGCGGCGGTGTTTCTCGGGGAAATCTTCACACCGACCAAATACTTTGGTATATTCCTCCTAGTGGTCGGTGCCATCCTCCTCTCCTCGAGGAATTTAGTGAGAGTAAGCGTCGGTAAAGCCTTGTGGCTTATGACCCTCGCGTCCTTGATGTTGTCGATAACCACCGTCATCACGAAGTACCTCCTTAAGTTCGCTCATTTTTGGACGGTGTTCTCCTACACCCGAATCGGAGCGGCGCTCGGCTTAGTTCCCGTGTTCTGTTTTAACCTCCATCACTTCTTCTCCGTAACGAAGGAACGGGGTAAAAGGGTGGTCGCCACGATATCCTTGAACGAATCTTTGAACCTATTAGGGATTTTACTGGTTACGGTAGCGATGGCCATGGGCCCCGTGACTCTAGTAAATGCTCTCTCTTCGGTCCAACCATTTTTCGTGTTGTTGCTGACCGTGGTTTTGAGCGTTTTTTATCCTCGAGTCTTGAAAGAAGAAGTTGATAGGTCGACTGTGTTGTCGAAACTGGTAGCTATAATCCTGATGTTCCTCGGCGCGTTTTTGGTGGTATGATTGCTCATAAAGTTTGTGGGTTTTTAGTTTTTAAGGAAAACTATTAAGCATAGAAAAACGGAAGATTAAGTATGCATAGCAATCTTGAGGAAATAGCCAAAAGGTTCTTTATGTCAAAAGGATATTTGGTTGCGGAGAACGTTCTTTTCTTTCTTCCTGCGGAAAGAGAAAGGAAAAAAGTTTCTGGTTGGAGTGATATAGACATTCTTGCCTATAAAAAAAGTGAAATTGTAATAGTCCAGTGCAAGGAATTTCTTGGAACAGAAGAGAGCGAAAGGGTGGTCAATAAAATTTTGAATTGGTTTGAGAAGGCAGAAGAATTTATAAAGAACGAAAAACCCTATAAAGATCTTGTAACGGAAGATACACAAATTAAAAAATGTGTTGTTTTAAATTTTCCTCAGCCAAAAAAAGCTGTTAAACGTTTGAAGAAGCCTGGTATAGAAGTAATAGACATGGAAACAATAGTAAAGGAGCTCATATCTTCTGTGAAAGAAAAAATAGAAAAGTACGAAAAAAGAAGGACCGGAGCTAGGGGAAAGGAAATAGATCTCATAAGGTATTTTATCAAGATTCTTCTTGAGAGAAGTTTTTTAAGGAGTGAAAAACTTTCTTATAGACCTTGAAAGGGTTGATGGAAAGATTGTATCAAATCTTTCAAGCGAAATTAACGGAAAATAGACTTTTCACTGGCTCCCAGAATCTTCTACCTTATCCTTGCATACCGAAGCTAGCTACTTGCAAATACTTTGGGATAAAGAAGATTGCAACGTTTGACGAAGATTTTGAGAGGTTGATTTTTTGGAAGTTATCAGGTTAGAAGATTAAAAACTTAATTTTTTGTTTGGAGCGTTTGGAGTTTGAGATTATCGCGACAGTCACGGTAGGAAATTCTAATAACAGACTACGTGAGTTTTTCATGTGAATCTTTATTAGAGAGTTTTGTGTGAAAAGAAAGTATGGAAGAGAAAATAGAATACTGGAAGATAGACGAATCGCTACTTTCTCACGTGACGAAGGTTGCGAGGCTTGCGTTGAGCGAGGAAGAAATAGAGAAATTTACGAAGGAGTTGAACGAAGTCTTGGAAAGTTTTAAGAAAATAGACGAGGCTAACGTCGATGAGTTGCAACCTATGGTGCATGCGGTAGAGGTTAAGAACGCTTGGAGAGAGGACGAGGAAGAGAAGTTCCAGTGGGAACCTTTTGCTAACACAGAACATAAAGAAGAAAGGTACTTCAAGGGCCCCAGGATAGTTTAGGTGGTAGCATGCAAAACATGGAGCTAGCTTCTTACATCGAGGAAGCCATTAACGGAGAGGTTGATGTGGAAAGTTTGGTTGAGAGGGTTGAGAGAGAAGTGAAGGAGATTCAAGAGGGGTACGAATGTTTCATAACGTTAGCCAACGACATAAGGCAGCAAGTAAAGAATCTAGAAAAAACAAGAAAAGGGAAGCTTTTCGGAGTTTTCGTTTCAGTCAAGGATAACATCTGCACGAAAGGTTTAAGGACGACGGCAGGCTCGAAAATCCTAGAGAATTACGTTCCTCCGTTTGACGCTACGTGCGTCGAAAAAGTAAAGAAAGAGGGAGGAATTATCGTTGGTAAGACCGCGATGGACGAGTTCGGTTTCGGAACGTTTTGTGTAAATACACCCTTTTCGATACCGAAGAATCCTTTCGATAAAAGTAGGAGTTGCGGTGGTAGTTCTGGCGGTGCTGGCTGTATTTCTAGGGTTGCCAACTTTCCTCATGTAGCAATTGCTGAATCCACAGGAGGTAGCATTTCTTGTCCGGCATGCTTTTGTGGAGTCGTTGGCCTAACGCCAACCTATGGTAGAGTTAGCAGGTGGGGTTTGATCGATTACGCAAACAGCCTCGATAAAATAGGTTGCATGGGAAGTTGCGTTAAGGACGTGGCGCTTCTGCTAGAGGTCATCGCTGGTTACGATGAGAGAGATTCGACTTCCCTGAAAACTCCGGTTGAGAATTATCTCCATGCTTTGAAGGAAGTTGATGAGGATTCGAAGATAGTGGAAAGGATGAGGGTAGGCGTTCCGAAAGAATACTTCGCGGAGGGCGTCGATGAAAAAATCTCCTCTAAAGTGTGGGATGCCATAAAAATTTTGGAGAGTGAAGGAATACCATATGAAGAAATTTCACTTCCAACTACTCACTATGCTCTTCCTGCTTACTACATCATCGCGATGGCTGAAGCTTCGACGAACTTAGCGAAATACTGCGGGATGAGGTATGGTTTGCACTTGAGGTTGGAAGGAAATTACGACGAGTATTTCTCGAAGGTTAGAGCGCAAGGTTTTGGTGAGGAAGCGAAGAGAAGAATTTTGCTCGGCACCTTTGCCAGGATGGCTGGTTACAGGGAAGCGTACTACTTGAAAGCCTGCAAGGTAAGGAGGAAACTCGTGAACGAATTCAAGCAAGCTTTCTCAAAGTTCGATGCTCTACTAGCGCCTACGATGCCCATCTTGCCACCGAAGTTCGAAGAGATCGAAAAACTCACGCCAGCTCAAGCTTATGCGATGGACATCCTTACCGTCGCTCCCAACCTCGCCGGAGTTCCTATGGTAAGCGTTCCCTGTGGTTTGGTTAATGGTTTGCCTGTTGGTTTACACATCCTCGGAGACCATCTGCAAGAGAAAAAAATCTTGCAGCTTGCATACTTTTTCGAAAGAGTCAGAAAGGAGAAGGTGTGAGTGATGAGCGTTAAAATAGGGTTGGAAATCCACGTGCAGCTCAACACGAAGACGAAGCTATTTTGCAGATGCCCGACGAAAGAAACCGAAGCGCCGAACGAGCATACGTGTCCCGTTTGCCTTGGTTTTCCGGGCTCCAAACCGATGCTAAACAAGAAAGCCGTCGAGTACGCGATAATGGTGGCTAGAGCGCTGAATTGCAAGGTTAACCGAACGTTCATCTTTTCGAGAAAAAACTACTTTTACCCCGACCTACCCAAAAACTTTCAGATAACCCAGTACGAGTTTCCTTTGGCCGTCGACGGTTTTGTTGACGTCAACGGAAAGAGGATAAGGATAAAGAGGGTTCATCTTGAAGAAGACCCAGGAAGGTTGATTCATGTGGGGGGAGACATAACTACCGCTAACTACGTGCTCGTCGATTACAACAGGTCTGGAATCCCCCTGGTGGAAATTGTTACGGAGCCTGATTTCGAGAGCGGGAAGGAAGCTAGGGAATTCCTCCAAGAACTTTCAACGATGCTGGAATACATAGGTGTTTTTGACAAGGAGAGGGAAGGCTCCATGAGGGTCGATGCCAACGTCTCCGTGGAGGGAGGAGAAAGGGTGGAGATTAAAAACATAAGCGGTTTTGCCGACGTAGAGAAAGCTTTGAACTACGAAATTCTAAGGCAGAGAATGATTTTGAAGGGTGGTGGAAAGGTTGGGAGAGAAACGAGGCATTTTGACGAGAAGACTAAAGTTACTCATGTGTTAAGGAGGAAGGAGTTCGAGGAGGATTACGGATACATCCCAGAGCCAGACTTGGTAGTTTATTCTCTTGACGAGGCTGAGCTGAAAGAGATTTTTGCAAGGCTGCCAGAACTTCCATCGCAAAGGGTGAGGAGAATTGTTTCTCGCTACTCCATACCAGAGAACTTGGCTAGAGTGATAGTTTACAAAGAAAAAGCCCTTGCCGATTTTTTCGAGGAATGCTGTAAGTACTTCGAGGATTATGTAGAGATAGCGAAGTGGGTTGCTACTGACTTGTTGAAGTGTTTGAACTGGCACGGGATATCGGTCAAAGAGACCAAGATAACTCCACAAGGGTTCGTGGAGATGCTGAAGATGATTAAAAATGGAGAGATTACCGCAAGGCTCGGTAAAGAGATTATCAAGCAATACGTTTCCACGGGCAAACATCCTAGGAAGATACTCGAGGAAATGGGAATAGAAAGGATTGAGGAGAGTAAGCTGAGGGAAATTTGCGAAGAAGTGTTAAGAGAGAACGAGAAGGCGGCGAACGATTACAAGAACGGAAGAAAAGAAGCGTTGCAATTTTTGATAGGGATAGTCCTGAAAAAGACCAAAGGTTCTGCGGACCCGAAGTCAGCAGCTAAAGTCTTGCGAGAGATGTTGGAAAGCTGAAACTTTTAAAATACTTTCGATACTACATGATAATCATGAAAGCCTCTTTGACGACCGTGATGCTACTCGCTATTGCGCCTATATTTGAAGCAAGGGGAGCTTTAACCTTTGGAATGATTAATGGTATGAATCCTTTGGTTCTCTTTCCTATAGCTCTCTTACTCAACATCCTTGCGATCATCGGAGTATTGGTTTTTCTCGATTATTTCTACGAGCGTTTGGTTAAGAGATGCAGGTGGTTGAGCTTTGTGCAATTTTTCATAGAAGGCGCGAGAAGAAAAACAAAATTTTTCGTGGAAAAGTTTGGTCATGTTGGCGTCGGAATAGTTTCCATGACTATCGGAGGTTACACGGCTGCGATAGCAACGTTCCTGTTCGGGATAAACAGAAAGCTTGCCGTAATTTCGATTTGCCTAGGCATTCTCGCATCTTGCTTACTCTTACTAGCGTTCGCGAGCGGAGTTGCATAAAATGAAAGATAAAATCCAAGAACTAACGAACCGAGAGCTAAACAGGTTAAAGGTGGTCTTCTCGAAAGTTTCTTCGACGGACGAGAAAGGGGAAGATTGTTTGAAGCTCGCCCTCTCTTACTACAGGGACGCTACTTACTTTTTCGAGAAGGGTGATGTTGAAAAGGCTTTCGAGCTCCAAAGCTACGTGTGGGGAATATTAGATTGCTTGGCTAGGCTCCAACTTCTCAAAGTCACAGAAGATATTAGGAAATGGTTCAAAATCTAGAGGAAAGCAAAGACCTCATCCTCCTCGCGTTCTCCAGCATGGCATGGTCGTTGTTGAAGAAAACGTAGATTCCCTTTACTTTTTCGTGTGAGCGATAGGCTTCTTTCAACTTTTCCACAAGCTCCACAAGTTCTTCGTCGGTATAATAATGCGAGTACCACTCCGTCCTACCGTGAACCCTCAGGTAGATAAACTCGCTGGTGACGTAAATGTTTCGGGGAAGCTCTGTGTAGGTAGGGGCGTCGACGCTAACCCAAGTTATCCCTAGCTTCCTTGCCCAATCGAGCCACTTTTGTTGAAACCAAGTAACGTTCCTAGGCTCTAAGGCAAACCTTTCGCCTAGCTCATATTCCCTGACGAAACTTTCTATCCGCTGATGAAGCGTAGGAAGGAACGAGGGAGGTAGTTGGAAAAGGTAGAAATCGATTAGCTCGTCGAGTGGGGAGAAGAGGTTGAAAAACCTTTCCCAAACCCTAAAGGCTTTCTCGTTGAACTTGTAGACGTGGGTAATTTTTTGATTTACTTTCACCACCCAGCGTAGGGAGGGATTGTGAGATAGCGTCTTCTTCCTCCAAGACTTTACCATCGCTGGGAACGGGAACCGGTAGAAAGGCATGTTTATCTCTAGGGCGTTGAGGCCAGAATGCAGCAAGTACCATTCCAATCCGTCCGGGTTCCAGGAATAGTTGAACCCCGAAGTTCCGACGAACGTTCGAGGCTTTCTCATTACCAAATTTTTTGTTTCGCCTTTTAAAAACGTTAAATTTCTTTCTCATCCTCGCGAGAGTGGAGTCGTTAAGTATCCTTGTATTGAGAGCTAGAAAAGGAAGAGTAATGCTGGAGATAAAAGGTCGAAGGAAAGTAGGGAGCTTTAAGGTGCTGTGTTGCCTATTTTTGAACGGAAGTACAAAAAATAGAAAAAAAGGCTTATTTGTAATGAAAATGGCGTCTGCGAGCCAGAAAAGGGCGAAAATTATGGTACATGTCCGCAGGATTGTCCTTCTGGAAGTAAAGATAACTATTGTGATAAAGTAGAAGATGGGATATGTGATCCAGATTGTCTAGCAAAAGAAGATGTAGATTGTAAGGAAAAGATTCAAAATAACCCAGAATAAAACCACTGTGAAAGAAGCAAGTAAAAAACCAAAAAACCTTATCACTATTATTGTGGGAATAATTGGAATTATTG
>CAYUFF010000027.1:9429-11089 GCA_964444075.1 uncultured archaeon
TTGTTATATTCTTGATTATTAAGTTTTTAAAATGAAAAATAAAATAACAACATAAATTTGTCTAAACACATAATTCCCTCTTAAAGGAAACCCGCATCTTCCACGCAAAGGGATAAAAACAAAATAAGCCGGCCTAAGTCATCATATGCAGTTTTCTTATATTTTTTCGAATACATTTATTATTCTTTCATCTACCAACTCCAGGAAAGAAAGAAGTGAAGGATTTGCCGCTACTCGGGATTTTAAACTTAGTTTATGAATAGTTAGCTATTGTGTCTATAATATTTTCTATCCAACCCAGATAATTCAACACCTCTTTTCTTACAGAGGTTTTGTTCTCATAAGGTATTTTATTTACACAAAACTCAACGTTATCTCTGTAAATACTTACAACCACTTTTAATTTAGATTGTATACCTTTAATGATACATTCATAATCGTGGGGTGAGCATGAGATTCTTTCTTCTAATAATGTTAATGTTTCATTTATTTCACTTTTGATTTTTTCTTCATTTTCGCACAAAGTGATCATTTTATGTAGATGTACAAAGATAGAAGTAAAACACGAAAGTTTTGCAGAGAGGAGTGCTTCTTTTGTAGGTGCTTTATTCATAAGAACTTCGCAATTAGATTTCCACAGAGGAGATTTAAAATCTTCAGGAAAACGTTCAAAAGCTTTTGTTAATGGGACGTAATCATTAATTTTAAATTTGTGTGCCTTTGTTCCTAAATGTAGCGTTTGAAATCTTTCTCCCCAAGAATAAAATAAAACTATAAGGGTCATGATAACTATGAACAATAAAATGTACACACTTTTCATAAGATAATGTTTTACTAGTTCGAATATTAAAATTTAACGTAGATAACTTTGATTTATTGCCAAGTCATGGTAGGGAACGTAGGGAACGTAAGCTTTATATACTCTTTTCAAATAAATTCTTTTAGCCGTGATGGTGTCAGGGCATTGATGAAGGCTGTCGCCAATGTAGATGAGATGTCCGGTTCTAGTCACGGCTTCATGCGCTAAAATCCTGGAGTAGCGCTCCAGGTAGGTTGGGTAAAGCCTAGAGGTTAAGAAACTCCCCGCCAATTCTGGCTGATCCCGCCAGAGGGCATCGCTATCCGGGTCAGGTGTTTAGGGTTAGAGGAAATGAACTCTCCTTCAAGAGTTGTAAATTAAATTTTTGAAAGTTTTGTCTATGACCCTAAACACCCCCGAACGACTAACAGCGGGTGGAAGTTCTATTTTAATTTTAATTCTACCCGCTGGTCGTAAGCCATGCGAGCCGTGAGGGTAAGGCGGTAGCTTATGCTACCGCTGAGCCCTCGGCGAACTGCTGAGTAATACGCAGTCAACCTACCCTACGGAGGGGGATAATCCCGGGAAACTGGGGCTAATACCCCATAGGTGCCGGGCACTGGAATGTCCTGGCACCGAAAGGCCTACTCCTCACGAGTAGGCGCCGTAGGATGGGACTGCGGCCTATCAGCTTGTTGTGGGGGTAACGGCCCCACAAGGCGATAACGGGTAGGGGCCATGAGAGTGGGAGCCCCCAGATCGGCTCTGAGACATGAGCCGAGGGCCTACGGGTCGCAGCAGGCGCGAAAACTTCGCAATGCGCGCAAGCGCGACGAGGGGACCCGGAGTGCCTCAGCTTCG
>CAYUFF010000028.1:0-10669 GCA_964444075.1 uncultured archaeon
TCCTTTACCCTCACAACGCCGTTCCCCTCGAAGACCGCGGCCTTCATCAATAAATAATTTTTAACCGAAAGGATTTATTGATAATTGGCCATGTTGGCCGCAGTACTGCACGCAAAGTGGGACCCTAAGCCGGAGTACAAGCCTACGCCAAAGGACATCGAAGGAAAACTGACCTACTTAGGGGGCCTCGTGTGGAGGTATCCCCAGCTCAAGCTGGAAGAAAAGGAGAAGCCGAAAATAAAGGAAGATGAAGTTCTAATCAAAGTAAAAGCTTGTGGAATATGCGGCTCCGACATACACATGTACGAGAGTTTTGAAGACGGCTACATAAAGTATCCAGGTCTCACGGCTTTTCCCGTAGTCTTGGGTCACGAATTTTCCGGAGAGATAGTGGAAGTTGGAGAAAAAGCCTACTCACCCACAGGAAAAAAGTTTGAGGTTGGTACGCCAGTAACCAGTGAGGAGATGATCTGGTGCGGAAACTGCAGAGCATGTAGAGATGGTTTTCCTAACCATTGCAGGAATTTGGAGGAACTGGGATTCACTAGGGATGGTGCTATGGCTGAGTTTGTAGCGGTACCCGCGAGGTGCTGCTGGCCGATTACTGAATTGATAGAGGAATATGGAGAGGAAAAAGGGTACGAAGCTGGAGCGTTAGTGGAACCTACATCCGTCGCGTACAACGCTATGTTCGAAAGAGCAGGAGGCATAAGACCTGGAGCGTACGTAGTTATCTTTGGAGCAGGACCGATAGGGTTGGCTGCCGTTGCTCTAGCCAAAGCAGCTGGCGCGGCAAAAGTCATAGCCATAGAAGTTTGCGAAAGGAGATTAAACCTGGCGAAAGAGGTTGGCGCTGACGAACTGATAAACCCTTCGGAAGTCGATTCGGTCGAAGGTAAAATACTCGAATTAACCAACGGTGAAGGAGCAGACATGTACGTAGAGGCCGCTGGAGCGTTCGAAAAAACCTGGCCAGCCATCGAAAGCGCTATCTGGAACGGAGAAAAGATAAACGCCAAGGTCGTCGCAATAGGCAGAGCAACCGAGCACGTGCCGTTATGGTTTGAGGTTCTCCAAGTGAGAAGAGCGCAGATTTATGGGTCGCAGGGACACTCAGGTCATGGAATATTCCCAAGCGTCATAAGGTTGATGGCGTCTGGCAAAGTAGACCTTACTCCCATAATAACCAAGAGGTTCAAGTTGGAAGAAGTTCTCGATGCCATGAAGCTTGCCAGCGAGAAGAAAGAACTCCATGCAAAGATCTTGATTAAACCTGAGTAGGAGGAAACACTTTTTAGTCGTATTCCAGAAAATTAATTATGCACCGAGAAATTCCGAAGGATTTGGTGTTCGAGGAAACTTCTGTGGGAAAGCTAGAAAAGGAAATATGGTTGGCTAGCGACGAGGAAATAGAGAAGATTCTCAATGAATACGGAATAGGAACGCCGCCGGAGCTCGGGAAGGCATATACTTATCTTCAAACCACACCTGGATACAAAGTCTTCGAAGAGCTCGAGGAGTGTGACGTGGTCCTAATTCCTGTGGGCTCGACCGAGTATCATGGAAAGCACTTGCCCTCCGGAACCGACACTTTGTTCGTTACTCAGCTCTGCGAGGCCGTAAGGAGGTTCATGAAAAAACAAGGTAAACCTGTGGCGATTACATGGCCCATAGCTTACGGAGCGCATCCGTGGCATCATTACGGGATGCCTGGAACTGTGATAATAGAGGAAGAAACTCTCAAAAACCATCTCCTTGAGGTTATGCTGGGTCTGTGGAATCTTGGATACAGAAAGCAGATAATAGTCAACAACCACGGTCACTTCTGGGTCCTGGAGTCCGTCGTTCAGGAGTTCATGAAAAGATACCAGCTCCCCGGAATTTATCGTGCGTTGGATTGGCATCGCTGCGCTAGAAAGTTTTTCAGGACGAAAGAAAGGGGAGGAGAACTTGAAACCGATTTCGTCCACGCTGACGAATCGGAAACCTCTCTGGCACTGCTGCTCATGCCGGAGATGGTTGAAATGAAGTATGCTGTCGACACCCAACCGAGAAGCTACTTACCGGAGGGCCACATGGATAAAGCCGTAGATGGTTTGATGAGACCGTCAAAATGGAGCGACGGTCAGGGACACATGCCCATAGAAATCTTCAACACACCAGAAGGTGTCGTCGGTAAGGCAACGCTTGGCAACCCAAACAAAGTAAAGAGAGCTGTCGCGTTCTTCCTCAAGTACCTCACCCTTTTGATAAACGAGATACTGGAACGCTTCCCGCCAGGAGAAGTGCCGCCTGTAGAGGAGGTGACGTTCAGGACGAAGGAAGAAATGGAACCGTACCTCAAAAAGCCTCTGAGCGAAGGATGGAGACCGGTTTACGGCTTGTTCAAGAAAATAAAGTGATTATGAGCGATGTGAAGATGAAAGCTTCAGGTACCTTTCAACTTCCTCCCAGGTTGGGATAGCTTCGATATCACCCCTTCTCGTACAAACGAGAGCGCCGGCTACGTTAGCTACCCGAAGGCTGTCTTTCATCGAATAACCTTTCAACCGTGATGCGACGTAACCAGCCATGAAAGCGTCGCCAGCACCTACTGGGTCGATTACCTTAACTTTCATAGCCCTCTCGTGGATTACCGTTCCCTCTTTAGAGGCGTACGCATCCCTCTCTCTGGTTACGAGTGCCTCACACTTGAATTTTTTAGAGAGGAATTTACACGCTTCTTTTGGCGAAGAAGCACGCTTTCTCCATATCTCCTTAAAATTTTCGAAACCCACCTTCACCACCGTCGATTCCCTTCCTATCCTTTCAAAAATTTTCCTCGCATCGCTTTTCCTCTTCCACAACACTGACCTCCAGTTTACGTCGAACGAAATCGGTACGTTAAATTCTTTGGCGTACTCGATCGCCTTGAAGCACGCTTCGCGACAACTCTCGCTCAAGGCTGGCGTAATTCCGGTGAGATGTAGCCATCTGGCACTTTTTATGTATTTCTTCTTTATGTCGGTGGGAGAAAGCTTTGAAGCCGCGGAACCCTTTCGATAATACTTTACCAAACTCTTACCTTCCTCAGGATGCCAGATAAAATAGACTCCAGTAGGCGCCGACCCATCGAACTTCACCCAAGAAACGTCTACGCCGTTCTTCCTCACAACCTCATACACGTATTTTCCGAAGCCATCGGCACCGAGTCGCGATATCCACGCTGCCCTAAGGCCCATCCTCACTATTCCTATCGCGAAGTTTGACTCGGCGCCAGCCGCATGCTGCTCCCACTCTCTCACGTTTTCGAGTGGTCCCACGTTTTTTGCGTTAAGTTGGACCATCGTTTCTCCGAAAGTTACGACGTCGAACCTTTTCATTTTTCAACACCCCACCCTTCCCAACGATCTTTTCATTTCCTCCAGGAAGCGATTCCTTTCCTCGGGAGCAAAGTTGACGAACGGTTCCCTAACCTCCCATGCCGGAAAGCCTCTAAGTTGCAACGCTGCTTTAATCGCCCTTATCCCTCCTTCCTTCTTACACAAGCTCCTTATCTCGTTCAGCTGGGATTGTAACCTTTCAGCCTTCCTTCCATCGATACCTGTGCTCTCGACCAACCTCCTAACGAGCTCGGGAACAAAGTTTGCGAGCGCCGACACGCACCCGTCGAAACCCAACTCAAGCCCCTTCTTTATCATCGCATCACTTCCCACGAACAGGGATACATGTTCCTTCAACGGCAAAATCTCCCTAAGCCTCTTCGGCTCGGTCGTCGATTCCTTGAGCGCGGTCGCGTTACTCTCTACAATCAGTTTTTTCAGTTCGCTCAGAGAGAGTTTAACGTTAGCGTATTCAGGTATCTCATACACCATCAGCTTAGTACCAAGCTCGCTCAGGCTTCTGAAATATTGGACCACCTCTCTAAAACCCCAACGGTAATAGTACGGCGTTACCGCAGCCAAAAGGCTGGCTCCAAGTTCTTTCGCGAAGGTTCCCAACCTCCTTGCATCCTTTACCCTCACGTCTCCTACATGCGGAATTACCTGAAACTTGGACGTTTCTTCTTCCAAAGCAAGCTTTATCAACCTTTTCCTTTCACTCAGAGAAAGCAAGGGAAACTCGCCGGTAGTGCCGCAAACTAGCACGCCGTCCGTCCTCTTTTCCTTCAGAAATTTTAGAAGAGAGACAAAACCTTCGTAATCGACTCTGTTCTTTCTAAAAGGAGTTATGATCGCACAGATTATCTTTCTTTTTTTCATGCACTCGGCCCTATCCTTTCGATCGCGAACTCAAAGTGCTTTCCTCTCTCGGCTTTCGTCAGCTTACCGTTTATAACTTTAACCATGAAGCTAATAATCTTTTCCTTCGCCCTCATCATGTCGTTTTTCCTCAACAGGAAGCTTAGGTCTACGTCGATAGCGTCTCGCAATTTCTTGCAAGTAGAGGGGTTTGCGCAAACTTTTACGACCGGCAAAACCGGCGAGCCGAGGTAAGTTCCCCTGCCTGTGGTAAAAAGGGTAAGATGACAACCTCCAGCTGCCAAACCGCTCACGCATTCCACGTCGTAACCAGGCGTGTCCATGAAGTACAAACCGCCCTTTTTCTTGGGTTTCTCGGCGTAGTCGAGGCACCCCGCTAATCCATGGGTCCCCACCTTCTTGATGGCTCCCAACGATTTTTCTTCGATCGTCGTTAAACCACCCTTTATGTTACCCAGGGATGGTTGAGACCCTACCCAATCCACCCCGGCCTTCAACGCGCTGTCGATAGCGTTTCTTATCCTCCGCAAGAAATCCCTCCTGACATCCTTGTTTTTTGTCCTCCTCGCAATTATGTGCTCCGCACCCACAACTTCCAACCGCTCTCCGAAGATAACGGTTCCTCCTTCTTCTATGATGAAATCGGAAACCATTCCGACGGCTGGATTGGAAAAGAGTGCCGAAGAGAAATCCGATGCTCCGCACTTCACGCCCACGACCAATTCCTTCAAGCTAATCCTTTCTCTCCTCATTCTCTCGGCAGATTTCATAGCCTTCCTAACGAGCACTACACCCCTTCTTATAACCTCCTTTTCACCGATTTCTTGAATTAACAACGACTCGCACTCTCCACCATTCTCTCTTATTTTATCCGCTAACTTATGCGCGTCCGTCTCTTCACAACCAAGTCCAACCACTAAAGCCCACGCCACGTTAGGATGAGAGCCTATTCCCACTAGAGTGCGAACGGTTTGCTCCCTATCTTTCCCGAACTCACCGCACGTACCCTGGTTGTGGAGAACTGGGATCGCACCGGTCCTCCTGCAGATAGCGCTCACAGCATGGTTGGCACAGGCGACGGACGGGATCACGACTACGTGATTCCTTATACCCACCTCACCGTTTTTTCTTCTCCATCCCTTGAGCTCCAACCTATCCCCTCTCGACGTAGAGACTCTTGATGTTGTGGACGCTCACGTGCTCTCCTTCGTTAATGAGTCTGGTAGCGATTCCTATGACTTCTCCGTCCTTCACGATTTTTTCGTTCTTCTCGATTCGTCTTACCGCAAACTTATGTCCCATCGGTATGTCTTCCCGAAGCTTAATCTTTTTATTCCCGATTTTTATTCTGCTCCCTTTCTTGAGGTTTTCTACTGCTACGGCCACGCAATCCTTCTCGTTCAACACGATGGCTTTCATTCTTCCCCAGGTATGAGGACTGTTTTTACCGTTTTCCCGTGCTTGAAATCCTCGAAGGCTTTTTCCCAATCCTCCAACTTATAAACCTTTATCATCGGTTTCGTCTTTACTTTTCCCATTTCCATAAGCTTGAGGATTTTTTCCCAGGAAGTCCAAGTGGAAGAAAGGTGGAAGATTATTTCGATGCCAGTGAACACGAGTTTGTTCCAAGGGATCGTTACCTCACCCTTGGGAATGCCGAAAGCGATGACCTTTCCCAAATTCCTCGTTGCCTTTATCGCTTCTATGCACGCCGCAGCTGAACCACTAGCCTCCATAGAAATGTCCGCACCGTTGTTGTTCGTAAGTTTTCTTATCTCTTCTGCAGGGTTTTCCTCGGCGTAGAGCACGTGGTCAGCACCCAACTTTTCCGCAAGGCTAAGCCTGTATTCATCCCTTTCGGTTTTCGTACCGACTATGGCGACTTCCGCCCCGGTAGCTTTCGCGACTTGGGTAGCGAAAATTCCCACTGGACCTGGGCCGAAGATGGCGACGAACTCTCCGGGTTGGAGGTTAGCTCTCTCGTTGAGAGCGTAAACGACGTCCGCCCCTATTTCTGTGATCGAAGCCTCCTCGAACGAAAGGTTTTTTGGAATCCTGTGCAACCCCTCTATGGGTACGAGAATCTTTGATGTGAACGCACCGTGAGCCTTTATACCTATTACCTTCTTCTCAGGACAGAGCTGGGGATTTCCAGACTTGCACAGATAACACTTCCCGCAAGTCGAGAAAGTGGTTTGGGAAGTAACTCTCTCCCCCTCCTTCCAACCGTCTTTTGTCTCAGCAACCTCACCAGCAAACTCATGACCGAGAATTACTGGAGCTTCGTAGGGATGCTTATCCTCCATTATCAAGATGTCTGAGCCGCATACGCCTGCTGCCTTAACGTTCACGATGATATATCCCTCTTTCGTTTTGGGTTCCGGCATGTCCATTAGTTTTACCTGTTCTTTTCCCTTGCCCAACTTAACCAGTGCCTTCATGATTGAAATTTCACCTTCGTAATATAAAAATTGCGTAAGGTAGGAGTGAGTAAATCACTCTTGCAACTGCATCACCACGGCCTAAGAAAAGTTATCGTGTTGTAAAAAACGGTAAACTTTTTCTGCTAGTGTTTACAAAAATTACAACACGAATAAAGTTTGAAATCGAGGAGTTGAGGGAAAGGTACGGGATAGAGTCGCCGATAGAAAAAAGGTTGAGCTCTTTCGTCCTCGCTAATCTAATCCTCTACTCGCTCAAGAAAAAGCCGAAAAGCGTGAAGAAATTGTGACAGAAACTCGAAAGCTGGAATCGACTGTGAGAAAAGTCTTGGAAAGACTTATGAGGAAGGGAAAGTAGAAAAGATTAAAATGGGTAGAACGAGCGTTTACAAGTTAAAGCGAGATGTTTAGTTTCGAGTTTTGGTACAAGCTATCCCAGTTTAAACTACGAAGAACCAGAGCCACGGGCCTCGATGAACTCCAAGTAAGGTAGGAACTCCGTCCTTATCTTTCTCGTGGAGCAGTGCAGTTTTTTGGAAAGTTTTTCCAGCTTTTCGCTTTCCTCCCTCCTTTCCGCCCTTGTAGCTCCAAGCATAGCTAAGGTGCTGGGATACTTGTACTTGGTAAACTTTTTGTAGGTATCCTTCTTCGCTTGCGAGACTCCGGCGGTCATCAAGTCTACCATGTACTTCATGAACTTCCAATCCTGCCTGAGCTTTACCCACTGCCTGAACAAGTCCGCCTTGCTGAGAGCTTCGTAAGCCTTCGCTATCTCTTCTGGGTCTTCATATTCATTCGCGATGTTGTTCTCGATCCAGAGAAAAATTTCCTCAGGGTCTCGGTCAACGTTCCTTATCGCGAGCTTCGCCGCTATCGCCGACTTCGTCTTGAAAATCATCTTGAGAGCGTCGAAAATCGTTGCTTCTCTTTCCCTGTAGCCCAGCGCTTCGAGGTCGGCTACGGTAACCTTTTTCCTTCCCCTCGCCACGGCTTCGAGGTCGTTGATCGCAGACCTTAAATCTCCCTCGCTCCTCTTCGCGAGCATTCGCAAAGCATTCCTGTCGACCTCCACGCCCTCTTTCCTGCAAATCTCCGCCAACCTTTTCTCTATATCCCAGACAGGGATTTTCCTGAACTCCACCATTTCGCAACTATTCCTGAGCTCGACGAGCTTTTTATCCCAAGGGTCGTTCGCTACAAGCACGACCGGAAACCTCGTGGTTTCCAAAAGTTTCAGGATCGCTCTTATACCGCCAACCTCAGCCCTGCTAGCGATTCCCTCCACCTCGTCGAAAAGGAATATCCTCGATTTTTTGAGCAGCGGTCTTTGAGTAGAGGCTGCTATCAAGCTTTCCAAAGCTCTAGGCGACCTTATATCTGAGGCGTTCGTTTCTATCACTTCCCAGTCGTTTTCCTCGGCGAAAGCGTAGACTAAAGAGGTCTTTCCCGTGCCAGGAGGACCGTAGAATAGCAGAGCCTTATCTCCGGGCTTCCACTTCCTTACCCAAGACAGGAACTTGGCTACAGCCTCTCTTTGATCGACGAACTCGCTCAGCCTCTTCGGCCTGTACTTCTCCACCCACGGCATGTATAAAGATTGTCGCTAGCGTTAATTAAGTTTGTGCGTAAAATTGAACCATGAAGGTTGCGGTAGTTTTCGGAGGAACTTACGAGATGTACCTAAAGCACGCTAAGGTTCTTGACTTCTTCGAGAAGCGTTTTGAGAAAATTGACGATACCCTGTACTCTCACTTCGGACATGAGATAAGGGTATTCTTCGCATTCGGTCCTAAACCCTGCGAACCGCTAGAATTTGCCCGCAGGCACGTGCGAGAAGCTGAGGAGCACTATCCACCTTCTGCGGAAGAGGTGGTCAAAGAAGTTAAGAGGTATAAGCCAGTAAGAGTCCTGTTCTTCAGGATAGCAGGCGGAATAAGAGCGGACCTCAACCGAATCTACTATCCCACCGAGTTTTACGAGTTCTACTTTAGGCGACCCTGGCTAATCCACGAGCAAGGAGTTTTCCCGAAGAACAGGATAGTGATAAGAAACCTTCTCGGGAACGACAGGGTTAGGGTCTTGACGACGAACTTCGTGTTCAACAAGTACTCGGTAGGACCAGGGGAAAAGAAAGAGGAATGGGCATCGGTTTGGAAGGAGGTTGAGGAGGAAATGAAAAGGAGGAAGCTCAGCTACCGAGGAAAGAGGGCCGCTGAAAAATGGTGTGAAATCGTCTTCTACGAAAGGTTTTTACCAAAGCTCAAGGGTTTTGGCGACCTCGTCGACATGGAATCCTACGTCTTCGCGAAGAGTTTCAAGCGCGTAGGAATAATGCTTCAGGTTTCCGACGTGGTAGGCGAGGTTGAACTTACTTTCGAGAGGAAAACCGTAGACTGGAAGAAGTTCAACGAAAGCGTCGTTTTCAACGTTCATAAACTTGTAAAAAACGAAGTGTCATGAAAAGATAGTACCATTTTCTTTTAAACTTGGAAGAGGCCGAAAGCATACGGAAAGAGGATAAACGAGATAAATATTCAGTACTTGGGGTAAAAAACATGCAAGGGTCATTGATGTGTGATAAGATAGCGTTTTAAATCACTCAAGTCGAAGCAATAAACCCTCTTCCCTTTGAATTCCTCTATCTTCTTCGAAAAACTTTTTGCAAAGATCGCGAAAAATTCCTTCCTTTCCTGCTCGTGCCACTGAACGAAGGAAGATTTCTCTTCTAGTTCTTTGCAAATTTTTAAGGGGTTCACTCCAGATTTCCACTCACATTCAACGAACAAAATCTCCTTGGCTCGTTCGTTTAAGGCAAGAACGTCTATCTCTTTATCTTTATGCCACCACTTTGAAACTATTCCAAACCTTTCCAGTCCAGGTATAAGCTTCTGCTTCAAGAGCTCCTCCACCAAATACTCAAAACACGTACCAAAGTATTCGTTCAGCTGATTGGCGATGATCTCTTCTACTACCTCTACCTTACCTACTTCCAAATAATCCCTGTAAGGATAAACAAACCTAAACCAAAACCTGAACAAAGGGTCGTTAATCTCGTAAATTCCTTTCCTCTTCATTCCAAAGGGCAGTATATGCCTTATTATACCCAATTCCTCTAGAGATGAAAGGTACTTTGCTAGGTTGCTCTTATCCATACCAGTTGCGGAACAAAGCTTTCCGATCGTTTTGTAACCTAGAGATATGTACTTTAGGATTAGCCTGTAGACCCTCGATTCTCTGAATTCCTGTCTCAGTAAGATTAAAGGCTCGTCGTACAAATTCCCTCCTTTCATCAGCAAGTTCTCCCTTATGTTTTCTTTGAGACTCTTCCTATCGTCGTAAAATCTCAGATAGTAAGGTATGTTTCCAAAGACAAAATAAACCTCGAACGGGTTCCTGAAGTACTTGGCAAAATCCTTAAAGGAGAAGGGAAGTAGCTTCCAGACGCTCAAATTTCTCCCGTAAAGAGGGGTCCCCTTCCCGAGAACGTCGCTCTCGATTACGGACATGGAGGAACCGCAGAGAATAAGAGTTACGTTTGTTTTCCTCAGGAGCTCATCTATAATTTTTTGGAAGAGGGAAAGGATCCCTTTTTTCGTCTGCATCAAGTATGGAAACTCGTCTATCGCTATCACGCATTTTTTGTTTTTTATTTCCTCGACAAAGAACTTGAAGAGGTCGTAGAGACTTTTGGTTTCAAGATTCAAGAAGTATTCCTTTCTCGTGAACTCGGCGAATTTCTCTTTGAAGAATTTCAAGTTTTCTTCGTAACTTTCATCGGTTGCAAGAATGTAGATGGAAGGTTTGTTTTCTATAAATTTCTTGATAAGTTCGGTTTTCCCTACCCTTCTTCTCCCATAAAGTACGATTAAGCTAAATCCTTTTTTAGCGTACACTCTTTCGAGAAACTTCAACTCCCTTTCTCTGTCGGCAAATTTTGGTAGCATGATTATAATAATTTGTTTACCACTATTTTAAACATCTTTGGCT
>CAYUFF010000029.1:0-10481 GCA_964444075.1 uncultured archaeon
ATCATCTACTCCACCTACGCGCTCATACTCTTCTTCCTCCTCTACGCGTTCGGGTTGAGGGATGTTGCTAAAGCCGTTTCCGCTTCGTTCAGCACCGTATCGACGGGAGGTTTCTCCGCGACGGGCAACCTAGAGCTCCTAGGCAACGTCGCGTTAGCGCTCCTTGCAATCTTTATGGTATTGGGAGCGCTCAGCTTCACATTCCACGTAAACCTCTTCACGCTCAAGCTAAGGAAGCTCCTAACCCTCCAGCTAGCATGCTTCGCGACGCTTCTCCTAGCTTCAATCCCAATTTTCCATGCTCTCTCGCAGCTCCCTTGGAGGGATGCCGCTTTTCATGCGGTCGCGGCTTCCACCACTACGGGATACGGCTACGTGGATTTCAGTTCCATAAACCAGAGCTCGAAGCTTTACCTGGCGGCCCTCATGCTAATAGGAGGTTGCGCGCTCTCTACTGCTGGCGGCTTCAAAGTTTTCAGATTGCTAGCTTTTTTCAAAGCCCTTTCTTGGGGAGTTAGATACCTCCTCGGGTTCAAAGAGCATTCGTTCTTCCTCGATAAGAGGGAAATCGACGGAAGGGAAGCTACTTTAATCCTCTCGACCATCCTGCTCTACGTCCTCCTCGTGGCGATTTCTGCGTTCAACTTTTCTCTCCACGGGTTTAGCTTTGAGGATTCTGTCTTCGAGACGAGCAGCGCGATCGCTAACGTCGGTCACACGGTAGGGGTAACCTCGCTCGGGCTACCGTGCGGGTTGAAGTGGAACCTGATAATCCTGATGGTCTTGGGAAGGGTTGAAATACTGCCGCTCTTCGTGATGCTGGTGAGGGAAAGGGTCGAGGAGAAAAAGGAGGAAGAAAGGGTAGAAATCATAAGCAGGAGGGAGGTGGAGAGGAGCGAGAGGTTGCTCGAGAAGAAGATCAAGAAAAAGTAGCTTCAAACCAAATTTAACCTTACCAACCAATCGTAAGTATGAGAAAAGATTCTTTTCATGAGGTTGGTACCGCCGCTCGCTATGTGGTCGAGTTTCGGAATATTTTCATCTCGACTTTCTCTGAGGGTTTATAATATCTCTGGAACTTTATTCCCTCCGGAGGTGGAGTAACCTCGTCCCTCTCGCCGTAGATTAAGAGTACTGGCACTTTGAGTTTTCCGATGGCCTTTCTCGATTTGTACTTGAGTTCCTCGGCGAGTTTTTCTTTTGGGATGAAAAATCCGTGAGGATGTTGCAGGTAACCCTTGAACTCCGCTTGCTCGAAAGTCACTTTGGAGAAAAACTCGTCAGCATCCGAAACCCTCCCCATCCATCCCACGAGTCCTATCAGCTCGGGTGGATTTTTGCTCGCGAAAAACGTTGAGACGTAGAAGCCTAGGCTGTATCCGACGAGGATTATCCTTCCGTCGAAAGTCAAGTTTGTTTTAGCGTGAGCCACGAGGGCCCTAAGGTCTTCCAGCATGGTCGAGACGCTTTGGTCTTCGAACCCTCCGTCCGAATTTCCAGAACCCCTGAAATCGAACCTCACGACGTTCAAGCCTCTCTTTCCAAAAAACCTCGCGGCTTCCACGAAGAGCCCGTTGTACGTTCCCAAGTGGTTTCCTCCCCACCCATGGGCGAGTATCATCAAAGGTTTCCTCGCCTTGCCTTCGGTGAAGATCCGAAGATACGTTCTTCCCCAACCTTCGTCCAAAAACATTTTTCCTTGACCTTCACAATTACTGTTGGGAGCGCAAAAAAACTTATAAATGTAGGTTGTAAGAAAGAGGCTTTTGGCCGTTAGCTATTCCTTTCGATCTTGATTTCTACCGGGGTAGGCAGCTTATAGCCAGCTTTCTTCAAAGCTTCCTTTGCAACCTGCGAATGTTTTTCGTCGACCTGTAGTAGCATAATTTTCGTTCCTTTCCAGGCCTGTACCGCCCTCCCAACCGGCTTACCGAAGGCGAGCCTCATGCCCTGAGAGTACCTATCAGCACCGGCACCGGTCGCTATGGGTTTTTCCCTTATCACGTGGTGAGGATAAGCGATTATCTTGAGGAAGTAATTCCCTCCGGGAATCTTTTTACTCAGGTACTTGTGGGCTACGATCCTCGCGGCTTCCAGAGCGTTATCCCTAATTTGCACGCTCTTCTTGGCGATGAGGTAGAGAGTTAGCTCGTAGCTGCCCTTTTTACCCATCTCGAAGTGATGAATCCTTGGTTGGGGAGCGCCGGCCACGTAGCTTTTCCTAGGGGTCTTGTAGGAGATCCTCGTGTAGGGTCTCTCGATTTCCCTCATCGTCCTTCCCGGTCTCAACGCCATGATATCGACCTTTAAAATTTTTGATAAAACTCCAGCCTTAAATAACTATCTCCATCGTTTCGCCAGAAAGGGGAATTCGGGAATCGGCAAAGGTTTTATGTTAAACGTCTAACGTTCTCAGGGGCTAGACTACTTTCCTTTCCGATGGCTTAATGAAGGCGTTTATACCCCATTCAAATCACAGTAAAAGTTTGGTGAAAAACGCGTTAATTAACTTTTAAAATCTTGAGAAAAATTTTTCTTATAGATGCGGCTGTCGTCTAGCCAGGTTAGGACCCGAGCTCCCCAAGCTCGTGGCGCGGGTTCAAATCCCGCCAGCCGCATGTTTTAGATTGCTTCAAAAACTTTTTACAGGTACTTGAACTCAGTCTGAGCAGTCTTCACGATATTTATCAACCTTTCCAGAAATTCGTTGAGGTTATGCTTCGCGATCATTTTCCTGTAAAACTCAAAGTCGAATTCCGAAAAAATTAAAAGTTTTTCCCCTTTCAAACACGCCGTAAAGTATCTCTCGGTAAACTCTCTCAACCTTTTTCATATTTCTTTCTAACTTTCTTTTCCTTTATAAATGTTTCGATAATTGTAGAAAAAACTTTAGCTCCAAACCCTCACCAAAAGACTTTAAGCCGAAAATCAAAATTTATTTACTATGAGAATCCTCGTTACCGGCGGTGCTGGATTCATAGGCTCCAACCTCGTGGAGAAGCTCGTGGAAAGCGGGAACGATGTTTTCGTGCTGGATAATTTTCACACCGGCTCCATGGAAAACTTGAAAAACGTACGCGATAGAGTAAAGGTGTTGGAAGGGAGCGTTGGAGAAATTTGGAAGTTTGGGTTGGAAAGTATAGAGGTTATCCACCACTTAGGAATCTATTCCTCATCGCCGATGTACAGGAAGGATCCTTCTTTGGTAGCCAAGTCTATCGAGGATGCTATCCAGCTATTCGAGTTCGCGAGGAAAAACGGATGTAAGGTAATCGTCGCATCGACTTCAAGCGTCTACAACGGTAACCCGCTTCCTTGGAAGGAGGAAATGCCAACACTCGTAAAGGATTTTTACACAGAAGCGAGAGTGGCAATAGAAAGGTTGGGTAAGCTTTACCACGAGCTTTACGGAATCGAAGTGCTTGTGCTGAGGCTTTTCAGCGTTTACGGTCCTAAGGAAGAATTTAAAAACGGTTACGCAAACATAATAACCCAGTTCCTCTGGAAGATGATGAAGGACGAGAAGCCCGTGATCTATGGAGATGGTACGCAAACGAGAGATTTCGTTTACGTAGAGGATGTGGTCGACGCTTTCATGTTGGCTGCGGAGAAGAGCTTTGGCTACGAAATATTCAACGTGGGAAGGGGAGAGAGGAAGAGCTTCAACGAAATCGTTGCTCTCCTCAACGAAAAGCTAGGTAAGAGTATTGAGCCTGCCTACGTGGAGAATCCGATAAAGAATTACGTTTACCACACGCTAGCAGACACGGGCAAGAGCAAAAGGTTGCTGAAGTTCAAAGCAAGGGTAAGCGTCGAAGAGGGCATCGAGCTTTTAATAAACTACTATTCCAAAGAGCGACCCTCCGATAATTAATGCTAGTGTCAAGGAAAAGGGAGTCATCTAGGTTCCTCCTCAACCTTAAACCCCAAACGCTCCAGCGCTTTTTTAGTTTTCTTCAAGTATTTTTCTTTCACCAAGATATGGTCGGTGGAGAAAGAGGAGACGACGAAGATGGGAATTCCTTCCTCTGCGAGGGCCTTGGAGACTTTTGCTATGAAGCCCACGAGGTTGAAGGGAAGGGTTGTGTCGAACGTTAGCATCCTGTAGCCCTCCTCCGCTTCGATAGCGTTTGCTTTATCGTACTTCGTTTGGTCGACTATCACGGTTATCTCTTTCTTATCGACTACGTTCGCGAAGGCGTCGGGATGCGTTTTCTTCGACTTCACGATCGCGAACTTTTCCTTCCACACGTAGACTCTGCAACCTTCCCACTCTTCCATGGATTAATTAAGGGTTGGCGCTGCCTTTAAGGTTTGGAAGGTCCCGTGAGCTCGCTTTTATTTTTCCACCCGATTAAGTTTAAACATCCAGAACTTTAGGAGGGGGATGAAGCCATGGTAGCGAAAAAGGCGTTGGTAATCGTTGACATGCAGAACGACTTTTGCAGGAAGGAAGGTGCACTCTTCGTACCGAACAACCCCAAGATAATACCGAGGATAGAGGAACTCGTGGGGAAGTGCAGGAGGAAAGGGTGGAAAATCGTTTACACTCAAGATTGGCACAGGAAGGATGACCCAGAATTCAAACTCTGGCCGAGGCATTGCGTCGCTGGCACTTGGGGTGCCGAAATCGTGGAGGAACTCAAGCCTGAGAGAGGTGACATCGTCGTGAAGAAAACTTCTTACTCAGCCTTCGATGGTACGAACCTCGATAGGAAGCTCAAGAAACTAGGCGTAGACACGCTGATGCTCTGCGGGTGCGTGACGAACTTCTGCGTACTCTTTACAGCATACGATGCCTTCAGGAAAGGCTACAGGGTTTGGTTGAAGGAAGATTGCCTTGGGTACGTGAGCAAGCGAGACCACGAGTTTGCGATAAGGCTGATGAGGCTTGCCTTCAAAGCGAAAGTCCTCTGAGCTTTTTTCTACAACTTTCTAACGAGTTCGTCGACAAAGCCCTTAAGCTCTTGGAAGGCTTTTTCGTCCTCGCCTTCGTAAGCTACGGAAACCTTGGGTTCCGTGTTGGAAGCTCTAACCAGCACCCAGCCGCGGGGAAAAATTATTTTCACACCATCCAGGCAGTCGAGCTTGTAGCCCTTTCTCCGAAACTCCTCCTTCAGCTCATCGATGAACTCAAACTTCCTCCTTTCCCTCGTCTCTATCCTCATCGTAGAGAAGAAGTAGGGGGGTAATTCTTCGCACACTTGAGAGAGCGATCTACCTTCCTCCTTCAGGTACTTGAGGAGTTTTAGGCTTGCGTAGATAGCGTCGTCAGCGCCGAACGTCTCGCTGAAAGAGTAGTGCCCAGAAACCTCGCCGGCGAGGATGGCACCTTCCTTCAACAGTTTTTCTTGGATGAACACGTGACCGACCTTGCATCTAATGCTTCTTCCTCTGAGAGAAGCGACGAACTTTTCTATTACGCTTGGCATTATGGCATCTAGGACCACGAGTCTTTTTTCCTCGGGAACGCCTTCGAAACACGCTTTTATTAACGCGGCAAAAAGCTGTGGCGAATCTAAAATTCTACCGTTTTCGTCCACGGCGAAAAGCCTATCCCCATCACCGTCGTAAGCCATTCCTAAATCCGCCTTTTCGCTCACCACGGTTTCGGATAGGGTTTTCAGGTTTTCTTTTGTCGGCTCTGGTTCTCTGTTGGGAAAATCTCCGTCGGGCTCGCAAAAAAGTTCGACAACTTCGCAACCAAGCTCTCTAAGCAATGGAACTGCTACTTTCCCTGCCACCCCGTTTCCAGCGTCGACGACGACTTTAAATCCAGAAAAAGGTTTCTCCCTGTTTTCGAGTTGAAGCTTTCTCAGCATGAACTCGTAATACTCGTGCAGAACTTCCTTCTCCTCCCTTTTTCCTTCTTTCGTTGCCCGCCTGAAACTTTCCGTCTCGATGAACCTCCTTATCTTATCGATACCCTTCTCGTAACTTATCGATACTCCGCCCTTTCCGTAGAAGAGAAACCCGTTCCACTCCTTGGGATTGTGGCTCGCGGTAATCATAACTCCACCGTCGTAACCGTAGAACGCCGTAGCAAAGACGACCGAAGGGGTATGGACCATGCCTATCTCAACGACGTCACAACCGACGGAAAGCAATCCTTGGATTAAACTTTCTTTCAGCGATGGGCTGCTCTTCCTGCAGTCGAAGCCGACAACCACCCTACCTCCGTTCAGAAAAGTTCCAAAGGCCTTACCAACCTTGAGAGCAAATTCCTCGTTAATCTCGTGCGGATAGATTCCCCTTATGTCGTAAGCCCTGTAGATATGGTGTTGCTCCATCATACCTCCTACTTGACCGTGATCGTCTTGGCCAGGTTTCTAGGCTTGTCTGGGTCGCAACCTCTGAGAACAGCAAGATAGTAAGCGAGAATCTGCACCGGAATTATGTGAACGATGGGATTTTCGGTTCCGCACTCTGGAACCTTTATCCAAAAGTCGAAGATTTCGTTGTTCTTCGGGGAAATCCCTATTATGTAGCCTCCCCTCGTTTTGATCTCCGCGGCGTTGGAAAGGATTTCTTTCTCGTTCTCCTCGTCCACGAAAACTATGCAGGGAGTCCCCTCCTCTATCAGGGCTAGCGTACCGTGCTTGAGTTCTCCGCCTGCAAAAGCTTCAGCATGGATGTAGCTAACTTCTTTTATTTTCAGCGCAGCTTCCATGGCAGTAGGGTACATAACTCCTCTCCCTATGCAGAAGATATGTTCCTTGTCCTTAAGTTTTTCCGCAAGCTTTTTTAGCAATTCTCTGGTGGTGGCTGCCGTGAGGTGATAAACGACGTTCCACAGGTAAGTGAGCTTTCTTTTACCTTCTTCAAACTTTCCAGCAATCGCGTGCGCTAGTAAATCTAGGAGTGCTATTTGCGAAGTATAAGTTTTCGTGGCGACGACGCATATCTCAGGGCCTGCATGCATTAGCAGGAATTCGTCGGATTCTCTCGTAAGGCTAGAACCCATCACGTTGACTATCGAAAGAACCTTGCTCCCCTTCTCTTTCGCTACCCTCACCGCTTCGAGGACGTCGTAGGTCTCGCCAGATTGAGAAATCGCGATGACTAAGGTTTCTTTCTTCAGAAAATGCTTGTAATGCGGAAACTCCGAACCAAGGACGACGTTGACGTGCTTGTTCGCTATCTTGGAAAAGAGGTAACTACCCACCAAGCAAGCATGGTAACTTGAGCCGCAGCCCACGAAGAAAACTCCGAAGGCTTTGTCGATTTCCTTTGCAATTCTTTCCACGAGCTTCCTATCTTGAGCAGCAGCTTTTCGAATCGTCTCAACCTGCTCCGTGATTTCCTTGAGCATGAAGTGCTCGAACTCACCCTTTTTCGCTTTCTCCACGTCCCACTCGACAGTATGCAAAGGTCTCACGACCTTCCTCAACCCTTCTCTTTCGAGTCGGAATACCTCGACGCTCGACGGCGTGACGACTGCTAAATCGTGCTCGTGAAGGTACACGACTTTCTTTGTATGTGGTAAAAAAGCTGGTATATCGCTGGCGACGAAATTTCCGTGCTCCGCGATACCGACGACCAGCGGAGAACCTTTTCTAGCACCAACGATTTTGTTCTCGCCCTTCCTCACGGCAAGGACGGCGAAAGTTCCTTCTAGCTTGCTGAAGGCTCTCGCGCAGGCTTCTTCAAAAGTTCCGCTTTCTTTCATCTCTTCCTCTATGAGGTGAGCTATTATCTCGCTGTCCGTCTCGCTCCTAAAAACGTGACCCTTGCTAACGAGCTCCTTCTTGAGCTCCTGGTAGTTTTCTACGATTCCGTTGTGAACTATGGCAACCTCGTTGCTACAATCGAGGTGAGGATGAGCGTTCTCTTGGGTAAGGTTACCGTGGGTTGCCCATCTAGAGTGACCTATCGCCAGGTTGACGGCAGGCTCCAAAAAGTTCAACCTTCCGTGAACTTCGTCAACTTTCCCAACGTCTTTTTTTACGATAAGAGCGTCTCCTCCCACGAAAGCTACTCCTACGGAATCGTACCCTCTATATTCGAGGTGCTTCAGTCCCTCCAAGATGAGCGGTGGTGCGTTCTTGCTCCCCACGTAGCCTATGATTCCGCACATCGTATTATCTTTAAGAATTTTAACCTTTATAAGCATTGGTGTGAAAAATTTCACACCGGTAAAAAACTTTTAAAACCTTTCACGCAAATAAGTATTGCTGGGAACATGAATGAGAAACTTTTGCTGGAAAGACGCGGAAGGACTTTCGGCTGGAAGAAAATCAAAATCTTGGAGGGGGACGAGGAGGTTCTCTCTAAGGCGTTTACTCCTACTTCTCTCGCGATACTGAGAGAGTTGGCTAAATCACCCAACTATCCCAAGGGACTGGCGAAGATTTTGGGAGAGGATGAGCAGAAAATCTATTATCACATCAGAAGGTTGGAAGAAGCTGGATTGATAAGGGTTGTTAAGGAGGAAAGGAAAAGGGGAGGTGTGTGCAGGTTTTATTCTCCTGTTGCCGACGCTTTCGGTTTCGAGATTACTGAAAGTTGCCAAGACGTTAAGCCCACGTCGGTAGGAAAGGAAGGAGAACTCTTCCGAAATTTCTTCGGGGAGTTTTTAGGGAGCGGTGTTTTCGACGGTCGCGTAATAGTTGGGTCGTCCCTTCCGCACGGGCCATTCTTGACTTTCGCCAGGGATGCACACTACTTCATACCGTTAGCCATGAAGCTCGGAAGCCTCTGCGAAATTCCTTTCGGTGATTTTGTTAAAGTCGATACCGAAGTTGGCGAACGCGACAAAAAGAGTAACTTGATCATCATCGGAGGTCCTCTCGCTAACTTGCTGACGAAGGAGATTAACGAGACCTTGAAGGTCAATTTCAGATGGAGGAAGGATAGGTGGGAAATTTACTCGAAGCTTTCCAAGAAAAGTTACCGAGAGAAAAAAGGGCTAGGCTTGATCGCGAAGGTTGTCAACCCATGGAACGAAGCGAAGACAATCGTAACCCTAGCTGGGCTCACGATCGAAGGTACCCAATCTTGCGTGAACGCGTTAGTGTACTTTCCCGAGAAGGTTCTGCAGGGTTATGAGGAGGGGAGGGAATTTTACTGCGTGCTCACTTCCTCGGCGAAAGGAGAAAAGGGATTGAGGGTGCTCGAAAGTCATACGCTCTAAGGCTAAACCCAAATTTTCAAGAGTAGCTTCACGAGGTGAATCTTCCCGCTAAGGTCCCATAGGATTTTGAGAATGGTTATCGTAGCCACCCCCTTTTTTGGGATTTTTTGAGGTCCGTAGGAGAACGTAACTTTTACCTTAACAGCTTCGCTCTCGCCGACTATTCCGTCTGTCTGGTTCAAAGCGTAAGCCTTGAAGAATAAGTTCTTTATTTCCCTCGGAGCCTTGTACTCGCAACGGTAGTAACCGCTTTCGTCCGCTTCAGTCCTGCAAACCTTCTTACCATCGACCTTCACGAGAACGTCCTCACTCCACGGCTCTCCGCCGGTGAGCTCGATGGCCCTCCCGTAAACCTCCACGCCCTCTCCGTACTCAACCACCGTGGAGTTGACGCTGAGGGTTAGGTTTACTCTAGGCAACCATTCATCGCTCAGAGGAAGGTAATCGACGTTGTCGCTGCAGTTTACGCCTGGAGTGCACGCGGAATCGGTAGTAACGTCGTAAGGCCTATCGCAAAAGCCATCTTTATCGTTATCTTCGCAAGTTTGAGAGTAGCCCTCTCCCGTAGGCTTTGCCCAGAAGTTACCTCCCACGTAGGGATAGTAGGAGGGATAGTAAACGTTGCTGCCTTTCTGCTTCGTTGTGTTCCAGCTGTTTGAGTAAATCGTTCCTCCGAAGCCCACGTTGGCTGAGTTGTTGAAGAGGTTGTTGTAGATTAGGTTAGCACCGCTTCGACCGGCATCTTCAAGGTAAATTCCGTAGTTGGAGTTACCGTAAATTTTGGAGTTTTTTATTGTGTTGGTGCTAGAATAGTGGTGGAGGCAGATTCCATCCCCGTTGTTCGAATGAGCCGTGATGCTGGAGAGTGTGTTGGAGTTGGAAGAGAAGTAGAGCCAGATTCCATGGTTATTGTTTGAATAAGTTATGATGTTGGAGAGGGTGTTGGAGCCCGAAGAGTAGAGCCAGATTCCATAGTTGTTCCAATAGGTTGTGATGTTGGAGAGGGTGTTGGAGTCGGAATAGTAAAGCCAGATTCCATGGTTGTTCCAATAGGTTGTGATGTTGGAGAGGGTGTTGGAGTCGGAAGAGTAGAGCCAGATTCCATAATCGGGACTTGAATAAGTGGTTATGTTTTCGAGCGTGTTCCCGTTCGCGTTCTCAAGGAAAATATTCGCTCCATCCCAGTCGCTCACCCTACATTTTTTTACGGTTACGTTATAGTGGCCGGGAATGTAGATTCCGTAATCCGCGTTATCATCCCCGTCTACCAAGTGGTTTTGGCAGTCGAGAACAATGTTGTTCGCCTGAATGTCTATGCAGGGAGAGGTTGAGGAATTTATTATATCCG
>CAYUFF010000030.1:0-10465 GCA_964444075.1 uncultured archaeon
GATTAAAGTAAAGAGGATAGATAGGGCCTTAGTCGCTTGGCCAGTTGAAATAGAGAAATATCGGCTTATTCACGAGCTTTTGAAATAAAAATTTTTCCATGGATTTAAGATATGACTAAAAAATTTATTTAATGGAGTCTTTCCATATTCAAAATAATGGGAAAATACCTCCATGCTGGGGTAGGAACAAGCAAGGCTGAAGATCCTAAAGAAGCTGGGAAAGAATGTGTTAGGACGGCTTTTGAAAAATTGAAAGAAGACGGAGGAAAAAAACCTAATTTTGCCATAGTTTTTTGCTCTGGCGGAAAATACGGAAAAGACGATAAAACCATAGAAAAGTTCGTAAAAAGTGTAGATGAAGCACTCAGGGAGTTGAATCCGGAGATAAAATGGGTAGGTTGCACGACGGCGGGAGAAATAAGTAATTATGGGGCGAGTGAGAAAAGTTCTGTAGCTATGTTACTCGAGAGTGAATATGTCGATATTGGGATTGGTATTGGTAAAAATGTTTCAAATGATCCAATAAAGGCTGGAGAAAGGGGGATAGAAGAAGCTCTTAGCGATTTAAACATGAGTTTAAGAAAAAGCAAAAAATATGTGAAAGCTTACATAAAGTTTTTAGCCGAAAGAGATTTGACTCCTCACGAATTGACAAAAATAAAACCTTATCTAGTGCTTGTTTTGTGTAACGGATTTACAGCAAAAAGAGAAGGATTTGAAGATGAAATAATAGAAGGTATACAAAATGTGGTTGGAAATAAGATTCCCATCGTAGGCGGGAGTGCTGGAGACGATTTTAACCTTAGAGAGAATTACATTTTTGCCAATGGAATTTTTTATACGGATTCGACCATTTGTTGCATAATCCATACCGACTTAAAGTTTTCCTACAATTTTATCCATCCATATGAACCAACAGAAAAATACGCAGTAGTTACCAAATCAAAGGAATATGTTGTAGAAGAGTTAGATGGAAAACCAGCATTCGATAGGTTTGCAGAACTAATAGGGAAAGCAAAAAATGAAATAGTAACACCGATTTCGAAGTTACAAAAATTACCATTCTCAGATAAATTAATAACGGTAATGAGAAAATTGGGAATAGATACGTTAAAGTACATTCCTTTGATAGAAATAGGGTGTGTCACACCATTTGGAATGGTGGACCCTAAGGGAAGATATTGTTTACGTGTAGTTAGAGACATCGTTGGAAACTCGCTTATGTTCACGGAAAGGGTACCAAAAAATGTACTTTTAACATTAATGTCCGTAGAAAAGAGTAAGATGGTTAAAAAAGAGATGAACTTGTTCGAAAAGCTTCTCCAAGGTAAAAAGGGAGGAATTATGATGCTATTTAGTTGTGCATTGTTTAATTGGTTTAGAGAAAAGGAAGGAATAAAAGAAATTTACGAAAAAGAGCTAAGGAAGATGTTTTCCTTCCCCTTCATCGGCTTTTATGGATATGGAGAATTATGTGATGGAAGACATACTCTAACTACCGTAGTAGTACATTTCCAAGATGAAATTATTACCCTCCCAGAAAAACGAAATGAGACGAAAAGAATTTAAAATTTACTCTTAAATCATACTTATGATGAGGGCTGAATTAAAGAAGTTGTTTGCACAGGAGAATGTTTTCAGAATGAACATGAGAGAAATAAAGAATATAAAATTTAAACTCTTGAAACTCAGTTTCACACATCATTTCAACAATAACCCTGTGTACCGCGAGTATTGTAAATCTCAAGGCATTACTCCTAAAGAAATTAAGGAATATAAAGATCTGACAAAGATTCCATTAATTCCTTCAGATTACTTTAAGGAACTTTCTAAAAGGGAAGATTTTGAAGAGTATATTAAATATTTCATTAGTTGTAAACCAAGTGAAATAGTTACGTATTTCACTACTAGTGGAACTACTGGAAAGCCTTCAAAATACCCTTTCGATAAGGAAAGTTTGTTAAATCTAACACCTTCTAACATTAAAATCTTTAAAGAAGTGGGGAAAATAGGAGAGAAAGATAAAATCATATTCCTCACACCTCATCCCGCAAAAACAGCAACGGGAATGGTTCAAGGTATGTATCTTACCATGAAAAATTATGTAGGAGAAAACAACTTGGTATTTGCAATAGATGAGAGGTTTGATGCTGAGAATATTGTAAGAAAAATAGAAAAGGAAAAAGGATCTCAAATAAGACATCTTTACGGACCTCCATTTATGTACAATGAGCTTTGTGATTACATGTTGGAAAAAGGAATAGTAATACCTTTAGAGGAAAAGAGTAAAGCGTTTGAAACAGGAGGTTGGAAAAGGTACGCTAAAGGAGAAGTTCCTAGAAAAGAACTAGATAAAAAGATTGCGAAATGTTTTAAAATTAAAGAAGAAAATATAAGAGACGGTCTAGGACTTACTGATATCTTTTCTATCCTTTTAGAGTGTGAATACCATGAGAAACATGTTCCACCGTGGATTCACGTTTCTATTAGAGATCCAGAAAACCTACAAGAAGAAGTTGCAACAGGAGAAGAAGGTTTAATAGCGTACATGACACCTTTAATCACCTCTTATCCAGCTTATGTTATTACTGGAGATATAGGAAGAGAGAAAGTCTCCCAAGATGAGTATTGTGAATGTGGAAGGGTAGGAAATACGGTAGAACATAGGAGAAGGGCTAAGGGAACCCCAGCAAGGGGTTGTGCTCTTGTGTTGGATGAAATTTTAAGTAGAATGGCAAAGAAGGTGTGAGTTTGATAACCATTTCTGCATACTCCTTACCTAAAAGTATTGAGGAAAAGATTGAATTGGAAGAGTATACTTTAGGAAACCAAGACGAGAAAGTTGTAGTAAAGTCTCCGAAATTTCCAGAAAAAATAGTGAGAAACCTTTTTAAAAAATTTTCTCTTGCCAAAAAAGAATTTGAAGAGTATAAGGCAAAGGAGATAATAAGAGTGTTTAGTAAAGTAGCAAAAAGATGGAGAAAAAAGGGATATGAGTTTCGAGAGATAGCAGAAAAAATTCTTCCTTTTACAACAAAGTTCCATAAAAAAGCAATAAGACATTATCTAGACTCGATTTTTCGAATGGATGAAAAATCAATTACAAAAATGATAGAAACTCAGATAGGAAAAATCTCGTACTTAGATGAATTTTCTGAAAGTCCGGTAGGATACAGTAGAATTTTTGGTCCGGAATATGTGGTACATATGTTTGGAGAAACTATAGGGCCACAACTTCTTTCACTTCTTGAAAGTTCACTACTTAAATCTCCCTCCATTGTCAAGGTGAGTAAAAGAGAACCTGTTTTAACAACACTGGTTGTAGAATCTATAAAAGATGTCGATGAAAACTTAGGTAATTACTTAGCTTGCTTACCATGGAAAGGGGGAGACAAAAAAGTTGAGGAAAAATTATTTTCTAACAAAGATTCTTGTATCGTGGTCTACGGGAGTGAAGAGAATATTGAAGAAATAAGAAAAAAAGCAAAGGGAAAGGTTATAGGTTATCACCAAAGGATAGGATTAGAAGTGATTGAGGAGATAGACGAAGTTACACCAAAAAAAGTAGCATTGGATGTGGTAATGTTCGATCAACATGCATGCTTCTCACCACATGTCGTATATGTAATAGGAAAAAAAGAAAGAGTAAAGTCATTTGCTGAAGCTCTTGCTGAAGAACTTTACCACATAGAAAAGGAAATTCCCAGAGGGGAAATAGATTTGGATAAGAAATCTGTTATTTCTATGGAAAAAATAACACAGAATCTTCTAAAACATACAGGATTAGACATCGAAATTTATGATAACAGAACATCATTGGTGATATACGAAGAGGTACCTTCCTTTAAAAGCTCATGCTTACATAGAGTAGTGTACGTAAAACCTCTTGAAAAATTAGAAAAATTGCCAGAATATCTAGAAAGTGTAAAAGGCTATCTTCAAACAGTTGGTGTATCCATGAATTTAGAAAAAAAGAAAAGGCTTGCAGAGATATTATATCCGCTTGGAGTTTCAAGAATCACGGATTGCGGAAGAATAGCTTTTCCCAAAATAGAATGGCATCATGACGGAAAATCTTCACTGCAAGAAATGGGAAGGTGGGTTGATATAGAAGTGTAATAAAAAATAAATCAAATTTTTTCAACTCATTTCTTATCAAAAATTACATTTTCAACACTTTACACTTTACGACTTTGTTGCTTTAGTCCTTTAAGTATTTTTTGTTCGCACTAAAATCCCGTAACCAGAAAGGAAAAGAAGCCATTAAAACATTCTTACTCTCAAAGCAAGTATAGCCTCTGCTTCTTTCAACTCACCAGTCGTCACGTCTACTTCTAGTCCTAAACCTTCCAACGCATGCAAACCCAAAACCTCTTGATCCTTTTCCTCAGCAAAAACAACGACGGTAAACTCCCTTTTTCCGTTAATTTCAATCAAAGCTCGTCCTATCTTTCTTCTCACTACTTCGCCGGTAATCGTCTTAAAACTTCTCTCGGTGTGAGGTTTTATACCAATTTCACACAATTCCTTCCCGTTTATCCACGTATACACAGAACCAGTATCGACGATTAACTCTTTTTCAAGCTCTTTTTCACCGATTATTTTCACACGCGCCTTGCTAATCCCCATATTTTGTAATTGTGGCTTTAGAATTAAAAAGTCGTTGAAAGTTTGAACTCAAAACTCCTCTCCAAACCTAATTTTTTTCTCAGGAAAAATAAACTCTCACAACTCAAACGGTATTATCGCTGACGAGCAAATCAAATCCTTTCCAGCCTCTCCATAATCAAAATTTTGAACAAGCTTTCCAGCACGATTTTCGTGGCAACCACCAAGCAAACCCTGAACCTTCTAACCTTTTCATCCCTCTCGTTTTTTACAGGAGAAGATTCGTAGAACTTCGCGAATAAAGAAGCGAGCTCGTAAGCATAGTTGCACAAAACGCTCGGGTCTAAGGAAGATAACGCCTTCTCTATGGTTTCGGGGAATTCTCCAAGCTTTTTAACGAGGGAAAACTCATCATCCTTGATTTCGATTTCCTCAGGAAGAGCAAATTCCTTCGCAACCTCTTCCCAGTTTTCTTCCAGCTTTCTCAGGATTCCCCAACACCTCGCGTAGGTATATTGAAGGTAAGGTCCGGTGTTACCCTCCAAAGCTAACGCTTCCTTCCAATCGAACTTTATGTTTTTTTCCGGACCCACTTTCAGTATCGAGTAAACTACGGCACCCTTCCCAACGGCTTCCGCGACCTCCGGAGGAGAGGAATAGATTTCTCTAACTTTCCTCGCAGCCTCATCCAAAAGCTCATCTAAGGTAATTATCCTTCCCTTCCTGGAACTGAGTTTCCCTCCGCTAATGACTACCATGCCATAGCTAACGTGCTTCGAAACTTTCGAAAGCTCTTCGTAACCGAGAAGCTCTAAAATCTTGAAAAGCTGTTTGAAATGGAGCTTTTGCTCTTCCGCGACCACGTAAACGTTAAGCGAGGGCTTGTACTTTTCGAACTTGTAAACGCTAGCTGCGATATCCCTGGTTAAATACAAACCAGTACCATCCTTCCTAAGCAGCACCGTGTTCGGCAGAGAAAACCTTTCCAAGTCGGCTACGACGCTGCCCTCTTCTGTCCTGAAAGCGTAGCCCTTTTCGAGAAGGGAATCCACGAGCTTCCTGGAATCTTCTATAAACCAGCTTTCCCAAACGTACTCGTCGAACCTTATCCCAAGCCTCTCGTAAGTCTCCTCGAAACCCTTCATGCACCACTCTACTATTTGCCTTAGAGTTTTCCTCAAGCCTTCATCACCCTCTTCACATCTCCTCAGTAACTCTTGTATTTCTTCCTCAACTCCTGGATTCCTTTCTAGCTCGGAATTTGCTTTCACGTAGATTTCGAGCAGCCAGTGGTCCGGTTTCTTATCTGGGACTTTTCCGTTGGCGAACTTCAAGTAGCCCCAAAGCAACACCATCACCTGCTTTCCGAGGTCGTTGATGTAGCAAAGCCTTTTCACGTCGTAACCGCAGAATTCTAGCATTCGAGCTAAGGATTCTCCTATCAAGGTTGTCCTAGCTGTCCCTATGTGAATGGGATGAGCGGGGTTTGGGGAAGAATATTCTACCACGGCTACTTTACCCTTACCGACGCTGAGCCTACCGAAGTTTTCGCCTTCTTCGAGAATTCTTTTTAGTACAAGCTCCGCTACCTCCCTCCTTTCCAAGAAAAAGTTTACGTAGCCACCGACGTTCTCGACGCGAGAAATTAAGGGTGAGGTTTCGATCCTCTCAAGCTCTTCTTTAATCCTTTCCGCCAACTCTTGCGGAGGTATTTTTAACTCTTGGGTGAGCTTGAAGCAGGGGTAGGAAAAATCACCGAACTCTTTCCTCCTCGGGATTTCGATTTCTTTTTTATCAATGCTGATGCTCCTTCCGCATACTTTTTCCAATGCTCTTTCCAAGGCTTCTTTAACGAAGCTTTTCAGCATAATTAAAAATAGGTTGAAATCGTGAAAAAGGTGCTTGTCGGCGGTTGCTTCAACGCGATTCACGAGGGTCACGTGTATTTCCTGAGGGAAGCTAAGAAGTTAGGAGACTATCTCGTGGTCGTCCTTACTCACGATAAGAACAACAAAAAACCTTACGCTATCCCAGCAAAGAAAAGGAAGGAGATGCTCGAAAAGCTAGGAATTGCGAATAAAATAATTATCGGAGACGAGAAGGATAAGTTGAAAGTCGTGCTGGAGGAAAAACCGCAAGTAATAGCACTCGGCTACGACCAAAAGCTGCCAAAGGAGGTGGAAGAAAGGGTTCGAGAGCTGGGCATAAAAGTGGTGAGGATTAAAAAATACGGGAAGTTTTCGACTAGGGAGCTAGCCAGGAAAAAGCATGCTTAGAAGCGGTCAACGATATTTAAGCTTGCGCAACTATTAAAAACATGGTTGAAGAAGTTTTGGAAGTCGGCTCCCTGCTTCCGAAGAAATTCTTCGTGACCAAAGGAAAGGGTGAGGGAGATAGCGAATTGCTCGCTTTCGACCATGCTCTCAAGGATGCTGGAATACAGGATTGCAACCTAGTTTTTTATTCCTCGATACTCCCTCACCGAGCTGAAGAGCTTAGAAAAATTCCGAAGTTGGAATTCGGTAGCGTACTCGGAGTTATAATGGCTTTGGCTAAAGGAAGGAAAGGTGAAAGGTTGACAGCAGGCGTCGGCATAGGATGGATTTTCGACATTAGAGGGCAAAGGTTGGGTGGTATGGTCGTCGAGTACCATGGGAACGGAAGCCGAAGTGAGGCGAGAAATTTCCTGAGAAGAAACCTTGAAGGAATGTTCGAAGCAAGGTTTGGACAAAAAACTTCTTATGAGCTTAAGTTTGGGAGGGTCGTGATAGAATCTTTCGTCCCGAGGAGAAAACCTTACGGAGCTTGCCTGGCTGCCGTTTGCTTCCCGAGCTTTGTTTTACCATCGAGAAGGATAAAAGTTTAGCAAGATTTGGGTTGAGCATAGGGTATAACTCGACCAACGTTACCAGCGCACCCGCTTAATTTCAAGTTAGAAAATTCTAACAATTGTTAGGAATTTTTGTACAAAAATTTAAATATATTCAAAAAAGCTAAAATTTTTTATGATTACTGATACAAAGATTTTTCGCAGGAACGTGTGGAAAGTTTTGGCCTACTTCTTCGAGCATCCCTACGAAGAAATTTACCTACGAAAGCTTTCGGAAAAGACGGGTGTGAACACATTCATGACCAAAACGATAGTGGATTCTCTCCTCGAAGAAAATTTCCTCGTGGAAAAAAGGCTAGGAAGGCTTAGGATGGTTAGGGCTAACTTAGAGAACGTACTCTTCAGACAGCTAAAGGTTTTCTACACCCTGCTCAAGCTTGAAAGAAGCGGGTTAATAAAGTATTTGCTGGAAAATGTTCTTAGAGTCTCTTCCATCGTTCTTTTCGGTTCTGCTGCGAAGGGTGAGGATAGCGAGAAAAGCGATATAGACATTTTAGTCATAGGAAAGAAAAAGGGTAACCTAAAGCTAGAGAAGTTTGAAAGGTTCCTGAAGAGAAAGATTCAACTGCTTTTGTTTTCCTGGAGTGAGTGGAGAAGGTTCGCGAAGGAAAACAGAGTATTCTACGAGGAAGTGATCGCATACGGTATAGAGCTACACGGTTTCAAGCCGGTGGTGCGGTGAACCTTAGAGAATGTTTCGAGAAAAGGTTGTTGAGGAAGAGTAAGCCAGATAGGAGAAAGGCTTTGGAATCGCTTAAAGTAGCGAGGAAGAAGCTCGTTCAGGCAGAAAGTGCTTTGAACGCTGCTTTGTTCGAAATTTGCGTGGTGTATGGTTATACGGCGATGTTCCATGCTGCCAGAGCATTACTCTTCAAAGATGGTGTGACGGAGAAAAGCCACGTTTGTACGGCGGTCTACCTTCGTGAGAAGTATTCTCGAAAGATTCCGCTTGGATTGATAAACTCGCTTGAAATTTACAGGGCTGAGAGACACGAGGCATTGTATGGTTTGGAGTTTCGGGTAACGAAGGAGGAATGCGAAGCTTTGCTGGAGGATGCGAAGGAATTCATAGAGGTTGTCGAAAGGTTGATAGAGCGAAGAAAGAAAGCCTGAGAAGCAATCAACCTTTCTTCAAAAGCTTCTTCGCTCTCTTGTCGCACGGCAGAGTAGTCTTCATCTTCCTTTCTACCTCTTCATCGCCGAGCTTGTGAACCTGTGCTCTCTCCAGCGTGAGTATGTGCACAACCTCTATACCAAGGGAGGCGAGCTTCCTAGCTATGTACCTGCGGTGACACTTCCACCACTTGAACTCTGAGCAAAGGATAACACACGAGTCATTACCGGAGCATATCTCCAGCAGCTTTCTTATACCCTTTTCGAACTCCTCGCTCTTCGAGAAAGCTTCGTAGCCCTCCTTCCTGTAACCGCCGAGCTCCTCAAGATGATAATACTCTATTCCCTCCTTTTCCAAGAATTCTCGGAGGTTTTCCTTGCAAAACCACGGAAACTTCTTGCTGGTCGGGAACCTCCTAACGTCTACCACTTTCCCTATGCCGTAATGCTTCAAAATCCTCAGAAAATCTTCCATGCTCCTCGTGCTGTGGCCTACGGTGAACACCCTCCTCGGCAACTGTTTCATGTCGAACACTTAAGAAACTTTTCCCTCAAACCTAAATTTTAGTTCCGATTCGAGACGTAGCGTTCTTCCCGAAATGGTCGGGCCTTTAGTTTCAACCGTACCGTTTTACTCAACTCTTATAACCTCGGCGACGACGGGTTTGTCCTCCTCTAGGGCTATGGGCGTCCTTGTCTCGAAGGTAACTTTCTGGCCGGTCTTTAAGTCGGAGAATGAGATAGGGATTTCTTCGAAGGGGGATTCGAAAGACTGGTTAATTCTGACTTCCACCCTTACTATTTTCGTGCTGTCGTCTACGAGTACCTCTTTAACGAAATAGTTTGGTTGGTATAAAAATTCGGTAATACTCCCTCCCCTGTAAACGTTCGGTACTCTGACTTTTAGGAGGTTGGTTCGAGGATCTATTTCGATTATTTCTCCGCTAAAGCTACTGACGTTCTTGGGGTGGATTTCTACCGTGAAAAGCGGTAAAAATCCGTTTCTCGCTTTCTCCAGAAATTTCTGGTCTATCTCTTCAAGAACACCTTTCTTTACAACCTCTGGCGACGGGACAAGGGATTCACCTAGGTGAATTCCAATACCCATTCCTATACCAAAAGCTAGGAGGACGGAGATTATCATGGTTAAGGTGTGTTTACCCAACATTTTCATCACGAGCAAACTAATTTACAACATATTCCAACGACAGTTCCAGATAGATCATCATTACACCCAGGCATTCTGTCCAGTTCGATTCTGCATCCATACGGATAGCCAACGTTTTCAACAGTCGCCTCTTCATAAGCCGCGCAATCATTTACTAAGTTCAAATCTAATCCACATGATACCAAAAAATAGCCTTGATTCGCAGGGCACATATAATAGGTTACTCCCTGACACGTTAGCCAGCTACCACTACAATACCAAGATTTAGTTTGCCTTATGCAAGATAGCTGACAACTTGGCCAAGAAGTTCTACAATTTGCTCCTATACATAAACCCAATGTCCCCCATACGTACTTATCGGACACCACATCTCCTTCGACATAAAGTTTATCGCTAACGGTTACAACGGAATCTTCAGGATCTTTTATCGTGTTGACCTCCAAGGTGTCAGTATCCTTTATGTCGTGGTCGTTCATGTTCAAGTTTCCGCTCATCGAGTCTCCGACAGCGTTGACGAACCTGGAGTCGCAATCAGAGCAAGAAGATATACCACCGCCTCCACCGCTCGGCCAGCTACTTCTACAATCGCTGCCTATGCAGACCTCGTCGGCATCTATCTTGTTAACGTTCGTTATGTCGTGGTCGTTCATGTTCAAGTTTCCGCTCATCGAGTCTCCGACAGCGTT
>CAYUFF010000031.1:0-4847 GCA_964444075.1 uncultured archaeon
GCCTTCGGAGAGAATAGAAGAAGTAAGTAAACTTTTCAAAGCTTTCAATGTTATAGCGCCAGAAAGCGGAGAGTTCCACCCAGAAATATATTCGTCTGCAGAAGAAGCGTTGAAAAGCGTGCTGGCAAGACACCCACTGAGAGAGGATCAAGTGTTTGAAATTTTAAACTACTTCAAAGCTGAAAAAACAATTCTCGATTCCATAACCGAAAAAGTTAGTTTTGGAGGTAGCACTTACTACAGGCTTCGTTTTACTCAGTTTTAATTATTTTAAATTAAATATTTTTTAAAATAAAAATTGTAAAGATTCCTCTGCTAAAAATTATCGTCATCTAAGACATGAAGCGTGAAATAAAGTTGTTTAAATTTTCAAATCACGATTATATAATTATAATTGAAAAAATCGTCGACAGAAAAAAAAAGAGTTGGAATTCCTTGGAGAGCGGTTTCGCAAGAAAGGCTTCGAATTCGTCATAATAAGTGGAAGGAGAAGGGTGGGAAAATCTAGGCTCATCGAAGAATTTGTAAAGGATAAAAAAGCGATTTACTTCCTCTCGGAAAACAAGCCGTTTGCTTACAATTTGAAGAAATTTTCCGAGAAAATTTCCGATTTTTTCGGGTTACCTAAGATAGAGGCAAGGTCGTTGAAAGAGTGCTTCGAGCTTATAATTCCTTTCCACGATTTCAAAGAAAAGTTACTCGTGGTGATCGACGAATTCTCGTACCTCGTTAAGCAAAACCCCGAATGCGTGGCAGAAATGCAGAGCATAGTCGAAATACTCAAAGATAAAAACGTATTCCTCATTCTCTCGGGCTCTGCCGTCTCGCTCATGCAAAAGCACTTGTTCAACTACTCCAGCCCACTCTACGGGAGAACGACAGGGGCAATGATTTTGAAACCTTTGAGTTTTTCCTCCCTGCGTGAGTGGTTTCCCCATATTGGAGTCGAGGACATGGTGAAAATCTACGGAGTAACGGGTGGGATACCAAAGTATCTAGAATTTTTCGAGGGAAAGAGTGTGGAGAGCGAAATAAAGGACAACTTTTTCAACCAAAACTCCTTCCTTTTCAGAGAGATGACGCAACTTCTCAGCGAGGAACTCAGAAACGTGAGCACGTACTTTACGATACTTGAGGCTATATCGAGAGGAAAAAATAGGGTGACGGAAATAGCAAACTACTCCTACGTAGACGCGAAGGAAATAGCGGCGTACTTAAGTGTTTTGGAAAACTTGGGATTAGTGAAGAGAATACTTCCCTTGTTCGGAAAAAGAGGGAGATACGATATCTCAGACAACTACGCAAGTTTTGGTTCAGGTTCGTTTCTCCCTATTTTTCGGAAATAGAGAATTATCACGTCAGAAATGCTCTGAGTGAGTTTGAAAGGGGGTTTAACGGCTATCTTAGCAAAGTATTTGAAGATGTCGTACTCCAACTCTTCCAAGAAGGCAAGATAAAAATAGAATTTACCAAGCTCGGTAGATGGTGGCATAAGGATAAAGAGATTGATATCGTCGCCCTCGATGAAAGCACCAAACGAATTCTGTTTTGCGAGGTAAAATGGCGAAGCAGGATGAACGCCGCAAAAATCTGTAAAGAGCTTGCAGAAAAATCGAAGCATGTGCGATGGGAGGATGAAGAGAGGGAAGAAACCTTCGGCGTGTTTGCCAAGAGCTTCAGTAAAAGGGTCGACGAATACGAAGGTAGGAAGGTTCATTGCTTCGACTTGAAAGATATAGAGAAAGTTCTGTGAAAAATAACTAACCGACCTTAACCTTTTTCATTTCGCTTTCCATCCTTTCTAAGATTCTTTTTTCGAATTCCCTGAGGGTGTAAATTCCGTAAAGTTTTTCACCCAATACCATACTACCGATGCCACCGCAAAGACCGGCAAAAAAGCTCATTAGCGCGGGCGTGGACTCTCCGATGCGATAGAAATAGAGGGACGTACCCATCCCAGAGAACACAGCCGTTGGGAGGCCTCCGATGAAAAATTTGTTATGGTGTTCCGACAACTTTAACGCAACCCTACCCCTCCACGAATTTTCCAACACTTTCACCCCTAACTCTCTAAGTTTTTCGTATCGCTCCCCTTTGCTCAGCTTGTAAAAATCGCTCAACCCGAGGCGATGTAAACTTTCGTTCAAAACTTCTATCCTCTTTAAATCTTCATGGATGCTCGCTACATAGTCGTTAATCCTGACCACTTCTGTCTGAGTTATGCGCTCTTTAGGTAATATACACTCCATGAGGTGTTTGAAATTCTTGTCGATTTCCTCGCTCTTGAAAGCTTCCTTCATAGGGTGGTAGAGTTCGATGCACAGCTCGGAAAGAGCATCTTTGTACTCCTGTGACCTGTCTTTCGGAAGCTCGAAAGACGAGAAGGCAGAGGGCTTTACCTCCTCTACGTCACCTTCTATGGGAAACGTCCCACCGAAAACCCCTCCCAAAAAAGGAGTGCGGACGTAGCCTTCCAGCCTGCTTTTCCCTCTCAACACCCTCTCGTCTATCATGAAATCTTCAAGCCTTTCACGATACTTCCTCAAAATCCTCTCAGCTTCCTTTAACCGCCTTTCATCAACCCTTTCGTCGAAAAACCTTGAAGTCATCTCTATTATCTTCACTCCGTACCCTGTCGTTACCCTACGCTTTAAAACGACTTCGATCCGTTCGGGAGAAGCCCTTGACAACAAGCTCTCCATGGTTCTTAGAAGCCTGTGTGTTACCACGAAAGAAGGTATTGCAAAGTACCGTGTAGAAGCATGAACAAATTCTTTGCAGTAAGACGGAATAGCGGGTACCAACACTTTTTCTTCATGTTTGTAACTTACTTTTTCTTCCATGAAAATAAATTCTGGGAGAATATTTAAAATTTTTGACATTCACTCTTTTATCCGTTCCTCGTAGCGGTGTAGTGAAGACTAAAGTCAAAAATACCTCCTTAACCAAAATACATTCTATGGAAGAAGGAAGAGTACCCAAAATAAGGCTGGAGGACGTGAAGGAAATCAAGGTAGAGAGAAAAGTCTTCGACGAGGCTACGCTTTTCGCTATCTACAAGCTAATAACCAGGGGTGTGATAAGGACCGTGGAAAGCTTGTTGAAGGAGGGTAAGGAGTCGCTGATTCTTTCAGCCTTAGACGGGAACGATAGGTGGTACGCTTTGAAGGTCTACCGAACTTACCATTGCGATTTCAAATCCATGTGGAAATACTTGATTGGCGATCCTAGGTTTAGCAACATAAAGAAAAGCAGGAGGAGCGTCATCCTGGCGTGGTGTAGGAGGGAGTTCAGGAATCTGAAAATCGCTCACGAGCACGGAATAACTTGCCCTAAGCCGGTAGACTTCTACGAGAACGTTTTGGTCATGGAGTTCATCGGCGAGGAAGGAGAACCTGCTCCACGGCTAATTGACGTGGAAAGAATCTTGGACAAAGAGGTTGCCTCGAAGCTCTACGAGATGATAATGGAAGACGTCGAAAAACTCGTGAACGAAGCAGAGCTCGTACATACCGACTTATCCCCCTACAACATCCTAGTTTGGGACAAACCCTACATCATAGATTTCAGCCAAGCAGTTCCTTTAGAGCACCCGCTCGCGAAGGATTTCCTATCGAAGGACGTGAAAAACATTAATAGGTTTTTCAGGAAATTTGGTGTTGAGGTCAGGGAGGTGAAGTGTGATAGATTATCTTAAGATTCCCGAGGAAAGGTTGGAACTCCTGAAGAAAAAAAGAGAATGGATAGACCAGCTTGAAAAGCTTGGAGGAGTGAAAGTTTCGTTGAACGAGGAAGTTTGCATAGAGGGTGACGACCCGTTAAAAGTTCTCAGGGTGAAGGAGGTTTTGAGGGCTTTCGGAAGGGGTTTTTCTTTCGACGACGCTTTACTGTTGCTCGACGAGGACTATTACCTTCTCATAATAGACGTGAAAAGCTTTGCGGGAAAATCTAGGAGCAGGCTAGCGACGCTCAAGGGAAGGGTGATAGGAACTGGTGGGAAAACGAAGAGGAGGATTGAAGAGTGTACCAACACAAGGCTGGCTATTTATGGAAAAACCGTCAGCATCGTAGGAAAGTGGGAAGATGTCGAGAAAGCTAGGAAAGCCGTTGAGATGCTCTTGCAAGGGAGGATGCACTCCACGGTTTACAGGTACTTGGAAAAGGTGGCTTCCTCTTAAGCGAGCTCGAGTTCCCTCCTTATCCAAAAAACTTCCTCCTCACTCCTCTCCTTTTCTTCAGGTGGTTGCTCCTTTTTCTCTTCCGTGCTGAAGATAGCTTCTATCGCTCTTGCTATCGCTTGCCTGGTCCCTTCCAACTCTTCCTCCTTCGCTTCCTTCGGTTGAGCTTCCATCAGCGGTATTTCGTCCTTGTAGTAGGGATAAACCCTTATGTGGAAATGCTTTATTTCGGAAGGCATTATCGCGATGGAAATGTCGAGCGGAGAAAGAGCTTCGTGAATACCCCTCGCTACTTTCAAAGCGGTCGCGAAAGTGTTGACGATTTCATCCTCGTTTCCGTCGGCTGTCTCGAAGTGTTTTTTCGGAACTACGAGCGTCATTCCCTTGCTCCTTGGTCTTATGTCGAGAAAAGCTATCGTGCGTTCATCTTCGTAAACAACCTTGGCTGGAATTTTCTTGGCGACGATCGCGCAAAAGATGCATCTTTCATCGTGCATACATAATTGTAGTTTCCGACAAAATTAAAGGCAGCTCACGAAGATTTTCAGCGTTCACCTACGCTTGCCAAGAGTTTTTCCGCATGATTTACCACGCGTTTTGCACTCGTGAGAGCATCCTTCGCGTCGTCTTCCGAATATATCTCCTCTGGAGGTATCATCGCTTCCTCGT
>CAYUFF010000031.1:4947-10349 GCA_964444075.1 uncultured archaeon
AACGCTTCTTCAGCGTGCTTCAACCTTTCTTTCGCTGGGTTTATGTTCGATTTCGCGAGCTCTCTGCTATTCAATCACTATCACCTCTCCGAACTTGAAATCTTTCTTCAACCTCCAGTACCATTTTTTCCCTATCCAAACTCTTTCAGCCCCTAACTCCTCAAGCTTGTTCTTCAGCCTATTCAGCACGTTTGCAAAGAAATTATCTTTATCGTAGAGGATGACAGCATCTTCTACCATATCTAAATACAAAGGCGAAATTTTTTCAGCTTCCTCTGGAGTTTTTAAGATAGCAGAGAAGGACGTTCTGTAGCCCTTCTTGTGTAATTCTTCAATCCTATCCCAAAGCCTTTCCTCAGCCTTCATGAAAAGTTCTGTCCTTTTCAACCTGCTCTTCGGTAAGTTTTTCACGACGATTAACAAGTCGATGTCGCTTTCTCTTCTTGCTTGACCTCTCGCAACGCTACCAAACACCACGAGCGATACCAACCTATCTTTAAACTCTTTTCTCAACTCATCTTTCAATCCTTCTACCAAACTTTTGTACGGCTCCCTCATCGTTAAAATATTGAACCTGCCGCCTAATTTTATTGCAGGAGTGAGGCCTTATCGTCATTATCGCAATTTTCAGGTTTGTGGAAGAAGTAAAAGCAAGAATAGGTAGGGAGAAATGAAAGATGTGGTAGATGTTGTATCTGAAACGATCGAGGAGAGAAGGCGGTCCGTCGAGAAGATTGATACATTCCTGAAGCTGATAAAGGAGCGTGCGAAGAAAGTCTTGGGAAGGGATACAAGGGTCTATGTTTTTGGGAGTTATGTGAGAAAAAGGGATTTTCATCCTTTTTTGAGCGACGTGGATGTGCTGATAGTTTCGCCGAAGGTTAAAAGGAACGTGAGAAAGATAGTGGAAATTAAGGAGAAGATTGTGAAAAACGATATTCCCGACATCTTCGAGCTGCATTTGGCTGACGAAGAGATTTTCAAGTTGTACAGATTCTTCTGCGGAAAGGAGTTGAAGAGGTTGTGAAGCAATCAAGCTGTTGGGAACTTCGGAGGCAACTTTTTATTTAAAACTTCCAAAAATAATTCGATGAGCCTGGTAAACGGAAGCGTGTTCAAGAGAGAAGAAGTGTTGTTTCCAGAGTATTTACCCGAGATACTTCCTTACAGGGAAGATAAGATTGAATTTTTGGCCAGAGTTCTGGAACTCTCCAAAGAGGGAAAGAGGTGGCAGAACGTTTTCATCCACGGCCCCCCTGGAGTCGGGAAAACAGCCGTGGTCAAGTTCGTTTTCAGGGAGTTTTCGCAAGAATTTTCGCAGAAGGTGAAAACGATCTACATCAACTGCTGGGACTACAGGAGCTCTCACGCCGTTCTGAGTAAAGTTTGCTGGGATTGCGGAATCTTCGTTCCGAGGAGAGGCGTAGGGAAGGATGAGATTCTGGAGAGGTTGGTCGAGTTCGCTAGGAAGAAAAGCGGCTCGTTAGCGATCTGCCTAGACGAGGTAGATAAGCTCGTGGCCAACGACGAGGATGCACTCTACAACCTGCTGAGGATTAACCAGTACGTCGAGAATCCAGTAACCCTTATCTTCGTTTCCAACAGAAAGCATGTCTTCGCTGACGTCGACCCGAGGATTTACAGCAGCCTCAACTTGGAGGAAATCGAGTTCGCTCCCTACAGCCTCAACGAGATGAAGGAAATTTTGCAAAGAAGGGCGGAAGAAGCTTTCTCGCAGGTTGAGAGTGGAGTCGTACTGTTAGCTGCCAACTACGCTGTGAAAAACGGAGGAGACGTAAGGAGGGGCTTGGAATGCTTGCTCAAAGCCGGAAGGCTCGCCGAGAGTAGCGGGGAAAATGTAGTAAGGGTGGAGCACGTGAAAAAAGTTATAAAAACCGTTTCCGACCCTGAGATGAAAGTAGCCGAAGAAAAATCGGACGAGATGGAAAGGACTATCATCGAGATCCTTAAGGAAAGGGGAGAGGTAACGTCGCGCGAGCTGTACGAGGAATTCAAAAAGAGGAAGGGAAACGTGACCGACAGGAGCATAAGGAACTACCTCAAGAGGCTGGAAAAACTGGGAGTAGTGGAGTGCAGGAGGAGAAGGATGAGAGGGTTCAGCAGGGTCATAAGGCTGAAGAGCTAGTTGCCAAGAGCCTTTCTCAAGTTCTCTACTATCCTTTCCTTTCCGACCTCGAAGATGTAGGGACCTAACCTAGGTCCATGCTCCCTTCCCAGCAAAATCCTGTAGAGCAGCCTGAAGAAGTTTGCTGGCTTGATTCCATGCTTCCTGGCCACTTCGAAAATCTCCTTTTGCAATTCCTCGCTTTCCTCAGCGAGCTCTATCTTCTCGATGAGCTCTTCTACCGCTAGCCTTTCCTCGTCTTTCAACTCAACCTTCATGGTTTTCTCCCTTTCAAAATCTTCCACCCACTTTTTAACCAGCTTGAGCTTCTCCTCCAGTACCTTCTTCTCCTTCTCTCCCACGCTTTCTAGCAACCCTTGCTCCTCCAACCTTTTCGCCACGAAATCGACCTCCATTCCTTCTGGAGCGACCTTCACAAGCTCCACGAGGGTGGCGTAGCTAACGTAGACGTTGCTCGGTTGTTCGGGCGGTTTCAAGAGATGCACGTATTCAAAAAGCCTTCTCAAGTTCCTCTCCTTCTTTTCGCTACCGACTCTTTCGAGTCCGAAGTAGATTTTTTCGAGCCTGTCCACTTCATCCATGTACGTCGGTATGTCGGTAACGTCTATTTCCCTCGTTCCGCTGAACCTCTTGAACATGAGTAGCAAGAGGCTTTGCGGGCTACCGTACTCTAACCAAGCTTGGGGAGTGAAAACGTTACCGACCGATTTCGAAATCTTCCTACCACCCTTCTCCAAAAACATCTCGTACATCACGTGCAGCGGAGGCTCGAAGCCGAAGATTTTCTTCGAGACGACGTCGTTCACCTTGACCGAAGCAGCTATATCCTTACCGTAAGCCTCGAAGCTTATCTTTAAAGCGTCCCACCTAGCGGCGAGCTCGACCTTCCAGCTGAGCTTTCCTCTCCCGTTCAAGTAGCTCGCCTCCCCTTCGTACCCACAACCCTTCACGAGGATTTCCTTACCCGTGTTCAAGTTTTTCCCTACGAAGCTCTGGTCGCAAACGTAGAGCACTTTCTTCTCTTCCGGAAGAACGGAAACCACTCGGGTAGTGTATATCCTTCCGCAGTTCTCGCAGACCGGAAAGTAAGGTATAGTTTCCAAGTATTTCTTTTGCCCCGTGATCTTCTCGACGAGCTCGCCTATCTCCTTGGAGTTGAGCAAAGCCTTTTCGACCTGCTCGTTCAAAATACCCTGCTCGTAGGCTTTCGTTCCGGAATAAAACTCGAAGTCTATTCCAAGTTTTTCGAGAGCATCGATCAACAAGCTGCTCATGTGCTCTCCGTAGCTTGAGTGACATCCGAATGGATCTCGAATATCGGTAACCGGTTTCGCGAGCTCCTTCTCAAGCCAGTCGGGAAAGCCGAGGGGAACTTTTCTAAGCCCATCCCTGTCGTCGGAAAAAGCTATCAGCTCGGCATCCTTACCCTTGTCCCTCAAAGCGAGCACTACACCGAAAGCTCTGACAGCATCGCTCACGCTTCCCAAGTGCGGTATGCCCGACGCTCCTATGCCGCATTCCGCCCTTATCACCTTGAACTTCCTTCCTAACCTTTCTTCTCTCTCGATAATTCTCTCGGCGATTTCATCCAGCCAAAACATGTTTTAAATTTTACTCACTGCGCCTTTAAGAAGGTAACTTTTCCTCAGGAAGCTCACGAACTTCTCGATGGCCTTTCTCCTGTGGGAGACCTCGTTCTTCAATCGCAGGTCCTCGGCGAACGTTTTACCGTAGCCCCTCGGAATGAAGATAGGGTCGAAACCGAAACCCTCGCTTCCCTTCTTTTCGTTCGCGATGCTTCCTTCGCACTTTCCTTCGAAGACACGCACCCTACCATCCTCGTCTGCGAAAGCAATGACAGCTTTGAAGCAAGCTCTCCTGTTCTTCACACCCTCCATTAGCTTTAGCAAGCCATCGTTGCCTATCGTCTTCATGACGTAGGAAGAGTATACTCCTGGGAAACCTTTCAAGGCATCGACGAAAAGTCCGGCGTCCTCAACGAAAACGGGTTTTTTAACCTTCTCGAAAGCCTCCCTCGCTTTTTCGGTTGCGACTTCCTCAAGGCTTTCCGACTGGACCTCTTTGACCTTAACCCTAGCCATCGAAACCCTTACGCCAAGCTTCCCGAGGATTTCCCGGTATTCGGAAAGCTTACCCTTGTTCGAGGTGCAGAAGTAAAGTTTTCTCAAAACCTTCACGCTCTTCCACCCTTGATGAGGAAGGCGTAGATGAATGGAAGGTAGACCGTGGCATCGCCGAGTAGCGTTACATGTTTAGCAGCCTCCTTAATCTTCCCCCACGAGATCGCCTCTTTTGTCCTGGCTCCGCTCAAGCTTCCGTCGTACTCAGTAGCGGTCGTGATGTAAACTCCGTAGTCCAACCCTCCCTTAAACTGGTTGTGCCAGATCACGTGATGCTTGGAGATACCGCCACCTATTATCAAAGCACCGCTTTTCTTACAATTCCACACGAGGTCGCTGAGCAACTTTTCATCCCTCATCAGGTCGAGGACGATTTTCCTGTCCTGCGAGAAAAGCCAAAGCTGATACCCTACGGCGCCGTCTACGATTCCGGGGACGATAACCGGAACTTTTCTCTTCCACGCCCAGTAAAGGAAGGAATCCTCGCCTAGCCTCTTCCCGAACTCCCAGCACAGCTCGTGGGTGGAAATCTCGGTAACCTTTTCGCAGGTCTCTTTCAAGAATTCTCTAACCTTCTCCTCGATGATAACCCCGTAGCTCTCTCTGGGGATGAAGATGTTCCCAAGCCTATGAACGTCTTTCCTGTGAAGCTCCTCATCGCTCACGTCGAAGCTTCCGTGGTAGTAATCCTTGAAAGACCTCGCTATATCGTGATCTAAGCTTCCGCAGGTGGTAACGATCACGTCGAACATCCTTCTCTTCACGAAGTCCTTGATAATTCCCCTGATTCCGGTTGCTACGATGTTCCCGGGGAACGATAGGAACTTGAGGCAATCCTTATCGGAGAGCATCTCTTCCAGAATGCTGCAAGCCAGCGAGAAGTTCTTCGCCATGAATCCGCCTGCGAAAAACATTTGCCTGCAGATTTCCCTCAAATCGCTACCCTCGCCAATGTCCAAGTCCCTTACCTTTTCCATATGGTAAAAATTATTACCACTGCTTTAAACTTTTGGTTAGGAAGATTTTAACAACCACTTCCACAACGGAACAAACCTTATCTTTTTCCCCTCCATCTCTTCCTCATCCTCATACTCCCAAGTTATGACTAACAAATC
>CAYUFF010000032.1:0-10306 GCA_964444075.1 uncultured archaeon
AGCGCTCGATGCCCAGAGGCTGACCGCCCTATTTATCCCCCTACGCCAACATTCTTGTGCATGCGCATAAAGGTCAAGGTCATTCCAAACGCGAGGGAGCGAAAGTTAGAGAAGGTTTCGGACCGTGAGTACAGGGTCTACGTCAGGTCTCCCCCGGAAAGGGGAAGGGCTAACCGGGAGCTTGTATGGGTGTTGGCAAAACGCTTCGGGGTTCCGACGTCGAGGGTGAGGATAGTAAAGGGTTTGACTTCTCGGAATAAGCTCGTAGAGATTGAGGAGTGAAGGGAGCAGGAGCCTTTCCGAGCGCCGCGGGAGTCGTTTAAGGGTGTACGGAGCCAAATTATTAAGGGCTATCCCGCACCGGTCCCAGGGTGGTTCGCGTGGAGGAGGGTTTGGTTTTGAGGGTGAGGAACCTCACCGTCAAGCTGGACGGCGAGGTCGTGCTCGAGAACGTAAGCTTTAAAGTTAAGGAGGGTGAGGTGCTCACCATCTTGGGCCCGAACGGCGCCGGCAAGACCGTGCTGCTGAGGGCTTTACTGGGCCTAGTGCCGTACGAGGGAAAAGTGGAGTGGAAGGAAGGCGTCAAGGTGGGGTACGTTCCACAGAGACTTCCGCTCGTCAAGGACGTTCCGCTGAGCGTCGGAGAATTCTTCAAGCTGAAGAACGCCCCCGAAAGGGAAGTCGAGAGAGCGCTGGCATCCACAGGCGTAAGGCGGGACATCATGAAGAAAAGGGTCGGTGAACTCTCCTCCGGCCAGTTCCAGCGGATACTCATCGCTTTCGCGCTCGTCGGCGAGCCCCAGGTCTTGCTATTCGACGAGCCCACCGCCGGGATCGACGTCGGCGCGGAGGAAACAATCTACACGTGCTTGGAAAGGCTCAGGAGGGAGAGGAACCTAACGGTCTTGCTCGTCACCCACGACCTGAGCGTCGTCTACAAATTTTCTTCGGCTTGCCTCTGTTTGAATAGGAGGGTCCTTTGCTTCGGCACTCCGAAAAGGTTGACCCCGACTCTTCTCTCCAGGCTGTACGGGGGAAAGATAAAGTTTTACGAACATAGGCACGGGTAGCATGGCGGGTACGCTCAGTTTGGTGGCCGGGGTTTGCATATCGGCGGCTGCCGCCTACATAGGGAGCTTGATGCTGAGCAAGAGGATGGTGTTGGTAGCCGGACCCCTCGGACACTTAGCGTTGCCCGGGATAGCCCTAGCCCTGCTTTACGGTTTCGACGTAACTCTCGGGGCGTTCCCCTTCGTCATCCTCGGGATAATCCTGATTTGGATCTTCGAAATGAGGACGAAGCTCCCGACGGAAGCCCTGACCGCCGTGGTCTTCGCGTTCGGAGTGGCCGTGGCCTTCCTCTTCTTGCCCCTCGAGCAGGCGGAAGCGGCCCTGGTGGGCGATATCTCGAGGGTGGGCTTCTGGGATGCGCTGACCTCTTCGCTGTTATCCCTCACCGTCATCGCCGCGCTGAGGAAATCTTACGACAGGATGGTTCTGATCAGCATTTCGGAAGACTTGGCAAGGGTAGAAGGCGTGGACGTCAGGAAGTACAACCTCCTCTACCTACTCTTGGTAGCCGTCGTCGTCTCGCTCGGCGTGAAGGTAGTGGGCGGTCTCCTGACGGCCGCCCTGGTGGCAATTCCGTCCGCCGCTTCCAGGAACGTAAGCAGGAGCCTTTCCGAGTATTCTTCGCTCTCCGTAGTTTTCGGCGTTTCGAGCTGCGTCCTCGGGATGGCGGTTTCGTCGTTTTTCGACGTACCGGCGGGAGTCGCCATCATCCTAGCCGGTACGGCGATCTTCATCGTTTCCTCCGTGCTGAAAAAATGAAGGAAATCGTGAGCAGAAACCTCGTTAAACGGAAGGGGTTGAACGAAGGGTTGGCTACAGAAAGACTGGGTAAAGAGTTGATTAAGGAAAGGCTTTCTAACCTTAAAAACAAAACTCAAACTGAGGTGTGCTAAACTCCGAGCAACCATTTCCACATGGGTACGAACTTCATCCTCCCCCTCTTTCCGAACCATTCTATCACTCTCTCGTCCTCGTAATCCCACGTGATTACCGAAAGCTCTGGCCTATGCTCCTTAAGGATTTCTCGCGCGTGCAACAAAGCCCTAATTTCCCTCTTATCTACTTCGTCGAAAGAGCTTGCGTAGCTTACCTGAATAAGCTCTCTTATTCTCGGACCTTGTTTGACCAAAAAGTCCACTTCGTAACCCTCGTGAGTCTTGAAGTAATAGATTTCAAGGTTAGGGTTGCAATAGCTTTTTCTCCTCAGGAGTTCTATCGCTACGAGGTTCTCCATCAACCTTCCGAGGTTTTCCGATATTCTGAAGGCGACAGAGGAATGAAATCCCGTATCGATGGTATAAACTTTTTTCGGGGATTTCAAGCGCTGAAGAGTCTTGAAGGAAAATTGCTCCAAGAAGAAGAAGAGGTACGCCTCCTCAAGGTAGTTAACGTATTTTTCTGCTGTATGCACGCTTCCCAAACCCAAGTTTCTAGCGAGTTTCGTCAGGGAAACCGAAGAGGAGATGTTTGAAACGAGGAAACGAACGAGGTTGGTTATGACCTCAGGATATCTTGGCCTGTGTCTCTTCACAACGTCCTTTAGCACTATAGCGTTGAGCAAGGTAACAAGATACTCCTTGTAATCGTAACCCTTGACCACGACCTCTGGAAACCCCCCACGAACGATATAATCCCTAAGCAACGAAAGCACCTTTCCCACGTCTTCGGGAAGCTCCACGCTCGCGTTTCGAAAACCTCTCGCGAGGAGAAATTCCCTAAAGCTGAAAGGGTATATTTCTATCTCCACGTACCTTCCTGTCAAGCGCGTCGCCAGCTCGCCGCTCAACAGGTTGGCGTTCGAGCCCGTTATTATCAGATTGTAGCCTTGCCTTCTCAGCCTGTTCACCACGATTTCCCAGTTCCTAAGGTTTTGGACCTCGTCGAGGAACAGAAGGTCGAAGTCTCCGTATACTTCCGTCGCGGCCTTCAAAACTTCGTCGAATTCTACATTACACACCTCCTCGTCGTCGAAGTTGACGTACCCGAACTTTTTCCCCTTCAGGGCATGGAGGGAGAAGAAAGATTTTCCAGCACGCCTCACTCCGGTAACGACCTTTACGATGTCCTTCTCGAGCCACTTCCTCAATTTCCTTTCAGCATCCCTCCTAACGTACCTACTCTTGAAAACCTCCTCTGCTTCCCTTCTCTGTCTGAGCAAACTTTTCTTTACCATTATTTAAATGATGTGCACAAAAATTTAAATTTTTATGCACTTTCTTTATCAAGGGATTTTATGGTCTAACTCTCAACTTTTTCTAGGAAGGCTTGGCTCGGTATGAGCGTTTTATGGGCGAGTGGTCGCGTAGATGTTAAGCGAACTTTGTTTGAATCCACTCTACGGGCGTGAGTAATATAAAAAATCGATTTCTTTCCGTTAATCGCGCTGTAACTTTTAAGTATTTATCCTAAAAAAATTGATTAATATGAGCACAGATGTTTTATCCTCGCTTGTTACCTTTGAAAGGGAGTTCAAAACTTTTGTTAAAAACATGGATGAAATCAAAAAGAAGTACAGGGGAAAAGTGGTTCTGGTCAAGAACGGGAAAGTTCTGATCGCTGGCGATAGCGTTGAAGAAGTCGTAGAAAGAGCGAGAGAAATGAATCTAGATCCAGCTAAAGAAGTCATTCAGTTCGTTCCAGAGGAAGAGATAACCCTCATTATTTGAACTTTTTAGGTGTTTCCAATGGTTAAAATCCCTCTTTTTTCGATGAGACTTCTAGGTGATGAAAGAGATTGCGTGACAGTCAACATAAGAGGAAAAAATTTTTATTTGACAACTATCGCAATCATAGATAACGGTTCTCCTGTTACACTAATAAGTGAAAATGATTTGAAAAGAACAAGATTACCATTAAAAAGCTTGCATGTCGTTAAAAAGTGGCATATGGTCCGATCATTGTTGGACTCGTCGATTTAGGGGAATGTGATTTAACTACATATATGGGCAAATTTTATGCAAAATTTGCTGATATACGTTAAAAGTTTACAAAATTTTTGCGGATCGAGTGAAGAAAGCGACGCGCTACGGCTCGCTCTCCCGGAGTAGCCACTTCCACAGGGGCAAGAACCTTACGACCTTTCCCTTAATCTCTTTCTCGTCCTCATAATCCCAAGTGATTACCAGCAAGGAAGGCTTGTCTTTAGAGAAGGTTTCACTCGCTTTTATCAAAGCGTCGACCTCCCTTTTCTTTACCTCGTCGAAGCCGGAAGCGTAGGTTACTTGGATTAGCTGAGTGATGCGCAAACCTTCTTTCACCACAAAATCGACTTCCTTGCCTTCTTGCTTCCCGTATTCCTTCCAGTAAAACACCTGAAAAGTCGGCGTCCCGAAGGATTTTTTTATCAACTCCCTGGCAACTACGTTCTCCATCAACCTCCCGATACTTCCTCTCGTTTCGGGAAACAAAGAAGTAACTATACCGTTGTCTATGAGGTAGAGTTTCTTCGGGTACTGCTTCCTCGTTTTTACGGAAGTCGAAAGGATTTCCGTGGGAAAGAAAAGGAAAACCTCGTTAGAAAAGCCGAGGAACTCCACGAGCGTTTGTTTCCCGCATTTTATCCCGAGGGCTTTGATGTAGTTGTGCGCTTTCGACACGCTCAGGTATTTTGAGAAGTTGTTTATGCAGTACTTCAAGAAAGCGTCCAAGGCAGAAACGTTCTTTATCCCGTGTTTCTCGATCAAATCCTTGTAGAAGATGGTTCGGTAGTAAGAAAGGAGCAGCTTTACCCTTTCCCTTTCGTTTTTCAGCAAAGAAATTTTCGGATAGCTTCCCGATACCAGAAACTCTTCTAAAAGTTTCAGCAGCTTACCCCTCCTTTCGAGCAGCGATTCCAACTCGTTGACTTCGAAGCCTCTCGCCCTCAAAAATTCCCTGAAGTTGAACGGAAAAACAAAAAAGTCTACGCTCCTCCCCCTCAGACTTTTCGGTATCTCCCCTCCCAAAACCTTCGAAGAAGAGCCAGTAACGTAAATCCGAAACTTGCGGGAGTCGAAAACCCTCCTAACCCACTTATCCCAATCCCTTACAGTTTGGACCTCGTCCAAGAAAAGGTAGATGGGTTTGGTTTCGTCGACGTCGCTGAGCTTGTAGAAGACTTTCAACATCTCTCCCAGATGGAGTGCGTCCAGGTTCCTCAGCCTTTCGTGCTCGAAGTTTACGTAGAGGATGTTGTCCCTAGGGAACCCTCTTCCGAGCAGCTCCTCTATCAGCTGGAAAATTCTGTAGGTTTTTCCGACTTGTCTCCCTCCTCCGACGCAGATTATCGAGGAGGGGTCTGGAGGGATCTCGACTTCTCTTTTTACCAGCGGTGGTAGCTCGAAGGTCTTCCATTCGGCTATCGTTAACTCGAAGTCTTTTTCTCTCATAAATTGTTTTCTATCGGAACGATATTTAAATATTATTGTTTTGGTGTAAGTTTGTTTTTTGTCTATTGTTTTTCCTAGCGTTCTCCGGTCGTTGAACGAACCTTAAACGTGTGTGAAAGAGAATTTCTTATTTTGCCTCAACAAAGTTATCAAAAACGATAACTTTAAATACCAGAATTAAGAAAAAACAAATATGCGAACGATAGAACTTTTAAAAAAGCTCGAATCGAAGCCCCTCTTCAGGGTGCAGGATGTTGAAAGACTCTGCCTTTGTGAAAGGAGTTATGCTAAACTCCTGCTCCACCGTTTGAAGGAGAGGGGTTTGGTCAGAAGAGTAACCAGGAATGTATACACGACCAAGGACGACATATGGGTTGTGGCGAGCAACATAGCTATTCCGTGCTACATATCCTTTTGGGCAGCCTCCTACTTTTTCGGCTACACTGAGCAGATAGTCAACACGATTCAGGTTGCCACGACGTTCAGAAAAAATCCGATAAACTTTGAAGGGTATACGGTAAAGTTCATCCCGATAAAGGAATTCTTCGGGTTCAGAAAAATAAGGACAGAAAGCGGCGAGGTATTCATGGTAGAGCCGGAGAAGCTGCTGATAGACGTTTTCCTCAGGCCGAGAGAATGCGGAAATTTCGACGAGATCATCAAAGTATACGAGAATGCTGAAATTTCGGAAGAGAAGGTAAGAAAGTATCTCAAAAGGGTTAACAGACAATCGATCATCAAGAGGGTAGGTTATTTGCTGGAGAAAATCAGGGGGATTGATGTTTCGGAAGATTTCGAGCTAGACAGGAATTATGTTGTCTTGAACCCCTTTTCGTCTACGTGGAAAAAAATTAACTCGAAGTGGAGGGTAAAGGTATGATAGACAAAGAGGAATTGAAAGAGTATGCGAAAATGAGGGGATTGAATTTGGGGCAAGCTGAGAAGGATTACTTCCAGAACATCCTACTCTTCATCCTCTACCAACACTATGGAAAATCCTTGGTCTTTAAAGGTGGGACCGCACTGAGTAAGTGTTATGGTTCGCCAAGATTTTCAGAAGACCTTGACTTTACATGCTTAGACGAGTTTAACCCGGAGACGATTGAAAAAGGTTTGGAAAGATTCAGATTAGAGTTTGAGATGATGAGCAGAAGGCATAGAGTAGGGATGAAAATAATCTTGCGTATTAAAGGACCTCTCTACACAGGAGTAAGATATTCGTTATGCAAATTAGTTATTGACGTAAGCTTTAGAGAGATCGTGATTCTACCACCAGTCGTAAAAACTATCGGGAGGTTCATGGAAGAAATTCCAGAGTTTGACGTGTTTGTAATGCAGGAAAAGGAAATTCTCGCAGAAAAGGTAAGAGCAATTCTTACAAGAGCAAAAGCTAGGGATATTTACGATCTGTGGTTCCTACTCAAAAGGAATGTTGAGTTTGATTCGAAACTCGTTGAAGAGAAGCTCGAATACTATGGGATGAAATGGAGTATGAGAAAGTTTACCACAGCTATTGATATCAAATCCGAGATATGGGAGAGCGAACTTAAACCTGTGCTTAAAAACGTGCCGAAATTTTCTGAGGTAAAGAAACTAATCCTCAAAAGGATAAGATGATAGGGTCTCGCATCTTCGAGAGAGGCGCGGTAACCTTATCTTCCTTCGAACCATTCTAACATCCTAAAGTCGTCAAGAGTCTGGAATCTCAGGAGGTGATGCTTACACCGTGTACAACAACCATTTCCACAAGGGTAAAAACTTCACCTTCCTTCCCCTGATTTCCCTCTCGTCCTCATAGTCCCAAGTGATTACCAGCAAGGAAGGCTTGTCTTTAGAGAAGGTTTCACTCGCTTTTATCAAAGCGTCGACCTCCCTTTTCTTTACCTCGTCGAAGCCGGAAGCGTAGGTTACTTGGATTAGCTGAGTGATGCGCAAACCTTCTTTCACCACAAAATCGACTTCCTTGCCTTCTTGCTTCCCGTATTCCTTCCAGTAAAACACCTGAAAAGTCGGCGTCCCGAAGGATTTTTTTATCAACTCCCTGGCAACTACGTTCTCCATCAACCTCCCGATACTTCCTCTCGTTTCGGGAAACAAAGAAGTAACTATACCGTTGTCTATGAGGTAGAGTTTCTTCGGGTACTGCTTCCTCGTTTTTACGGAAGTCGAAAGGATTTCCGTGGGAAAGAAAAGGAAAACCTCGTTAGAAAAGCCGAGGAACTCCACGAGCGTTTGTTTCCCGCATTTTATCCCGAGGGCTTTGATGTAGTTGTGCGCTTTCGACACGCTCAGGTATTTTGAGAAGTTGTTTATGCAGTACTTCAAGAAAGCGTCCAAGGCAGAAACGTTCTTTATCCCGTGTTTCTCGATCAAATCCTTGTAGAAGATGGTTCGGTAGTAAGAAAGGAGCAGCTTTACCCTTTCCCTTTCGTTTTTCAGCAAAGAAATTTTCGGATAGCTTCCCGATACCAGAAACTCTTCTAAAAGTTTCAGCAGCTTACCCCTCCTTTCGAGCAGCGATTCCAACTCGTTGACTTCGAAGCCTCTCGCCCTCAAAAATTCCCTGAAGTTGAACGGAAAAACAAAAAAGTCTACGCTCCTCCCCCTCAGACTTTTCGGTATCTCCCCTCCCAAAACCTTCGAAGAAGAGCCAGTAACGTAAATCCGAAACTTGCGGGAGTCGAAAACCCTCCTAACCCACTTATCCCAATCCCTTACAGTTTGGACCTCGTCCAAGAAAAGGTAGATGGGTTTGGTTTCGTCGACGTCGCTGAGCTTGTAGAAGACTTTCAACATCTCTCCCAGATGGAGTGCGTCCAGGTTCCTCAGCCTTTCGTGCTCGAAGTTTACGTAGAGGATGTTGTCCCTAGGGAACCCTCTTCCGAGCAGCTCCTCTATCAGCTGGAAAATTCTGTAGGTTTTTCCGACTTGTCTCCCTCCTCCGACGCAGATTATCGAGGAGGGGTCTGGAGGGATCTCGACTTCTCTTTTTACCAGCGGTGGTAGCTCGAAGGTCTTCCATTCGGCTATCGTTAACTCGAAGTCTTTTTCTCTCATAAATTGTTTTCTATCGGAACGATATTTAAATATTATTGTTTTGGTGTAAGTTTGTTTTTTGTCTATTGTTTTTCCTAGCGTTCTCCGGTCGTTGAACGAACCTTAAACGTGTGTGAAAGAGAATTTCTTATTTTGCCTCAACAAAGTTATCAAAAACGATAACTTTAAATACCAGAATTAAGAAAAAACAAATATGCGAACGATAGAACTTTTAAAAAAGCTCGAATCGAAGCCCCTCTTCAGGGTGCAGGATGTTGAAAGACTCTGCCTTTGTGAAAGGAGTTATGCTAAACTCCTGCTCCACCGTTTGAAGGAGAGGGGTTTGGTCAGAAGAGTAACCAGGAATGTATACACGACCAAGGACGACATATGGGTTGTGGCGAGCAACATAGCTATTCCGTGCTACATATCCTTTTGGGCAGCCTCCTACTTTTTCGGCTACACTGAGCAGATAGTCAACACGATTCAGGTTGCCACGACGTTCAGAAAAAATCCGATAAACTTTGAAGGGTATACGGTAAAGTTCATCCCGATAAAGGAATTCTTCGGGTTCAGAAAAATAAGGACAGAAAGCGGCGAGGTATTCATGGTAGAGCCGGAGAAGCTGCTGATAGACGTTTTCCTCAGGCCGAGAGAATGCGGAAATTTCGACGAGATCATCAAAGTATACGAGAATGCTGAAATTTCGGAAGAGAAGGTAAGAAAGTATCTCAAAAGGGTTAACAGACAATCGATCATCAAGAGGGTAGGTTATTTGCTGGAGAAAATCAGGGGGATTGATGTTTCGGAAGATTTCGAGCTAGACAGGAATTATGTTGTCTTGAACCCCTTTTCGTCTACGTGGAAAAAAATTAACTCGAAGTGGAGGGTAAAGGTATGATAGACAAAGAGGAATTGAAAGAGTATGCGAAAATGAGGGGATTGAATTTGGGGCAAGCTGAGAAGGATTACTTCCAGAACATCCTACTCTTCATCCTCTACCAACACTATGGAAAATCCTTGGTCTTTAAAGGTGGGACCGCACTGAGTAAGTGTTATGGTTCGCCAAGATTTTCAGAAGACCTTGACTTTACATGCTTAGACGAGTTTAACCCGGAGACGATTGAAAAAGGTTTGGAAAGATTCAGATTAGAGTTTGAGATGATGAGCAGAAGGCATAGAGTAGGGATGAAAATAATCTTGCGTATTAAAGGACCTCTCTACACAGGAGTAAGATATTCGTTATGCAAATTAGTTATTGACGTAAGCTTTAGAGAGATCGTGATTCTACCACCAGTCGTAAAAACTATCGGGAGGTTCATGGAAGAAATTCCAGAGTTTGACGTGTTTGTAATGCAGGAAAAGGAAATTCTCGCAGAAAAGGTAAGAGCAATTCTTACAAGAGCAAAAGCTAGGGATATTTACGATCTGTGGTTCCTACTCAAAAGGAATGTTGAGTTTGATTCGAAACTCGTTGAAGAGAAGCTCGAATACTATGGGATGAAATGGAGTATGAGAAAGTTTACCACAGCTATTGATATCAAATCCGAGATATGGGAGAGCGAACTTAAACCTGTGCTTAAAAACGTGCCGAAATTTTCTGAGGTAAAGAAACTAATCCTCAAAAGGATAAGATGATAGGGTCTCGCATCTTCGAGAGAGGCGCGGTAACCTTATCTTCCTTCGAACCATTCTAACATCCTAAAGTCGTCAAGACTCTGGAATCTTGGAGATGATATCCACACACTTTTTAAAAAAGTTTGTTGTTTTGCTCTCAAAAAGCAAACGGAAACGATTTTTTCACTTTCAATTAGGATACATACTTCTTCCAA
>CAYUFF010000033.1:0-910 GCA_964444075.1 uncultured archaeon
TCTTTATACTCCTTTCGACGATTTTCGAAGCTAAGGAGGACGCTTCTTTCGCTGACACTCTGCTTTTGGCAACTTCGTTTAGACTCTTCTCCAAGAAGGACAACCTTTTCTCAAAGCCTTCTTTAAAATGCGCATAACCCTTAGCGGTAGTGTCAACTCTTTCACTCAATCTACCCACGAGTTTCTCTAATTTCCTTTGTGAGGTGGAAAGTCGCGCAAAGTTTTGTCGAGTACCGTTCCTCAGCGAATCGAGGGATTGAGTCAAAGCCGTCAAACCACTCCTAAGCTCTTTAACGGCCCTCTCGACAGAGAGGAGTTTCTCTCTAACGACAGACAAATCTTCGATAGAAGCTTTCTCTGTTTCAAGGGAACGTAGTTTTTTGTTTTGCTCGTTTATCTTGTTTTTCAATTCTCCTACTCGGGCCTTTAAAAGCTTTTCTACGCCATCCACCCTAGCGATAAAGCTTCTTTGAAGGTTTTCCATTTCTCTTAACTTTTTAGCAAGCTCTTTTTTCTCCGCTTTCAACTTTTTTATCGTTCCTATCACTCTTTCAAGGACTTTCATTCTCCGACCTCCTCCAGCAACCTCGGCAGACCTTCCATAGTTTTTTCTATTTCAGAAATCCTTTTTTCATACTTCTTCACCCTCTCCTCTATTTCTTTTACTTTTTCTTCCAAGAGATTCGAAAAAGTCGCACGAACGTTTTCCAGCTTCTTATCAAAAGTTTCACGCATTTCCTCTAGTTTCTTCAAAAGACCAAGGGAAGTCTCTCGATAGGCTGAAACTTCCTTCTCAACTTTTCTTAAAATTTTGCTTTCAAGCGTTACAGATTCTTCGGATATGAGAGTTTTAGTTTGTCTCTGGGCTTCGCGCTCGCTCCTTCTGAGCATGTCCTTGAGTTTTTCTATT
>CAYUFF010000033.1:1010-9576 GCA_964444075.1 uncultured archaeon
ACCGACTTTCCTCTCCACCTCCTCCAGGTAACCCTTCACGAGCTTTGGGAGTTGTCTCTGGGCTTCGCGCTCGCTCCTTCTGAGCATGTCCTTGAGTTTTTCTATTTCCTCCTTGAGCTTTTTCTCCTTCCTTTCTACCTCTGCCGATAAAGCCTTGAGCTCCTTCTTTGTCATCGAGGGCATCAGTTTGGCCATCTCCTTCCTGAGCTCGTTGCCTATGCTTTCCTTAGCATCGAGCAGCTCTGCGCGTACCTCTTCCCTCAGTCTCTTCACGGCTTCCACATCCTTCTCGACCTCTTCGAACGTAGAAGATAGCTCCTTCAGTTCCTTCCTTATCCAGCCGACGCGCTCGTTGACGAGAGTACCGACTTTCCTCTCCACCTCCTCCAGGTAACCCTTCACGAGCTTTGGGAGTTGTGCTTCTACGTTCTCCTCAAGTTTGCTTACGAACTTTTCATGCACAGACTTTTCGACCGCTTTACGAAGGCCTTTATGAAAATCAAAAACTTTTTTACTCAGTCCTTCAGCCTCCTTTTTTAACTTCTCGTTAGACTTGATAATTCGTCTCGTATCCTCTTCCAACTTTTTTATTCCTACAAAGATTTCCCTTAGCTTCTTTTCGACTTCCTCCTTCACCTTTGAGGCGATTATCCTATCGCTTGAAGCTAAGAAATCTTTCATCTCCCCAATCTCTGGAAACACCTTCTCTATCGGTTTTTTTACTTCTTTCTCCAGCGCCGCTAACCTGGTGTTAAGGTCTTCGAATTTTTCAGAAAGCTTTTCGATAACGCTCTCCCATATTTCCATCTTTTTGATTTCTGGCAACTCCGTAATTTCCTTCATCCTCTCCTCTACTTCCTTTCTTACAGCAGCGAGAATTTCCTCTTTGAACCTTTTTGTGACCGGTGTCTCTTTAACCTTTGACAACCTTTCTTCCATTTCCTTCAGCTTAAAATCGACTTTTTTCTCTACGTCCTCAACCCTTCTTGCTAATTCTTCTATTTCTTCGACTTCACCGTACCTTTTAGAGAGCTCTTCTACCAAAGAAGCCAACCTTTTGTATTTCTCGGTAATCTCCTCTTCTTCGACCATTTTTAAATCCTCCTAAACAATTTTTTAATCCTTTTCCATACTTCTTCCCTTTCTTCTATGCTCTCCTTAACGGTCTCTATCTCTTCTTTCAATTTTTTTATCTCCTCCTCTATTCCATGGTTCAAAACTTTTTCTCCCGCCTCTAGTTGCACATATTTTTTCATCTTTTCCGACAGTCTACGATACTTGAAAAGTAGGAGGAATATCACAGCCATGAGTACAACTATTATCGCAAAAAGTACACTTTCCATAATTAAAATATGAATTTGAAATCATAATAAAATTAAAGCTATAGACTAATGATTTTCTGTTCAAACGGCGATAGAATTAAAAAAATTTAAAATGGAGTTTTTGAAAAAAGTTTTTTATATTAAATTATTTTATTCAAAAATCTGAAACATTAAACAATGCCTTCCAGACTCTGGGAGTTCGATAAGTTTTGGGTAATTTGGTGCAGCTGCCTAGACCAATGCAGGACTTTGAAACAAATCCAGAGAATATGGGGGTATAAAGGCAACGCCCTGTACCAAAAAGGAGAAAGGCTGCCTCTCTGGAAGGAGATGGTGGAAAAGGGAGTGTTGGAGGAAAGAGGAGTAATCAAGAAAAGGGGAGTAAGCGGAAAGCTTCTTTACGGAAAGATGGGATGGGTGGAAAATTATCTTAGTGAGTTGCTCACTACGCTGAAGTACGAAAACAACAATCCTTTACCTTTCGATTTGATGGAATGTTTTTCCGATAAGACTTTGCTCGTCAAATACTTGGAGGAAAATAGGAGAAACTTTTTCTCCATAGAAAACCTCAAAACTTTGTTCGGAAACAAAGAAAACCTGAAAAATTATGGAAACTTAGCACTCTTTTCTCCGATAGCGAGTATCCTTTTGGTTTCTTTCACCTCTTTTCTTTCTAGCGAAGGTTTGTCAGAGGATGTGCTCTCTCTCGTCTTTCAGCCTTTAATCTTCCAACCCAATTTTTGCGTAAATTTCCTGGGTTACTTTCAGAATGTGACGAAAAGTTTGAAGCCAGAAACCGTTCCGACCGGCCTCGTGTCTAAAAAAAGACTCTTTAGGGTTTTGAGAAAATATTCTTTCGTGGTGAAAGTGTGAAAAGAGTTGTCATTTCGCTAACACTAGCGTTTGTATTCTTGCTCGTGGGTTACTTTTGTTGCGAGAGATCGTTCTTTGAGGAAAGGTCCCTGCAAGTGCCCTTACCCCTCAGTCTGTGTATAAACCTTACTAAGAACGAGTTTCACCCTGGTGAAACTGTGGATTTCGATGTTATCGTTTACTGGAATAGGAGTCCTGAAAGGGTAACCTCGCTCGTGTATGCCATCGAAACCAAAGAAGGACTCCTTTGGTTCAAAAGGGTAAGCAACGTAAGCTTGGCTAAAGGCAAAAACACGTTCCACTACACTTTTTCTTTACCCGAATCTTACGATTCGAGTGGGATAAAGAAAGGTAACAACACGATTACTGCCATTATCGTAGCAAGGGACGTTGTGTTGAACGAAAGTAAAAAAATTTTGTTGGTGGAGTGAATGTTCTTTGGAGGTTTTTCCTACACGAACAAAAAAGGTGAAAAGTATTGGCTTCATAGAACGACTAAGGGTAGGGTCACCCTCTATTACTTCTCGAAAGACCCAAGGGATGCCATCCCCCTTCCCCCAGGATTTATAGTAGTAGAGAATCCTCATACGGGTTTGCCTGTTCTGAAAAAGAGAAGAGGATAAAGCATTTCGTGGAAGACTTTCCAAAGTCCTTGTGTCGCTAACCATCAACTTACAAAAAATTCGTTCGAGAGAGCTTTAAAAAAGAAAATTAAGTTTTTTAGATACCAAAAGAAAATTAAATTATGGGAAGCTCACGAAGCTCTTTGGTAATCTTTATTGTCCTTTTTTGCGTACACTTATTCTTTCAAGGAAGTGTAGTCAAGGGAGAACCTTTTATACTAAACTACTCCGTATCCCCGAGTTTAGTTTGGGTCGATGGCTCCGTAGACATCCGTCTCCAATGCTACTCCAACTCGTCCAACGAAACTTTGAAGGCATGGTTAGAGTTAAAGAACCCGATTTCGAAAAAAATCGAACTCGTTAAAAGTGCGGGAGAGTTTAAGGCTTCTTACTCGACGTTTCCTTATTTAGGAGAGTATTCAGGCGTCCTTGTATGCAGCGACAATGTCAGTAGCGTAACGGAAGAGGTTGGGTTTGTGGTGCGAGACCTTCGCGTAAGCATAGTCGGTATAGAGCCGCAAACCATCTACCCAGATTCCTCGTTGAAAGTATTCTTAAAAGTCAAAGAGGTGGGAGACGGAGAAGAAGAAATTAAAGAGGGTGTAAAATTTAAGGTGTTTGTGGACGGTTCGCGAATCTTTGCAGATTACTTTTTCGACAACGTTAACGGTAGATGGGTCGTTCTTCCTCAAAAGCTAAAAGAAGGTGAGCACAGAGTAGAAGTAGAAGTCGACTATCAGGATGTTAAAAGAAAAGCCTTCACGCAGATAAGGGTTAACCCCGTCCTATCCCTTCTCGTAACTTCCGTTACTCATGAGGTATTGCCAAACCAAGAACTGACGATCGGTCTTCGAGCATCGTACAGAGGCAACTCGACTTCTTTAAAACTTCTTACTCTAACTCCCGAAATCGACGGAGAGGAAATAAAGATACTCCGCGTTGGAGATAGTAGTTTAACAATCCTTCTTCCCGAAAAACCACCTGGAGAACACGAGTTAAAGATAACTGCCACCTATAAAGGCTACGATGCTACGATTTCCTTTTCTTTAGAGTATGTTTTGCCTGTCACAGGAAATCTAGTCGACGCTGAAGGTAGGAGTGTAAGCGGTATATTAACGTTTTCAAAACCTGGCTATTCTAAACACATAACTGTCAACGGGCCGTACTCTGGTTACGTACCTAAGGGTGTGTACGACGTTGAGTTTTCTTCTCCTGAGTTTAAGATAGTTTTGACGAACGTTAAAGTTGAGAGTGAATGGGAAGACTGGTTAAAGATAGATATTTTCGGAAAAGACGTTAAGGTTCCTGGCCTCAAGGTTGCTGGAGGAGCAGCAATAGAGTTTGCTCACGATTTCGAAAAAGCTAACATAGAAATTGGATACGATTCGAGAGTAATTCTCAACGAGTTACTCATCAAGGTGTACGCCTGCGAGAATTGGAACTTTAAAGCGAGAAAATGCGTGGCCGGATGGAAAGAGGTTGAGGCTGAGGTCGACACGATAAGGGATGTGGTTAAGTTTAGCGTTACCCACCTCTCTGCGTTCGTCGTAGGAGAGATGTCGAGGCTGAAAGTAATTTTTACGACAGATAAAGATCGATACTTTTTGAACGAGCCCATCAACGTCAAGGGCATTGTGAGAGACGACCGAGGAAGGCCCGTGGAGGATGCCAACGTGACTTACGAGTTCGACGGTATCAAGGGTAACACTTTTACCGACAAAGATGGTATATTCACCTTTTCCATAATCTCTCCTGCCAAGGAAGGTGAGTTCACCATTACCCTTGAAGCGACGAAGACTAACTATCTACCTGACACCTCGAGCAAAAAAATATCCGTAGTAGCGAGAAAAGACTTGGCGATAATCTTCGGTGTCCAACAAACCATAGAGGCGGGTAAAAATCAAACTCTCCACATAAAAATTATGAACTCGGGCCAAACCGATTTACACAACTTAAGGATAAGAATAAGCGGTTTACCAGAAGATTGGTTCGATTTCCATCCGGAGAAAAAAAGCATCTTGGGCGTGGGGGAAGAAGTGGACGTAAAGTTGAAAATTAACGCTCCTCGCGAACTCGAACCAAAAACCTATGTGGTAAAAGTCGACGTCGTTACAGACGAAATTGAGAAGAGTGATTCCTTCGTACTCATCCTTCAACCGCCTCCTTCGTTAATTTCTGAAAAAATGAAAAAGGGAAAACCCCAACCGTTAACTGGGTTTTTCTCTTTTCTCATAGCCCAAATAAGCAAGGTAAAATGGTTGGTACTCCTTTCGGTCGGAGTGGTAGGCGGGGTGATTCTGCTGTCCAAGACAAGAGGAAAAAAAGGTATACTGGAGAAAAGGAAGAAAATGATTAGAAGGTACGGAAGCTGGAGGTGATGGTTAACCTCTAAAGAAAGACTTGATTCTCTGGAAAAGGCTTGGGGGTTTATACTCCATTCCTAGAATTTCGCAAGCAAGCTTAATGAAGGCTTGACTTACTTTCGAATATGGATTCAGGACGACAATCGGTAACTTCAAACCTAGGGCTTTGAGCACGCTTCTATCAAAGGGGATTGAACAAAGGACTGGTAAGTCGAGCATGCTTTCTATTTCTTCTTCCGAAAGCTCATAATGAGCTTTGGTAACCATGTTCACCACTATTCCTCTTATCGGTATTTCCCTTTCTACACACCATTTTTTAATCCTAAGGCAATCGGTTACGGGAGGTACGTGAGGTGTGGTAACCAGTATGATTTCGTCGGAGGCGTTCGCTACGGCTAAGGTTTCTCTTCCCAATCCTGGGGCAGCGTCTAAAATAACAAACTCTACCTTTCCTCTCAGATCTTTCACGGCCTTTTTCAACTTTGAAATGTCTATTCCTTTCAGGCTTTCGAGCGTAAGGGAGGCTGGAATAACTTTCAACCCTTGAATATCTTGAATCGCTCCGTCCATTTTAAGTCTTCCTCTTAGAACTTCGTTGATGGTTACTGGATAATAGTAGACTCCCAAGTAGAGTGCTAGATGTGAGCTAGTAACGTTACAATCCACGACGACCACATTTTTCTTATAATTCAGAGAAAGCACAATACCAAGATTAACGACTACGGTCGTTTTTCCTACACCACCTTTCCCAGAAAGTATTCCGATTATTCTCGTGGCCATGAAACCTTCCAGAGCTCTTCAAGCTCTCTTTTGACGGTAGAGAGCTTTTCTATGTTTCTCTTAACTTCCTCGAGCTTTGCTTTCAACTCTTCCCTTTTCTTAGCTAACCCTATCTCTTCTTCCATAAGCTTTTTCAACAGCTCCCTACCTTCTTGTTGTTTAGTCACGTTTTCTTCGAGTTTCCTTTCTACTTCCTTGATTTGAGCCTGTAAATTCTCTTTTTGTGCGGTCAACTCTTCTAGCTTTTTCTCCAATTCTTCTAGCATCTTACTCTCGGGTGAGATTTTCTCCTCCTCCATAATTTTTATTATTTTTTTGAAGATAAAAAATCTTACCATGGTATTTTGGCTTTTGCTAACGTTGATCGCTGCAGTTTGCTACGGTAGTTCGATAATCCTCCAAAAGATTGCCCTCACAGGAAAGAAAAACCTTTTAGAAGCTGTCAAGAATCCTTTGCTACTCGTTGGTGCTTCGCTTATGCTGACTGGTGGTGCTCTGTTCTTAAAAGCTTTGTCGATGGGTGAAGTTTCTGTGGTTTCTCCTCTTTTAAACTTGAACGTCATAGTTACGTGGGCGTTCGGTAAGGTGGTGTTGGGAGAAAAGTGTGAGAGGATCGAATGGTTAGGGCTTGCACTTTTACTTTCGGGAAGCTTCCTTCTTTCCATGGTCTAAGGGTGAGAGTTATGAGAGAGGAGGTGAAGCACGGGGTCGTTGCTGGTATCGGCTTTGGATGCGCAGGCCTTTTCGCCAAATCTTCCTTAACTTTCACCACGGAATTCTCCCTCACTAACCCTCAGCATTGGCTCACCTTACTGTTATCGTCGCATTTTTGGTGTTTCTTGCTCCTGAATTTGCTAGCAATCATGTTCGTATGGAAAGCCCTCAAAAAAGGTAGGGCAAGCATGGTCGTCGGCGTTTCTTCTGCTACGGCTTCCCTTGCGTGCTTCCTTGGGGGAGTAGCTTTCTTCCATGAAACATTCACCATCCTCAAGCTGGTAGGAATAATCTTACTCGCAACCGGTTTTTTGATGTTGAGGATTTCGGAATGAGGGGTTTGAGTTTGACTACCTCACCAATACGCTCAACAAATCGCTAAACCTACAGGTTGCTACCGCGACGTATTTGTCGGCCGCCCCGTAGTAGAGATAAAGCGTATCGTCGACTACCGCCTGTCCGCAAGAAAACACTATGCTTTCTTCGTACCCTTCTTCGGGTTCGAGGATGGGCTCCTCCAGCCTCCTAACCACTTCGGCAGGGTTTTCTTTGGAGAGAAGGGCAGCACCCAGCCTGTACTTTCCGTCCTTGCTCGACCTCCCATGGTAAATTAACACCCAACCCTCTTCGGTGGGAATCGGGGGTCCTCCTATTCCGACCCTGTCGTCGTCCCACATCCCTTTCCTGACGCTCATGCACTCATAACCGCAAACCCAACCCTTCTTCTTAAAGCTGAGGTCGTCGGTAGAATCTATCCAGATGTTTGGAAAAATTCTGTGGAAGAAGACAAACCTTCCCTCAACCTTCCTTTCCAGGATGCAGGCATCCTTATCCCAAGTCCCGGGAGGGGAGATTAGCTTCGGCTCTTCCCACGTGCTCCAGTTCCTTCCCAAGAAATCCTCCAAGGCTATAGAAGTCAGGGCCACTCTTATCGCCAGATTTACCTTGACCTTTCCGACCTTGATGAAGGGGCCGCTCTCGCCTACTGCCGTGTAGCACATGAAAATCCTATCGTCGATCAAAGTAACCCTAGGGTCCTCACAACCCGTGTTTTTCTCCCCCTTGAGCTTCATCTCGAAGTACTTCCTAGGTGCGTAGACGGGGAGGCTCAACCTTTCCTCGACCACGAAACCATCGCTGCTCACGGCCAAGCCTATCGTCGAGGTGTTATCCATGCTCATCGCCCTGTAGAGGATGTATGTCTTTTCGCCTATCCTTATGATACCTGGGTTAAAAGTTGCTTTGGCTTCCCATGGATTCCTAGGGTTCGGAGCTATTATGGGGTTTCCCTCGTACCTTTTTAGCTCTATCATACTCTACACTCTTCAACCAAGTATTTCAGCAACTCTTCGTAATCGCAATAGGCGACGCAGCAAAATAGGTCGGAAGCCCCGTAGTAAACATAGACCTTTCCGTCTTCCACCAACGCCGACGTAGGCATGGCTATCTTCGTCAGCGGGTACGCTCTCCCCATCTTCTCGTACCCAACCTCGGGTGTTAGCAGCGGTTCTTTGGCCATCGCAATCAATTTTCTAGGGTCATCGCGATCTAACAGAATCGCGGTAATCCTGAACTCCAAAAAGTTTCCTCCCTCGTAGAGGATATCTGGGATGAACATCAACCACCCTTCCTCGGTTTCTATCGGTTGGGAGCCTACTTCCACGAAGGGCGGCCTCTTCACCTTATCGAACCTTACAGTCCTTTCCTCTACTGCGAAATACCTGTTCCACTCCTCCCAGAACTCCTTCTCGAAGAGTTCTGAAATTTTGCTGAAGTAAACTATCGCAAGCTGGGAAGGCGGGATGTCTGGATAGAGGGTAAAAATCAAGCATAGCTGACCTCCTATCCTCTTCGGGAAGATCGCCCCGGCCTTGGAGTTGAACGGACAGGC
>CAYUFF010000034.1:0-3269 GCA_964444075.1 uncultured archaeon
AATAGGAAAGAGATGTTAGACGTTTAACATTGTGCCAGAAAATTTATGAGGAGTTTCTTGGTGTTAGACGTTTAACATGAAAAATGCTTACTTTTTAAGCTTACATCTCTTCTTCCTCAGCCTCAGAAAATTGTTAGACGTCTAACATGAGAGTTACTCGCTTATCTTCCCAACTTTCACATTCTTAACAACATCGCTCAATACCCTCATCAACTCTCCCTTCCTTATTCTCATCAAGTGATAGTGCGAACCACCTCCAGAGAAAAGAACTTGGGAATCTTCCAGCCTTTCGACTTCCTCGTCGACGATGGTCTCGAAATTCTTCAGATGACCAAACGGAGGAACTCCTCCAACATCGTAACCAACGTGCTGTTTTACTTCTTTCGCCTTGGCTAACCTCAAGCTTTCACACCCCGTTAATTCCTTGACCTTTTCCAGGTCAACCCTCCTCTCTCCCCTGAGAATACAGATGAAAGGTTTAGCCTCATCGCACATAAGGACTATCGTCTTTATTACGAGTCCGCTCTCCTTGACCATTTCCTTGGCTCTCTGGCTTCCCATTACCGAATCTTCGAACTCGAGAATCTCGGCATCTATCCCGTAGTACTCTAAAAACCTCTTCAAGTTTCTCTCGCTCAACGTCGGCATAAAAATTATTTCGCCTGCCTTTAATTTTTTGTGAACATGGTGAAGGCTAAAGTTTTTCTCAGGACGTTCGGGTGCAGCGCTAACAAAGCTGACTCCGAGTTCATGCTAGGCTTGCTGAAAGAGCGTGGATACGAAATCTCCGACTCAGAAGAGGATGCGGACGTGATAATAGTGAACACATGCGGCGTTAAAACACCGACTGAGGAAAAGGTAATCTACCACTTGAAAAGGTACGCATCGCAGGGAAAAAGGTTAATCGTTGCCGGTTGCTTGCCAAGGATTAACCTCGAGAGGATAGAGAGGGAGGTAGAAGGATTTTCTGCCATCATCGATCCTCGCTCCATCCACAAGGTTTGCGAGGTTGTCGATAAGGTTCTGAAGGGCGAAAAAGTTATCGAACTTTCTGAAGAAGTGCCGAACAAGCTCTCGTTACCAAGGGTCCTCTTGAACCCTGTGATAGGAATAGTTCCGATTTCGGAAGGTTGCAACATGCGATGCAGCTACTGTTGCACTAGGTTCGCGAGGGGGAGGTTGGTAAGCTTCCCTCCCGATGAAATAGCGAGGAGCGTCACATCGCTCCTCGATGGGGGTTGCAAGGAAATCCACATCACAGCCCAGGATACTGCTTCTTACAACTTCGAAGGGAAGGTTTTCCTTCCGGAACTCCTCGAGATGGTCTGCTCTTCCTCGCGACGGAAGTTCTTCGTTAGAGTAGGGATGATGAACCCGTTCTTCGTGAAGCGAATCCTGAAGAGGTTGGTGAAGGTTTACCGCGAGCAAGAGAAAATATTCAAGTTCCTCCACCTTCCAATCCAATCTTTCGACGACAGGGTTTTGCGAATCATGAAAAGGTTCTACACGACGAAAGACGTGGAGACGATAGTGAAAACCTTCCTGAGGGAAATACCAGAGCTTACATTAGCTACAGACATAATAGTCGGATTTCCCACCGAAAGCGAGGAGGAGTTTGAAAGGACGCTCGAATTCCTGGAAAAGTACGAGCCAGACGTCGTCAACGTATCGAAGTTCGGCGCTAGGCCAAGGACGGAAGCTGCGAAACTTCCTAAGGTAGACCCAAGGATTGTGAAGGAAAGGTCTAAAAGAGCTTACGAGGTTAGCAGGAGAATTTTTCTTGAAAAGAACAAGAGATGGATTGGATGGGTTGGCGAGTGCATAGTGGATGAGAGAGGGACGAAGGAAAACACGTGGATAGCGAGGAATTTTGCTTATAAGCCCGTGGTAATTTACTCTACTAGGAATTTGCTGGGAAAGTTCGTGAAGGTTAAAGTGGTTGGAGCGAGCACTTACCACTTGAAGGGTGAGCTGATCAAAACCGTTTCTTAACCTATGTACTCGAGTTCTCGCGTGCTCCTGGCGATGACCTTTGGCTTTTCTTCGGTTTCTTTCTCGAGCTCGGCTTCCAGCTTCTTCACTGTTTCTTCCAATAGTTTCGCTAACGCTTTTCCTGTAGATAAAGAAATGGTAACCTCCACGAAAACCTGTTTTTTAATCATATCGACGAACCCCAGCCTAAGGTAAGCTTCTTTTTTAGAAGGTCTTCCACGACTCACAGCTTTGACCACGCTTCCAACCACTACCTCATCGGCGAAGTAGGGTGGGTTGGGAGAAACTCTAAGCTGAATCTCCGATTTTTTAATCTCGTTTTGATTTACGCTCGTCATGGAATTAGGTTGAAGCTTCAGTTAAATATTTTTGAGCACTTCCTGGCTAACTACTGTCCGCTACCCCAGTTACAATCGCCGTTTGCGAGGTGGTTTTCCTTGGGCTTTATCGATCGCCCCTACTACATCGACCCTTTGTTCAACTTAAAACGCTCTTACCCTTCATCAGCATCCATATTTTTTCCTTTATTTTTTCGTCCTTTACGAAAGAGAGGCAGTAGGCTAAGATCTTAGCCCACTGGTCGAAGCTTTTTACAAACTTGCTCTTCAGCATCCCTCCTGCCCTAGGTAACAACGGTATCTTTACGAAGCACATCTTCAGTCCTTTCTGAATAGCTTTCAGGTTCATCTCCGTCTCGATCAGGAAATCGTCCGATTGCAACGATAACTGGTCCCACGTTTCCCTCCTCATAGCTCTGAATCCTCCGAGAGGGTCGTAACCTCCCTTCATCTTCATCCCCAAGACCTTGAAGAGTCCTATCACGAAGGGAGCGTAAGCGTCGAAAACTACCTTTTCTTTCAGTTTCGGTGAGGGTGAAGAGAAGCTCCTAGCACCTATAACTATATCGCATTTTCCGCTTTCGAGCTTTCGCAAGAGCTTGGGAATGTATTCAGGAGGGTCCGTGCCGTCACCGTCGAGGAAAACCAAGATTTCTCCCCTAGAATTTCTCACTCCAACCCTCATCGCGTAACCCTTTCCTTGCTTCCTCACCCTGATTACCTTTGCCCCTAACCTCTCTGCTATCAGCGGAGTAGAGTCCTTCGAGTTGTCCACAATTATTACTTCACCGTCTTTCAAAACCTCTTCTGGAATTTTGCATATGACCTTCGCTATGCCTTCTTCCTCGTCCTTGGTCGGGATTATTATCGAGACTCTAGGTTTCTTGCCTTTACTTGACATCTTACTAAACCTTGGTGCACGGTAAAATTAAAGCTTAG
>CAYUFF010000034.1:3369-9001 GCA_964444075.1 uncultured archaeon
ACCTCGAGGAGTTCGCTTCAGAGTGGTCGTTCGAAGAAACGTCCGAAGCTCTCTGAGACACTTTTCGGAACGCTGAACTCGAGGCTTTCGACGATTTGCGAATAGTCGAAGGGTGTTGGTAAGAGCCTGTAAAACTTTTCTATCACTTCGAAATCGCTATGCGGCGCTACGATCGGTGAGGTGTCGACCCCCAGGAACCCCCTACCTTTCCTGACGCCCGTTTCGCTGTCGTGGTACAGCTCGAAGTCTTCTTCCTCTATGAGCTTCTCAAGCCCGCTGCCTTTCCCCAGTTTCTCCAGAATTATTTCCTTGTTTTTTTCGACCACTGGGATTGTCCTGTTACCAGTGTAAACGTCGCGCTCCCGGAGCGGCCTTCGAAAGTAATCCGTAGGCGGGTAAGCCATGGGTCTTACGCCCAAACCTTTTACGGCCTTGTAGGCAAAGCTTCCCAACGGGAAGCACACGGTATCCTCCCTGCAATCGCTGAACACCCTGCCGTCGTACGCCGCTTTCACGCCACGGCTCGACTCGAACTCTAAGAGATTCTCCCCGATGTATACGGAATTCGCGACGATGGATTGCACCACCAATGCGAACGCAGGATCTCCGCTCACAGCAATCACAAGAGGTTTTCTTCCTTTTTCTTTCTTACGCCCGAATAGGGAACCGAGCGTTCCAGTCCCGAATAACTTTTCGAGCAGTTTTTTCTTCATACCAACACCAAGGCCATTTTCGCTACGACATCATTTAGTTATCCTTCTTTCTAAAAATTAAAAATTATTTATTTTTTTGCTTCTCTCCATCCTTCCATCGTTGGTTGTGTTTGACCATCCTTTTAAGTGTGGCGAGCACGCAGCTAGACGACCTACGATAACCACTCGCCACGACGGGAGAATCGGAAAAACTTATGGAATCGGGCAAACACATTCGGGCTCCTCCCATAACCGGCGTGATAGAGCAACTTGATAACGTCTCCGCAGCCGACCGATATAAAATCCGAAGTGCTGCTTGTTCACCACAGTAATATCCCTCCTTCACGTTTCACCATCGACAGTAAGCCGTAGAGGTGACGATAACTTTAAAAGTTGAGGGGTGAGGTATTTTAAGTATGAAGTATCCGAAGCAAATAAGGACTTACTGTCCATTTTGCAGATCCCACCAAATCCATACAGTGGAAAAAGTAAAGAGGAGGTCAAAAAGGACGTTGGCGGCCGGGCAGAGAAGGTTCTTGAGGAAACTCAAGGGCTACGGTTCGTTTCCGAGGCCGAAGCCAGACAGGGAAAAACCGACGAAAAAAGTCGACCTCAGGTTTAGGTGTACCAAGTGCAAAAAAGCTCATACTCGTGGTGAGGGTTGGAGGGTTAAGAAGTTTGAGCTCGTTCAGGTTAGTTAAGAATTGGTGGGAGCGTGGTGAAAAGGGTTGAGTACATCAAGATGCCGAGTAGTAGGTTCATAAAAGTTGAATGTAAGAACTGCAAAAACGTCCAGATAATTTTTAACAAGGCTGCTACTGTCGTTAAGTGTGTTAAGTGTGGAGAGGTACTTGCGGAGCCGAGAGGGGGGTTGGTGGGGATAAAGAACGCGAGGGTGCTTTCGGTGTTAAGTTGAAGGGTTCTTCTCTTACTCCTTACTCGCGCCCTCGTAATTGGTAACTTAAGGAAAATTAAGCTCGTGTACTTTTTCTCCTCCGTGTTTTTTTCCTTTACCGGTTCTCATACTCCTCCTCCAGAACCAACCTCACGTTCACGGAAGTGATGACGCTACAAGCAATTTTCTTCCTGACCACAACCGTCGCCCAAATTCCTACAGGATACTTCGCCGATAAGGTAGGGAGAAAAACCTCAATACTCTTACGAAATTTTCTCGTCTTGATAGCTTCGTTCCTTTACTTCATAGGAAACGACTTCAACGCGTTTGCCCTAGTAGAGTTTTGCTGGGGTTTGAGTGTGTCTTTCTTCAGCGGTGCGGAAGAAGCGTTGGTCTACGATTCTCTGAAAAGTGTGAGGATGGAAAAGAAGTACGGAAAACTCTACGGGGAGATAGCGAAGATTTCCCTGTACTTGGAAGGAAATCCGAGCTCCTTTTACGCGACGATTATCTCACCCAAATCTATGGCGCTGTTCACAGCTCGAAAACGTTCCATCGCCAAGGGGTTGAAGACCAAATAATTTTCCAGGTTTTTCTTGGACAACTTTCTCGCGTTCTTCACGTGTTTTTCTATCCTTTTTATCGTCGATGCTAGTCTCAAGTTCACGGTTAACACCTACTCATCCGCTCATACAGATGAACGTGGTCAAGGTATTCTCTCAACACTTGCAGGTTTATCCTCAAAAAGTACCTTTTGTTCCTCAGGAAAAGAACTTTGCCGTGTTTCAAAACTTCGAACTGGATGTACAAGGGTAGTCTGTGGAAGGGTATGACATCTAGGTATTTAGAAGAATAGATAGCCACCTCCGTTTCCGTCTTTTTTGTCCCTATCCTTAACGATTACAGCGATATCGACGTCAGAAAGTGGTTTGGCTTTCTTCTTTGCATGAGAGCCAAAAAGGATTACGGCTACAACTTTCTTGTATTTTCTCAGCTCCGAAACCAAGTCGTAAATTTCTTTCTTCAAAGACCGAGGTATATTTTTATTTTCGGAGTCTAAAGTATAAAGCTTGCCGCGAAGCTTTAGCTCAAGTCTCCGCACGTACAGAAAACCTCGTTGAGCATCGTGAGGACTTCTTCGAAGCCCACACAATCCTTAGCGGAAATCCTCAGCGGCCTGAACCTCAGGCTAGTATAGTCTACGAAGGGCTTCAAAGCTTCCGTAATTTCCCCCATCGCCCCGCTCGCTTCCTCAGCCTTTTCTAAAAGCTCGTCGATGTCTATCGCAACCTTGTCGCACTTGTTGAGAAGGGTTAAAGTCGGTGTTGAGAACCTTACCGAGACGACGGCTCCTTGCAAGATTATGGAGAAAAAGTTTTCTGGAGTGCTCGCTACTTCAGAATCTACCAAAAACAGGCAGACAGTCCTATCACTCGAGGAAATCTTACGGATGATTTCCTCGCCGAAGCTGGTGTAGAGAAACAGCTCCATCTGTCCGGGAGTATCGTAAAGGTTAAAGTCGTTCTTACTCTCTACAAGCTCGTCGATGAAACTTAGAGCAATTTCCATCGACTTTATCAGACCGCCGTTGATTCCCAGGGAAAATTCTCTCATCACCTCCTCTGTCTTCACGTAATCTCGCAGGTCTTTGTCTGCTTTGTAAACGGGCGGTGAAGCTGGATCAAGATTTACCAAACCTACCGAATACCCTTCACTCTTCAAAAACTCGGAAAAGTTTTTCACGAAAGTGCTCTTTCCGCTACCGGCAGGGCCGAGGATTACGAGGTTCATCATACCTTCCAAGTTAGTGGGCCCGAGGAGAATCGAACTCCTGCCTCAGCTGCGTCAGAGCTGCGTCCTGCCACTAGACCACGGGCCCATCAATTTTTATTTTTCGAGCAAGGGTTTAAATTTCTTATGGTGTTGTCGCCGAGAGTAAAGAAAACTATGGCTAATAACAGCTTGTTAGTCTACTTGGTAGCAGTTTGCGTGCTTTACTTCATTTTCTCCTCTCCCTCCCTCGCCCAGAAAATAGAAAACCCGCGGAAAGTCACCTACTTGAAAGCCGTGGTAACGATTTCCGGGGAGTTCAAGGTTGAGAAGCTCTCCCTACTCTCCGAATTCGAGGAAGCTTCCGTTAAGGTATACATACCTCAGCAAACTCCTAGGCAAAGGGTAAAGCTTCTGAGCGTAGACCCTCCGAACTTCAGGATTGTGAACGATAGCTTTAACAACACCATGGTAGAGTTGCTGTATAGGGAGTTTTACCCAGAGGGAAAATTTCCCTACGAGATAAAGCTACTCGTCGAGGTTAACGCTTCCTCGCCCTTGGACGAAAAGTTTTCCGTATGGTTCAACTCTTCCGACGATTACCTACGAGTATCGACTTCCATCCTGAGGTTTGTCGATTCTTTCAGGACAGATAACAAGCTGAAGAAGCTCTCGCAACTGGCGATGTGGATCAACGATAACGTGGCCTACGACCTGAGCTACGAGCCGGTAACCATGCCCGCTTCCTGGGTTTTCGAGAACAGGAAGGGAACGTGCGACGAGTTCACGAACCTCTTCCTTTCATTCGCTAGAGTGATGAACCTACCCTATCGCTACGTCAGCGGCATCGCTCTCGGTGAGAAAGATTTCGAAAAGCATGCTTGGGCTGAGGTTTACTTGGATGGAAAGTGGATACCGTTCGACCCCACGTGGAACGAAGCCTACTTTCTCGACGCGACCCACATAAAGCTGGCCAACCTTCCATCGGCCAACTTCAGCGAGACCGCTAGAGTAACCGGGTACGAGCTCTCGATAAGGTGGGTTCGCTCGTCCGAGTATAAAGTTGAAGTGCTAGACGTTAAGGAGGCCGACCTCTTTTCTCTCGAGGGTGAGCTTCTGACCAAGGAAGTTAGGGACGACGGAGCTTTTCTCTTGCGAGTAAAAGTTTCTCCCTCGCTGATAGAGTGTGGAATAGTTAAGCTGCGCATAAATTCTTGCGTTTCCGAGAGCGGAGAAGATTTTTTCGAAATCCAACCCAAAGAAAAGTCGTTCTTCCTCTGCGGAAACTTCTCCACGCACTTCTTCGGGAAGATTTCGATAGAGTTGAAAAAGTCTTACGTTTACACGTGTCCGTTGGTCCTTGGAGTTGAGCAGGGTGAAGAAATCGAAATCCCCGTAAAGGTCTTCCCAAAAAGAACCTACTCGCACGTTAAAGTTTTTCCTCGATTTGCAGTAGCTCAAACCGGCCAGAAGTTCAACCTTACCGTCACGACGACGTTAGAAAGGAATAAGCTTTATATGATTTTCCAAGACGAAGTCTTCCTCGTGCAACCTGGTGTCGTGCAAGTTTCCTCGCCGAAAGCCCCTGGAAACTACACTCTTCTATTCGTAACCGAGTTCGGAGAGTGGAACGCATCCTCCTTGAAAGTCGTTAAAAGGAAGAAAATCAGGCTTTTCGAGGTCATCCTCCCGAAAAGGGCCGTACCTAACTTGAGCTTCAAGGTCAAGATTGGCGTGAAGAACCTCGTGAACGAAAGTGTTTTCGCTGAGGTCGTAGCATCGTTCGACGAAAAGACTTTCAAGAAAACTTTTTACTTAAAACCACTCTCGACCAAAGAATTCGTCCTTAACGTCACTCCAACAAGCCTCGGGACAAAAAGCTTTTACGTCCTAGTTAAGTGTGAGGATGACATGGAGGTTTTTTCGAAAGAGGTCAGAGTCATCCCTCTCCACGAACTTCTGAACAAAACGCAAGGAGAGAAAGAAAAAGTCCACGCAGAGAAACCTGAGCAACCATCGCTGCTCGATAAACTCATCGAGTCTCTGAAAGGATTTTTTGAACGACTTCTCTCACAACTCCGACGTCTGTTCTCCCTCTGACCTTGCTCATCACGATTCCCAACGCCTTACCGAAAGGTAGCTCCTTACCCTCTATCAACTCTCTCGCAATCCTCTCTACCTCTTCCTTGCTCAACGGCTTAAGAGAGAGTTTCTCCAACGCTGTCTCAACGTCTTCCTGCGGGTTCTCGCAGAGGTATTTTAGAACTTCTGGAAT
>CAYUFF010000035.1:0-8816 GCA_964444075.1 uncultured archaeon
GGTATAGGACCAAACCACAAGTAATAGCCAGCGACACAAAGAGGAAGTGGTGAAAGAGCGAGGAAAGGATCGAGAGTATAAACTGTAAGTGTACCCCAACCTATTATACCGAGAGGTACTGCCCACCACCAGTTTCCACCAAGAGCAGAAAAAATCGCCGCAATCATCAGTATTTCACCAAGGGTTGTGAACAAACTTCTCCTTCTAAACATCGCTCTCAAAAGCATTAGTTTCTCTGCATCTTGGATAGGAATTTTTTTAAAAGCGCCTTTTGCTTTGCCTTTAGAAAGCAGAGTGGTGAGAGGAAGGAGCGATGTCATTAGCAAAAAGTTTCCTGTATTCTTTCCAAGGTCTTTCATCTGTTTTGGAATTTTCTCTTTAATAGCAGAAAAGGCTCCTTTAATTCCTTTTTGTGATGTCTCTCTCATTCTTTCTATTCCAAAATTTAATATCCTAGAAATTAAAGCTTTGTCGCCCCGCCCCGTCCTTCCGCTCTCATCGCTACCCCTTTGAGCTTAGCTCCAGGGAGGCTTTTGGGCGGGGCAGAATATTTTTCGAAACTATAAAAATATTTAGATTAATACTGAAGAACGAAGAACAAAAAAACTCGTATAGTAGTTTTGGATCTTTTGTCGAAGTTTTTTGTTAGACGTCTAACATTTTTTCAACGAAACGTGAAGAGTGCGAGCAGTAAAAACTAACAACAAACCGGTAAACCAATTCTCAGATACAACTCTAAGCCCACAGGCATTTATAATTTTGGTTATTATTTCTTGAGAGATCGATGAAAATTAATTTTCTACTAGCCGAATTCTCTCTACGTACAGACATGAGTATGGTTGTGTCTCTTTATGGAAAATTTTTTGTTTAAGAAAGACTCAAAGATTATTCATGCAAAGGGTTAAAACAGGAATACCGGGTTTCGATAAGATACTCAACGGCGGAATACCCGCGAGAAATGTTGTGTTGCTGGCAGGAGGTCCCGGAACTGGGAAGTCGATATTTGCCCAACAATATCTTTACAACGGCTTAGAAAACGGGGAACCCGGAGTTTTAGTCCTGCTGGAGGAGCATCCTGTGCAAGTGAGGATTTCCATGCAGCAGTTTGGCTGGGACATTAACAAGTATGAAAGAGAAGGTTTGTTGGCGCTCATCGACGCCTTTACTGCCGGAATAGGGGAGGCTGCCAAGAAAGAAAAATACGTTGTCAGAGACCCTCAGGATTTTCAATCGCTGATAGACGTTTTGAGGGAAGCCATCAAGGACGTTAGCGCGAAAAGGGCTGTGATAGATTCCGTTACCACGCTATACATAACCAAGCCTTCCATGGCAAGGGGAATAGTTCTACAGCTAAAGAAGGTTCTCTCCGGAATGGGTTGCACCTCGATGTTAGTTTCTCAGGTCAGCGTTACTGAGCGAGGATTCGGAGGTCCCGGCGTAGAGCATGCTGCCGACGGAATAGTAAGGCTCGACCTCAACGAAATTAGAGGAGAGCTTAAGAGGAGTGTAATAGTGTGGAAGATGCGTGGAACTTCTCATTCTATGAGAAGACATCCCTTTGAAATTACCGACAAGGGTGTCGTTATCCATCCGGAAAAGGTTGTGAAACTTCCTCGCACGTCGGATTGGTAGGAAAAGTTTTCACGACAGGCATACCCCTGGCTAACGAGAGTTTGTCTGGAGGAGCTCCCGTGAGTGAACAGGCCTGCTGGAAGGTCCTAGAAGACCTGGCTACGAGACAAATCGATGTTACGCGCATGGTCCCTTAGTGCGTCTTCCAAGGCTTGGGGATGACGACCTCCGCTGAGGTCTGCGTGGTATATGGAAGTTCCGTCGATCTCTACTTTCTCGAGTGAAGTAAGTCTCTTTCCCGAAGCGTCCAGAAAACCTATCACTACATCTTCACCCAAGTAAACCTCCCTTAGGTTGCTGTCGCCTAAGTAAAGGTAGTTGATCGAGCCTTCCTCGACCCAGAGCTTTTTTCCGTAGAACTTCAGGCTGTTTATGGTCTTGAAAGGGTTGAGCGGGTTTTCGAGGCGGAGTTCCCGTGAGCGAATCTCCGCCACCCCCTCGATACCGGTGCTGTACAGCTCTGCTGTCCAACCTTCCCCCTCGAAGTACAAACATTTGTGGAAAGAGCCGATGGAAGAAAAGATCCCATCCTTCTTCCTCTCTACATCGACCTCTAACTCGGTGATCCTCGACCCCTCGACCTTTATTTCCTTCGTCGGGAGTTCCGCTTCGATTTCTGCACGAACGTGGAAGAAAGAGTCTTGGATGTACACCCCTTTCGGAGAGATTCCGGTGGCGTCCAAGTACATACCTTCACACTCGTGGAGTTCTAACACCTCTCCTCCGCAGCCCGAGACGTCGAACTTTCCCACTCCCCTCTCTCCCTTCACGCGAATATTCATTCCCCCAGAGTAGTCTCTATCTCTCCCGAAAGCCTTGAGGAGTTGTTCTTTCGTGCCCATGGTATATAATTCAACCGAAACATTTAAAAATTTTTCGCTATTTTTCGGTGGTTACAAAAATTGTGCGCGAAAGCATAGCCGTGTTTTTTCAACCCTCAAAAATCGTTAGCCCTACGGAGCTGCGTCCCAAACTCCTTTAGCCTTTCCTCATTTTTTACACGTCCTCAGAAGCCCGAAGATCGGAAGATAAAAACTATTAAAACGTCCCGCGCGAAAAGAAAATTTATGGACATTCCCTTCCGCGAAATAGAGAGGAAATGGCAGGCAGCTTGGGAGGAAGCTGGCGTTTTCGAGGCAAATCCCGACGAGAGGGAGAAGTTCTTCTTGACGATTCCTTATCCTTATACTTCTGGTGCCTCCCACGTCGGCCACGGAAGGACTTACACCCTCGGAGACATCACGGCAAGGTACAAAAGGTTGAGGGGCTTCAACGTTTTATGGCCGATAGCCTGGCACATTACTGGAACCCCTGTCCTCGCGATAGCCAAGAGAATCGAATCTGGAGATGAGAGCGTGATCCAAGATCATCTTGCGTACGTCAGCCTGCACAACTCCGAGAGAGCCGAGGAGATCGTGAAAACCTTCGTAAACCCGGAGAACATCGCAAACTACTACGCCAGCGTGTGGAGCAAGGATTTAAAGGAGTTGGGATGTTCGATAGACTGGAGGAGGCAGTTTACCACGGGCGATGAAATCTACTGCAAGTTCATAGAATGGCAGTACCACCACTTGCAAGAGCTTGGGTACTTGAAGCGAGGCAAGCACCCTGTGTTCTTCTGCCCCTCCTGCAACAACCCAGTAACTACCGACGATGTGAAGGGTGGTGATGAAATGGAGATGAGCATCGCGGAGTTCGCGCTCATCAAGGAAAAGTTCAAGGACGGATTTCTAGTTGCCGCAACGCTCAGGCCAGAGACGGTCTTCGGCGTTACCAACGTTTGGGTGAACCCTTCAGCGACTTACGTTAAGGCGAAGGTCGATGGTGAGGTATGGTACGTCAGCAAGGAATGCGCGGAAAAGCTCAGGCACCAGGAGTTTTCTGTCGAGGTTCTGGAGGAGTTCGAAGGCTCGAAGCTCGTCGGCGAGAAGGTTTTCATACCTCTCCTCGAAAAGGAAGTTTTCGTCCTTCCCGCAAGCTTCGTCGACCCGAACGTCGCTACAGGAGTGGTAAATTCTGTTCCAGCTCATGCGCCTTATGATTACATCGCTCTGGAGGATTTGAAGAAGGATGAGAACCTTCCACCAGAGCTCAAAAAAATAGCGGAAGAGATAAAGCCGATAACGCTTTTCGAGACCCCTGGTTTTTCGGAGTTTCCGGCGAAGGAAATCTGCGAAAAGCTAGGAATAGAATCCCAGCGCGATACCGAAAAGCTGGAGAAGGCTACCCAAAAGCTTTACGCGAAGGAATTCTACTTCGGGAGAACGAACGAGCTTTGCAAGGGTTTTGAATGGTTGAAGGTTAGCGAAGCCAAACAACTCGTTTTCGAAGAGTTGACGAGCAGGGAATTAGCGACGAGGATGTACGAGAACGCGAGCAAGGATTTTGAAGGAAGACCCGTGAAAACCATAAGGTGCAGGTGTGGCGATAGAGTTGTGGTTAAGGTTATCGCCGACCAATGGTTTCTGGATTATGCCAACGAAGGATGGAAGGAAAGAGCGAGGAAGCTGCTTTCAAGGTTGAAGATAATCCCGGAGGTTTACAGGAAGCAGTTCGAGCACGCCATAGAGTGGCTTCACGAGTGGGCTTGCACTAGGAGCAGAGGGTTGGGAACGAGGCTTCCCCAAGACAGGAGGTGGATAATAGAGAGCTTGTCCGATAGTACGATTTACATGGCATTCTACACAATAGCTCATGTTTTGAAAAACGAGAAGATTTCCCCCGAGCAGCTGAAGAGGGAGTTCTTCGATTACGTTTTCCTTGGAATAGGGAGCAGCGATGATGTGGAGAGAGTCTGCGGGATAAGCAAAGAACTCGTTGAAAGGATGAGGAAGGAATTCCTCTACTGGTATCCTTTCGACGAGAGGAGGACTGGTGTAGCGCACATACCCAACCACCTGACTTTCTCGATCTTCCATCATGCCGCAATCTTTCCTGAAGAACTCTGGCCGAAAGCTTTCAGCCTGAACGAGATGCTCATCGCCGAGGGAAAGAAGATGTCCAAAAGCTTGGGCAACGTTATTCCCTTGGTCGCAGCTATAAGGAAGCACGGTGCCGATACGGTCAGGCTATACCTAGCTTCTGCCGCCGAAGAGTCTTCGACCCTCGACTGGAGGGAAAGGGAAATAGAGAACCTGAAAAGAAGGTTGGAAAGGTTCTTCATGCTCTGCGAAAGGGTTCTTGAGAATCAGAAGGATAGCCCACGTTACGAGGAGTTGGGCTTAACGGATAAATGGCTGGTGGAAAAGTTTTACTCGATCTTGAACGAGGCTACCAGCTTTCTTGAAGGAAGGAGGTTCAAGCATTATACCCAAAAGATTTTCTTCGAGATGATGAACGAGCTAGAAAGCTACTTGAGGAGGGGTTTCCTCAAGGGAGCGAGGTTCGTCCTCGAGCCGTGGACAATAGCTTTATCTCCCGTGATTCCCCACCTCGCCGAAGAAATTTGGCACAGGATGGGAAAAGAAGGATTTGTATCGCTGCAAAGGTGGCCAGAGGAAAGGCGGGTAGACAAAAAGCTCTTGCAGCTAGGAGATAATTTCAAAAAGTTGCTGGAAGACATCAGACACGTGATAAAGCTTGCTGGCAAGAAGGAAAAGCTTTTCCTCTACTTCGCGACCGAAGATGAAATGAAGTTCCTCGAAGAGAACGTCAGTTTTCTGAAAAAGGAGTTCGGGTTCAAGGAAGTTAACGCGTGGCTGGCCACCGATGAGAGCAGGTACGACCCGCAAAACAAGGCTGCGAAGGCAAAGTTCGGGAAGCCAGGAATCTACGTGGAATAAAAAGTTTAATCGGCTGCAAGTTTTTAATATTCCTCAGGAGGTTCCACCATGCGTGTAGAAGAGTTTGAGGAGGAATCATACATAAGACCGCCTGCCGTGGCTGGAGTTTTTTACCCAGAAAGTAGGAAGGAGCTTGAGGCTACTGTTAAGAAGTTGTTGGAGAAGGCTCCGTTCAAGAGCTACGGAAGGTTGAGGGGCTTGATAGTTCCGCACGCTGGTTACATGTTTTCTGGTGAAGTTGCTGCGCATGGCTTCAAGCAGGTAGACGTTACTTCCGTTAAAAAGGTTATCATCGTCGGTCCAAGCCATCATGAGTTTTTTGCCGGAGCGTCGATAGGAAATTATACGCACCACCAAACTCCGTTGGGAAGCGTCAAGGTCAGCGAAGAGGCCAACGAGCTGATTAAAAAGGGAATACTGGCTTTGGACACGCCCCACGAGCACTCGGTGGAAGTAGAGCTCCCGTTCTTGCAAGTCCTGCTCGGTAGCGAGAACTTCGAAATCCTACCGATCGTAACCTGCAGCACTAATCCAGAAGAGTTGGCCAAAGTGTTGATCGAGCACGTCGACGATAACACCCTGGTAGTCGCGAGCAGCGACCTTTCCCACTACCATCCCTACGAGGAAGCGTTGAAGCTCGACGAAAAGTCTCTGCGAGCAATAATGAGCTGGGACTTCGAAGCGATGGGGAACGAGTGTGAAGCCTGCGGTAAAGTTCCGATTCTCACGCTCATGTACATCGCGAGAGAAAAAGGGTGGTTCCCAAAATTCATAGCTTACAAGAATTCTGGAGACGTGACTGGGAAGGATGATGCCGTCGTTGGTTACGTCGCGATAGGTTTTTACGAGGGTGAGGTTGGTGAGGAGGAGCAAAAGGTTTTGCTGAAGCTTGCGAGAAAAACTTTGGAAAACTACCTTGCTGGAAAGGGCTTGCCGAAGCTTGAAGAGAAAAGACTCCCTGAAAGTTTAAGGAAAAAGCGAGGATGCTTTGTCACTCTGAAGAAGCGTGGCGAGCTCAGGGGTTGCATAGGTTGCATATTTCCCGAAGAAAAACTCTACAGGTGTGTGATGGAAAACGCGGTCAACGCCGCGGTCAACGACACGAGGTTCCCTCCTGTAACCAAGAATGAGCTCCGCGAAATAGAGATCGAAATCTCTGTGCTAACGCAACCCGAGAAGCTTGAGTCCAAAGATTGGAAAGGTTTGCTGAAAAAGCTTTCTGGAAGGGAGGGTGTCATCGTCAAGAAAGGTTTTTACCAGGCAACTTACTTACCACAGGTATGGGAGCAGATTCCGAAGAAGGAAGATTTTCTCTCGACGCTTTGCATGAAAGCCGGGCTTTCGCCAGACTGTTGGAAGGAAAAGGACGTTGAAGTCTACGCTTACCGAGCGCAGGTATTCGGCGAAAAGGATTTTTCGCCCTCGCTCATACTTTCGAGACGTTGAGACGTTGAAGCAACTTTAAATATAATCAAGCGGTAAACTTTATTCTGATGTTCCAGGACGGATACTTAAGAGTACAGCCTAGAAGACCGACGATAACTATCTCGCTACTCATCGCCAACACACTCGTGTTTCTCTTCTCTTCACAATTTTTAATCCAGGAGTTTGGATTTGCTCCGAAAAATTTTTTCGAGAAGCCGTGGACGCTGATAACTTCTATGTTCATTCACGGAGGCTTCACGCATTTCTTCTGGAACATGCTCGCGCTAATCATGTTCGGCAGCTTTCTCGAACTCAGGATAAGCAGGAAAAACTTCTTGCTCATATATTTCGTCGCCGGAATCCTTGGAGGATTGGCCTATTGGATTACATCACCCTTTTCTGAAATTCCAGCAGTAGGGGCGAGCGGTTGTATCTACGGTATCCTCGGTGCTGTCGCGATACTCTATCCTACGTTGATGGTTTGGGTCGGGTTAATACCAATGCCCATGATTATAGCAGCATGCTTTTGGGCTTTGGTTTCGTTGGTGGGGATTTTCGTCCCTAGCAATATAGCACACCAAGCTCATCTTGCTGGTTTGATAGTTGGTTTCTACTTCGGTCATAGGATAAAAGTTTCTGGGGAGTACTCGTAGTGGTTTGACCAAAAACTCCCCAACTTACCTCCAGACACGAGGATAGAGGAATACTTTTCGGTAAGCGGAAGGTTTACTGTCAGGAAAATTCCTGAAGTTGGTCGAGATTTCAGATAGAGGATAGGAAAGTCGTTGCCAGCGTCGTCATCTCGGAGTTTGAGAAATAAGTTTTGTTGAGCGACGCTACCATAAGTAAGTTCGGATATCATAGAGACGCTAAGGCTGGTAAGTGGAGGTTTAGGTCAAGGAAGTAACGGAACTTAAGCTTTCTTTCTACACACGTAAATCCTGCGCGACAAGCTTTTGTGCACGCGCTGTTCGAACTTTCTTTCGACGACGAAGAATTCCTCGAGAAGCTCCTCGGCGTCGAAGCTCAAGACCATCGAGCATCTCTTACCTTTTTGCAACACCCTGCAAATTTCTTCCAACGCTTCCCGGAAGAATGTTTTCCCACCGTACTTCTTCGCGGACTTCAAGTAGGGAAAGTTCGTCGCGACGGCTTCGAAGCTCTCGTCTCGGAAAGGAAGCTCACAAACGTCTCCCTTAACGATCGAGCAGCTCACCCCAAAATACTCTAGGTTTTTCTTGCACCCCCTGATAACCTTCTCGAACGCTTCCACGCCACAAGCTTTCACTCCCATCAGCGAAGCTTCTACGAGAATCGTTCCCGTACCGCACATCGGGTCTAGGAGGTTTTGCTTTGCCGAAGCAAGGTTGACCAACGCTTTCGCTAACCGTGGCGGTAGCGCGAATGAAGTCGAGAAGGGTTTTTTACCCCTTTCCATCGTTTCCCTCGCTCTAAAACTTTCTAAAAGCTCTCCCGCGAAGATACCTTGGCTACTCACGTAAACTTTTACCATCGTTTCTGGCGATGAAAGGTCTATGGTACAACCCTTCGACTTAAGAACCTTTCCAAACCTCCTCTCTAACTCAGGAGATTTTCTGTTTACGCTAACCTCTCCCACCTTCTCGACGCGAACGCAAGCTCTCGTACCTTCCTCAACCTCCAACTTTTCCAAAAGCCTTTCCGCTTCTTCCAAATCCCTACACTCTCCGAGAAGCTTGCAAACCTCGTGGGTGAACGAAAGTCTCTTAGCTAGTTCCAGCACCTTTTTTTCGTCCTCAACATCAGCAATGAGAAATTGATTAATAAGGCGAAAGCTCTTCAGCAACCCCTCCTTCAAGAGAAAAACAACTTCCCCGCCTGATAATTCAGGGTTATCGCCGCAAAGGTAGAAGATAAGCCGCATCCTCACAATCTCCTAATACCACTCTTCGTAGCGACGTAAACGTTCTCTATCCTCACGCCGAAGTTCTTGGTATA
>CAYUFF010000036.1:0-8371 GCA_964444075.1 uncultured archaeon
CTGTCTCAACGTCTTCCTGCGGGTTCTCGCAGAGGTATTTTAGAACTTCTGGAATCGCCTCCTTGAACATCTTCCCCTTCGAAACGAAATCGAATACCTCAAAAAAGTGCTCTTCCCTCAGGTTTTCCACCCTCGCTTTTTCTCTCCTCTTCAGGTCCTTGAGAGTTTGGGTCAACGTTCTAGCCACGAGTTTCGCATCCACTTTGTATTCCTTCACGACACTTTCGAAAGTATCAAGGTAAGGAGACCTTATAATCTCTCTCGCCATGTCCTGAGGTAAGTTGAGTTCTCTGACGAACCTCTCTAGCTTTTTGTCGAGGGTTTCCGGTAAGGATTTCTTCAACGCCTCTATTCTTTCCCTTTCTATCGAGATTGGCTCTATGTCGCACTCTGGATACATCCTCGCAGCCCCAGGTAAGGGTCTTGTATACCTAGTGGTGCCATCGGGCAGCGCAGCCCTGGTCTCTTCCTTAACTTCTTTTCCCTGCCTGATCAACTCTAACTGCCTCTTCACCTCCAACTCTACGACCTTGGAGAGCATTCCCAACTCTTGAACACCCTTTATCTCGACTCTCGCACCTCCCTCGATGCTCACGTTAACGTCTTGCCTTATGCTTCCTATTCCCCTTCTCACTTTCCCCGTCGATTTTACTATCATCCCTATTCTTTCGGCGATTTCCTGAATCTCGCTAGGCGTGAAACCTTCCAGCAAACCCGTGGAAACCTCGACCAATGGTATGCCGAGCCTGTTCAGCCTGTAGTAAACCTTACCGTTCTCTTCCTTCTCGATCGCTGCAGCATCCTCTTCCAAGCAAACCGTAGAGATTTCTATCCTCCTTCCTTCGTATTCAAACCACCCATCCCTACCCACGACCATCGTCCTCTGAAACCCAGAAGGGTTGCTGCCATCGATAACAGTCTTCCTCATCACGTGAATCTCGTCTGGAATTTTACAGTTGAACAAAAGCGCAACCTTCAAGGCAACTTCCAACGCTTCCTCGTTAACCTCGTGGGGAGGTTCTTCGTCGAGCTCGACCAAGCAGCTCTCCCCTTCGAAGACGAGATAATAAAAAGTCCTATCTCTCAAATACTCAAACTGAGCGGCCCTATCGATTTCTCCGAGCTCGGAAGCAACGGGATGCAGCTTCCTCTTTACTATGCTGGCCGGCTCTTTCCTTTCCATCTTCGTCGAACACTTGCAGAAAAGCTTATGCCTCGTGTTGAGCTGAAAATGTATTTCCAGCCCACACTTTAAACCAAGAGCACGATAGTCTAACTCGTTTTTGCTTTCCATGTAAAAAGTTTTAAGTAGGAAGAAGCAAAAAATTAATTATGGTCTCCAAAAAAGATATGGCAAAAGCTTTGACGAAAGCAGAGCTATTGAAAATAGCGAAGAAATTGAAGATAAAGGCTTCTAAGTCTTGGAGTAAAGAAAAGATAGCCGCAGCACTACCCGCGGCTGAGTTAAGGGCTGCTTACGCGAAGGCTAAAGAGAAGGCTAAGAAAGCTAAGGAAAAGAAAAGGAGGAAGAAATAGTTTTGTTCGCATGAGTTTTTGCGACGTTTGGTTTCTTCTTTCTTCTTCCGTTTAGCATAAAGCAGACTTCACCTTTATTTGGGTTTCTTTTCAAAAGAAAAAACATGGAAGCCGATAGGTACGAGGAAGTTTTGAAGGAAGCTCTAAAGCTCGTGACGCCTTCTGCGGAAGAAAAGGAAACGGTCGAAAACCTTGCGAGGAAAACGCTGGAGGTTTGCAAGGAAATAGCCGAGGGTTATGGCGGAGAACCCATGCTCGTCGGAAGTCTCAGGAGGAATACATGGCTTCCCGAAAAGAAAGAGTTCGACATCTTCATACTCTTCCCGACTTCGCTCGAGGAAAGCAAGCTCGAAGAATACGGTCTGGAAATCGGTAAGAAGGTTTTCGAAAGGATGGGAGGTGAATATGTCATAGAGTACGCGCAGCATCCTTACGTTTCTGGCAAGATAGACGGTGTTAACGTTGATATAGTTCCGTGCTACAAGGTTGAGTCTGCCGAAAAGATAAGGTCCGCCGTGGACAGGACGCCCTTCCACGTGAGATACGTGGAAAGCAAGCTCACCGATCAGCTCGCGAACGAGGTTAGGTTGCTCAAGAAATTCCTGCTCGCCAACGAGATTTACGGAGCTGATGCTAAGACGCAAGGCTTCTCGGGCTACGTCTGCGAACTGTTGGTGATAAATTACGGTAGCTTCTTGAACGTCCTGAAGGCTTCGCTGGACTGGGAGCCGGGAGTCGTGATAGACCTGGAGAATTTTTACACCGAGGAGGATTACAAGAACCTTAGGAAGAAATTCAAGGACCACCCGCTAATACTGATAGATCCCACGGACAATAACAGGAACACTACCGCAGCTTTGTCGGTGAGATGCTTTTACAAGTTCAAGAAGTTGGCGAAAGAATTCCTTTCGTCACCCTCCATAGACTTCTTCGTTAAGAAAGAGGAAAAACCGTTGAGTGAAGAAGAGTTGAAAGAGTTTTTGAGCAAAAGGGGAACCGAGCTCATCGTCGTAAGTTTCAAACCGCCTCGCGTGGTTCCGGATATCCTTTGGCCACAGCTGAGGAAGTTTTCGGAAAGGCTGAAGAACATCCTAGAAGAAACCAAGTACGAGTTCAAAGTTCTGGGTAAGGATGTTTTTACCGACGAAAGGGAAATCGCTGTCGTCTTGCTCGAAATGGAGGTATCGAAGCTTCCTACGGTACAGAAAAGAATAGGACCGCCCGTCTTCAACCTGAAGCACTCCAAGAATTTCCTGGAGAAGTACAAGCACGTTGCCATAGCAGGTCCTTACGTAGAGGGTGTTAACTGGTGCGTGGAGGTCGAAAGAAAGTTTCTGACGGCAAAGGACAAGCTGAAGAACATCTTGGAGGGCGACGAGCAAGAGCTCCTGCTTAAAGGAATACCCAACTACGTAGCCAAACAACTCGCTTCGGAGGGTTTCGAAATAATCTGCGAGGTTGAGAGGATAGCCTCGTTGATGGAAGAGTTTCCTTGCGTTGGTGTTTTTCTTAGGAAGTACTTTGAGAAGGAGAGGTTGGTGTGAACATGGCCGTTGCTCCGAGGGAGATAGGAAAGGTGATATCGACGGAAGATTCGCCCTCGACTAGCAAGTTCACTTTCCTGGTCACAGCAAAAGAAACTAGGATAGGAAAGGGTATGTGGGTGCAGGTAAGGTTGAGCGATGACGAGAGAATTATCGCGAGGGTCGATGAAGTGGTAAGGACAAACGAAGCCATGGCGAGCTTCGAAGCCGTCAGCGAGAGCGAGGAAAGAATATTTCCTGTCGAGAGCTACGAATACTTGCTCGGAATCGCTACCCCTCTCGGAGTCTGGAAAGACGGCATGCAGAGTAGGGTGCTAACCCCTCCGTCACCCGGTAGCAGCGTGGAAGTGGTGGATAACAAGACGTTGGCCGAGTTCTTGGGTTTCGACGAGAATGGGATGGAAATAGGAACGGTAGAGCTCCACGAGCTTCCGGCAAAGCTTAGCGTTACGAGAACTTTTCAAAGGCACTGCGCGATACTCGCCCAAACCGGCTTCGGAAAATCTTACTTGGTTTCCGTAATCTTGGAGGAAATCTTGAGGATGGGTAAGGAAAGGCTCATGCCGGGACTCGTAGTGATAGACCACCACGGCGAGTACGTCGGTTTCTCGCAAGATAAAGAGTTCGGGGAAAGGGTAGCTGTCTACGGGAAGGGAGACATAAAGATAGGGGTTTCTAACTTAACCGCCGAACAGATAGCGGAATTCCAGCCGCACATCACCTCGGTAGGAAAACGTGAGCTGAGCAAGGTGCTGGAGGAGTTGAAGAAGAACATTCCTAGCTTTACGTTCAAGGAAGTTCTTTCAGCCATAGAAGTTTCTGACATTCCAGCGAAAACCAAGCCACCGTTGATTTCCTGGATACAGGGACCTGGACTCGACTGGCCTTTTCGATAAGTTCGATTCCCCGAGCGAGAACGAGCTCGTAAGGATGGGCTGCCTCAGCGTCATAGACCTTTCTGGATACGTTTCGTTGAAGAACAAGAGGATAATCGTTACGCACCTGGCTAGAAAACTCTTCAACGCAAGGAAGGAGGGAAGGATACCTCCCTTCATACTCTTCATCGAGGAAGCCCATAATTTCGCTCCCCAGCAGGTCGAAAAATCCGAGGCGATTTCTAAGAGCGTTATAGAGACGATAGCGAGGGAGGGAAGGAAGTTCGGAGCTTGCCTAACTTTGATCACCCAAAGGCCTGTCAAGCTTTCAACCACAGCCCTGAGTCAATGTGATACTCACGTAGTGCTCCACGTGAGCAATCCTTACGACCAAGAGCACATAGGGAGGAGTTGCGAAGGGATTAGCAGAGAGTTGCTGAACCTCTTGCCTGGGTTGAAGGTTGGCGAGGCCATCGTCGCCGGCGGTGCCGTCAACTATCCTGTGATCGTGAAGGTAAGGAAAAGAAAGACCGAGTTGCTTCCTGTTTCGAAGAGTTTGGAAGAGCTTTGCGAGGAGTTTCGGAGGAAGGTCGAAGACCTTGAAGCTTTTAAGTAAGTTCAGGAAAAATTAAAATTCATGGCAAGTTGCGATGAAAGTTTTGAGAAGCTGCTCAAGTACGAGAAGATTTTGAAGAAAAGTTCCGAAATACTCCGCGTGCTACCGGAGGATTTCCCGAGGGTGCTGAAAAGGTTTTTGAGGGAGATAGAGGAGATGGAATGCGAGATAAAGAGGTTGAAAAACTCGTTGCAAGGGGAGGAAGGTGAAAAGGAGGGTGAAGAGCGAGATTAGGATAGTAGGCTTCGACGACGGCCCTTTCGTTCCGAGGAGTAAGGGAAAGGTTCCTTTGGTGGGTATGATCTATCGTGGCGGTAAGTTTCCTGACGGAGTTCTCAAGACCGAAGTCGAGGTAGACGGAACTGACGCTACACAAAAAATCATCGAGGTAATAAACAACTCAAGACACAAACCACAGCTTAAAGTAATAATGCTCGACGGGATTACCGTAGGTGGTTTCAACGTCGTGGACATAAAGGAGGTTTACGAAAGGACCGGAATCCCCGTGATCGTCATAAACAGGAAGAAGCCCAACGTGGAAAGGGTGAAGAAAGCTTTGAAAAAGTTTGAAGATTTTGAGGCGAGGTGGAAGTGCATAGAGAATGCAGGAGAAATCAAGAGTTGTGAAGTCAAGGAGGGTAGGGTTTACTTTCAGCACGTCGGTATCGATGAAGAAACCGCGAAAGAGATAATAAGGCTTAGCGCGACGAGGAGCAACATTCCTGAGCCGTTGAGAGTAGCCCATCTCGTAGCAGGGGCTATCGTGAAGGGTGAAAGCTATGGCCACGCTTGAAGACGTCGTCGACGTTTTCATCCAACTCGGATTGGGAGCGTTGGGAGCTTTCCTCATCTACCTAATATTAAAGTTCGTTCTCGCAACCCCTACGCCGATCGTTGCCGTGGTGAGCAACTCGATGAAGCACGAAGTTCCAGAGATAACTCACTACAAGTGGCTCAGGGAAAGGTTCGGTTACAACGATAGCTTCGTCGATTCCTGGCCACTCGCAAACGGGTTTAGCAGGGGTGATATGATCATCGTCAAGGGAGAAAAGAAATATAAGGTCGGGGACGTAATAGTCTTCCAAAACCTCTGCGGAGGACCTCCGATAATACACAGGGTGGTGCACATAAATCCGGACGGAACCTACCAAACGAAGGGGGATAATAATCCTGGTCAGCTTAAAGTGTTCAAGGGAGGGAAGCTTTGCTACGACGAGACAAGAATCCAACCGAAACAAATATATGGGAAGGGGGTAGTAGTTATACCTATGCTCGGCTGGTTCAAAATAAAGGTCGTGGAAGGGTTGGATTGGTTGAGGACTTCGTTACTCAAGGCCTTGGGGTGGTAGCATAGAGTTTTGCGAGAATTGCGGTAGCTTGATGGTCGTCGAAAGGAAGGGAAAGAGCACGTATCTAGTTTGCAAGAAGTGTGGGAAGAAGAAAAAGTTTAAAGGAAAGTTCCTGGTTACCGAGGTCGTCAGTCATCCAGAGGAAAAGAAGATCGTGGTGATGAAGAGGAGGGAAGAGGAGGAAGAACTTCCCAAGACGAAGATAATCTGCCCGAAGTGTGGGAACGACGAGGCTTACTGGTACATGCAGCAAACTAGGAGTGCTGACGAGCCCCCTACGCTTTTTTATAAATGCACGAAGTGTGGCTATTCCTGGAGGTCCTATGGGTAGGTTTTAATTTGTTCTCTTCTTAAAAGAATTATAGACTCAAGGTTTGACGTGAGGATGAAAGCCGGGGTGGCGGAACCAGGCTAACGCGCCGGCCTTGAGTCATGAAGAGCCCCGAGGTAACTGAGTTGCCGATGAAGAACGCTCTTGATGCTGAGATAGCCGGTGGGCTTTCGCGCCCGTCTGGGTTCAAATCCCAGCCCCGGCGTGGCACCAAAAACTTATATAGTTTTTCGGTGTCCCCATCTTCAACGGAATTGGTAAAGGAATTCTTTGGGAAGTTAAAGGAAGTAGAGCTAGTTCTGAACCCACCTTCTCTGAGAGCTTGATAGAAGCAATGAAGAGGAGGTGGGATGGATGGTTGAGGTTAGTTTGGATAGATTTAAGCAATATGTAGATTTGAAAGCTCAGCTAGCTATACTGCTTGGATTGTATGAAAGGTTAGTAGTTACTCAAGCAATTAGCTCACAAGAAAGAATAGCTCTGCAGAGAGCTCTAGACTTCTTCTCAAAGGAACTTTCAGAGTTAGAAAAAGAGCTTGGAATCAAGAAGGGTGAGAAATCATGAAAGGGTTAATCGAAAAATTAAAGGGAAAAACAGTTTTGCTTTTCGGAGAACCAGCAAGTGGGAAGAGCTACGTTGTTGCTCACATTTCAAGAGAACTATTGAAAGAAACAGGAAAACCAGGATATCTGATTTGGTTGGATACTAACCTGTTCACAGATTACGGAAACCAATTGGAAGAGTATAGTAAGGCAAATGTAGTTAGAGTAACTAGTGCTGATTGGTTGTTGAGATTCAAGTTACCAGAAATTTTCAAGCAGGAAAAATTTGACTATTCGTTGATTGCTCTAGATTCATTGAGTGGATTGGAGGAAATCGTAACTAAAGATGAAAAAGTTGGATCGCCAAGAAGAAACTTGTTGTTAAGTCAAACTGCAAGAATTTTAACTTATTGGCTTTCAAGAATTGCTCAGAAATGGAATATTCCAGCATTTTTAATTGCTCATAGTTCAGTAGTTTTTGAAGGTTCATGGAGATATGGAATTAAGGAAAGACCAGCATTTTCGAGAAGAGCAATCAAGAACGTTGATTGTATAATTTACCATCAACTAAAGGTAAGAGAAATGGAAAACGGAAGCGTTCAGAACGAAGTCGTTTGGAAAGTGGTTCTCTATCGTTCTCTCAAAGAAACGATCGAAGGCTTTGAATTTAACCCATTAAGGGAGTGAGCGAAATGATCCTGGAAAAATTGCTAAACAAGAGGATCAAGGTAATCAAGAAAGACGGTTATGTAAAGGTAGGAATACTAGTAGACATGGACCCTCTTTTTGTTTTTCTTAAGAGTTCTAGCAAGATCGAGGCTATCGCAAAGGACTCTATCGAAAGAATTGAGGTGTTGGAGAATGAGCAAGGAAGTAATTAAGCAATTATTGTCTCAAAATCAACTTTAATATACACGTACAAAAAAATGAGCGTTTTGTTTACAGTTTGAAGATTTTTCTTATGGCCATAGGACTTCCCGCTTTTTTAAGTATCATTGAAACAATAGAAAACGCTTCCTTTTTTTGTCTAAAAAATTTGAAAAAACTTTTCTCTTCTTTAACCTTTTCTTTAAGATAATTTAACTCCCTTGCTTGAAGACTAACATTTTTTCTTTTAACTTCTCTTTCAATTGTGGGGCTTTTTGTTCCATAATCTTTTACTTTATACACATATGTAGTCCTATCAAAAATTTTCATCTTTCCTCTTTCTTCTAGCTCAAGTTTTTCTGCAAGTTCTTTAGGTAATTTATACCTTTTATGTGGTGGTCCAAAACCGTCAAACCCTACAAAAATATTTAGAAAATCTCTTGCCAGTATGTAATTTTTTCTCTTACTAATCCTTCCAAAATGAGAATTAAAGGCATAATAGAGAGGACTTATTTTGTATTCTTTTCTTATTCTTTTTTTCTTTTCTATTATTCTAGAAATATGGGATCTGAGCCTTTCAAAATGTTTCCCACCAAAATCAAATAAAAGATTAAAAATCCCTTTCTTTGCATAAAACTCAATAAGCTTTTCTAAGTATTTTCCACCAAGCCCGTATAATGGTACATAGCCAGCTATGTTGCTTTTGGGTAT
>CAYUFF010000037.1:0-6516 GCA_964444075.1 uncultured archaeon
CGTAGGACATTTCGTTACGAGGGAAAAAGCTGAAAGGTTTGCTAAAGCCTTAAAAGAAACTTTGAGAGAGATTTTACCTGAGCGTTTTGAGTACTTGAAAAACTTGATAGAAGTTTCCGAAGAAAGAGAGGCCTTGGACTATAAAACTTGGGAAAAGCTAAAAGAGATAAGGGGTTGAGAGTTTGCACCCTTTAGCTAAAAAACTGTTGTTGATTAGACAAATGGAGTTTAGTGAAAATCATTTCAAAGTCATGGACAGGTTTATGGTGATTTTACCTCCTGAAGCCCTCTTTTCTTCACGAGAGGTTTTCGACAAACACTTCGAGATAGGAACACAAATAGGAAGAGGTATTCTTAGAATGATAGAAAAGTATTATCTAGAAAGGAGCAGAAAAATCATCGAGTTTTCTTTCAAGTTACTCTCTCTTTTTGGATTTGGAAAGTTTGATATATTTTCAGAGGATGAAGAGAAAATTCTGGTAGAAGTTGAGGACTCTCCGTTAGTAAAGGTTGCTGTCTCTCAAAATTTTAGCGGAAAGTGTTGCAAACTCATCGAAGGTATTTTGACAGTATTGTTCTCTTTTGTGTTAAACTCGAAAAAAGTGAAGGTGGTAGAAGTTTCTTGTAAAGCTGAGGGAAACCCAAAGTGTATCTTCAAAGTTTCAAAACCTTCTCCAAGTTAAACTTCTTCCATACTTTCAGCACCTGATTCACCCACTTCCTTCTTTCCTATTTTCAGTCCTGTAGAGGTTATTAAAAGAGGGTATACACCATGCTTGTGGTTCGTTTTTCTCATTTTCCTTATCTCCACGTTACTGAAACTTCCTGAACCTATGGAAAAATATCTCAACACTATAATACCATCGCACAAAAATTCTGAATAAGTATCCCTACTTAGGCTTTTTGACTCTTCTGGCAGCTCTGAAATTAGAAGAGACGTAAGTTTGAAGCTTTTGAGAAGAGAGATTATCTCCATGACACTCTTTCGAGTGATAATCTCAGGATAGATTCTCAGCATCTCCTTGAAAAAATTTCTTTCTGTTTTGAGGTAATATTCTTTGCTGTAAACTCCTGTCACTAGGTGCATTAGATAAAGGCTGAGAGAATCTAATACAAACCTCTTCGGAGAAAATTCACGGATGAACTTTTCAATCGATGATAAATCTATGTGTCTTATTGTGATTATCTTTATCAACCCTTTCTTCTCCAGCTCTTCTATTTTCCAACCGAATAACTCGCTTTGTTCAAGGATATCGTCCTTGCTTTGTTCGAAGGTCAGAAACATACCCTTTTCTCCGTAAGTTTTCGCGCCTTCGATTATAAATTGCAAACCGAAGAGTGTTTTCCCGCTACCTGCAGGACCCGTAAGGAGAACTACGTTTCCTTCGGGAATTCCACCTTCCATTAACTCATCCAATCCGGGTATTCCTGTCCTAATCCTCTTCACGCTTCCACTAATAATTTTTTACTACTTAGATAAATCAATTCTTCCCATCGACACGTTTTCTATCTTATCTTTTGCTGAATAAATTTCTACGTAGCCACTCCTTTTATCTATCCTAATAATTCCCTTTTCGATTCCATAGCTCGATACCTTCTTCAAAGCTTCCTCTACCAGTTTTTCGACATTCGCTACTATTCCTTCTATTTCACCATTTTCTCCAACTCCAACAAGGACATAATTTTTGTCTTCCCTTCTTTCAAGAACGACCAAGTATCCTTCTTTTATCACTCGGATAATTTCATCCACGACTTCCTCTATCCTTTCGTTTATCGGGTTGGAATACTCTTGGGTCAAGATTAGTTTTTGGAAATTCTCTGCTCCTCGGTAGAAGGAAAACTTTACTTGCTTGTCATTACTCAGTGTGGCGTTTTTTAGTAGTCTTCTTTCACCCTCGTACAAATTCTTCAAAGTTTCTCTCTTATCCATCTTACCCATCTTACCACCTCCCTTTCCAAGAATTTTTAAAAGGAGAGGGACCGTTTGGGCGTCACAGCTTAGCCTCGGTCCCTCCCCACATACCTACTCTTAGGAGGAGAATAAGGAGTGGTAAAAATAGAGGAATGGTTTCTTTAAACGATAGTCCGATGAATTCTTTTCTAAACACCATTAAAATTATATCTAGGTTAAGTATACTTAAAAAAATTGTTTAATCGTTGAACTAGAGTGATAAAGTGGGGTTTGAATTCGTCGCAGGAGGTTTGTTAACTGCTATCTTGAGGATAGTATTGTTCGTCTATGCTATTTGCTTTCTTATTTCTTTCATAATCGTGCTTTTCCTCACCAGGAATTACCGAGGGTGGAGGAAATGGATCATCAGAATTATTGCTCCCCTTCCGCTTTCTATCGTCTTGTTCTTACTCCTTGGCCTCTTGGGAAACGTTTTCTTTTCGCTTTTTTGAGAGCCGAATCGATGAACTTCTTTTGCTGCCTAGACCACTCTTCAACACTCTTGCTTTTCAACCACTCTACGTACATGTCTATGAACCTTTTTCTCTCCTCCAAGATTTCTCTCCTAATCCTTTCCAATTCCTTCTTGGAAAGCCTTGGTAGTTTTTTCAAAGGTTCATGCCTAGCCACTCTTTCACCCTCTTTTTTTCAACGTTCAGCATAGACAAAAAAGCTTTAAGCTTATCTTCGTTTATCTTATCCTTGAATAACTGAAACAAAAATCTAGCATCTTCACAATCTTTAATCGAGCCTAAAAATAATTTGTTTGTATGCGATTTGCATTTCGAGTGGGGAAATAAAAATAGTTTCGTTTTTCAGCTTTACTCTCTTCTTCATCTTCAAGGTAAGCTTGTCTATAACACTTCTTGCTCTCTTAATTTCTATGTTAGGAATAAAGGAGCTTTTCTTTGCAAACCTTAACGGAACCCCTTCTTTAAAAAGAGAGAAAGCATCTTCGAATTCCGTAGTATTAATGCAAACAAAACCCTTTCTCTTTGCTTCCTTCCACAACCTTTCAAATTTTTCCTTCGAGATTTCTTCGACCAATACGTCTATATCTTCTGTCGTTCTGCTCCTCCCGTAAAGGATCGCAACGTAACCAGAAACGACCACAAACTTCGCACCTACTTTTTTCAAAAGCGGAACAAAGGATAGTAGGAGCTCGTCCAAACTATTCAGTTCTTTTTTCATACATTAATAATTTCGTTTTTCTGTAAACCTTAAGTTTTAACGATCATCGTGATTTTCCGTGTAGTAGCCTTACTTACGTGAATACATGTTCACAAAAAATTGGTATTTATTCAGGTACTCATAGAAACTTCGGATTAAGAGTTTATTCGGTGAGAGGATATTTTCATAAGGCTTTGGATAGGGAGTGTTATCCAACGTATGTTCAATGCTCCTATCGGAGTAGGTTACTCCTCTACTCTGATACTCACTCAACCTACGAGTTGCACGATTAAACGATTAAAAGCTATCGCTCGGAAGCTTGGTAATAGCCCAGTACTTTCAGCCCTGGTAATTCCTCTCCAGAAAGATAGGTTATCAACGCACCACCAGCAAGGGAAACGTGCGAAAACCTTTCCCAAGGAATTCCGACCTTCTCCAAGGCGGTCGTTAAATCACCACCTCCTATCAACGAGAACGCTTCGCATCGTGAGATTTTTTCGAGCAACTTTCTAGTGCCTTGCATGAAAACGTCCATCTCGTAAATTCCCGCAGGACCTTTGGCGATTATCGTCCTAGCTTCTTCCAACGTTTCCGAGAAAAGCTTTATAGTTTCGCTGCCAACGTCGCCAGCCAATCCCCTTTCAGGAAGGTTGCTTATCCCATACTCCCTCCTCTCACCATCTACCTCGAACGCGAGATCCACGGGAAGCACGATTCTTTCCCCGTATGTTTCGAGGAGTTGCTTAGCTTCCGCCACAAACTCCAACGCTCCTTTTTTCTCAAGCATAGCTTCGTTATCCTCGTTAACCTTTACTCCATTAGCGAGGAGGAACAGGTTTCCAGTTAATCCGCAGACCAAGGCTTTCGCAAGCTTTCCTTCCTCGAACATGTGACGCATGACTTTCATACACTCCTCGACCTTAGCACCACCGAAAACACCCACCAAAGGCTCTTCAGGTGCTACCACCCTTTCGCACGCTTTCAACTCCCTCTCCATAACCCTTCCGATGAAAGTCGGCAGGACCGACGGAAAGCCGACTAGCGAAGCGTGAGCTCTGTGTAAAGCTGAGAAAGCATCCTGCACGAACGCATCGAAGAGCGGAGCAAGCGTGGTAACAAGCTTTCCCTTCGCGTGTTCTTCTGGAGATTTTTTCTCGGTCTCCTCGTCGAGAAACCTAAGGTTTTCCAACAGTAGACAATCTCCTTCTCGCAAGGAGCTTATAGCTTCCTTTGCTTCATCGCCGATAATGTCGCCGACGAACCTCACCTCGCTACCGACGTAACGAGAAAGAAGGGTAGCGTGCTGCTCCAAGCTCAAAAAGTCTTCCTTGCCTTTCCTTCCCTGGTGAGCTATCGCTACGACTTTCGCTCCCTTCTCGACGAGTTCCTTGAGAGTTTTAGCGTGCTCTCTTATCCTCGGGTTGTCCATAATCTTTCCGCTGGCTTTATCGACGGGAGAATTTATGTCTACTCTTACGAGGATTCTCTTCCCGCGAGCATCCAGCTCGTCCAACGTGGGAAGTTTCTTCATAGTTTAACTTTTCGTCAGAAAAATATTTAGCTTTCGGCTCTTGGTGACCTAGTCAGGGAATTTTTCCTGGAGATGCGAGAGAGTTTTTACGAAGATTCTCAAAAGTTTGCGCAACACTTTGGATGGCAAGGAAGCTTCCAACGTTTTGAGGACTATAAAATCTTTTCGCTCGTAAAAACCGAGGACTGCTAGGATAAAAGGATACGCGGCGCAACCTATTAGCGCGAGAACTATGCCTACCATGATTTTCGGGTAAAAGAATTTTAGGAATAGCAGGGGTGAAAACGCTAGGAATGTCGCAAAAATCAGCTTTACAACCTCTTTGCGCTTGACACAAATTCTCAACCTCTTCCTAAGCATAAAGTAGCTAGCGAGCAGGAGGAAAGCTGTGGAAAGGAAGTATACCATCGTTAACCCGATCGCTGAGAAAAACCTCGTCGCTATCATCGCCGAAGGCAGGTAAAGAATGGTAACGAAGAAAAACACCTTTCTGTATTCTTCCGGCTTTTTTATCGCGTAGAGCGTTGAGAGGAAGATGTTTCCAACTCCCCAGAAAAGACACGAGAGGGAAAGCAACGGTAGGTAAACGCTAGCTTCTAAGTACTCTTCTCTGGAAAAAAGCAGGATCGCAGTAGGAGAGAAGCAGGAGAGGATGAAGATCGCGGGGAGAGAAAAAAGGAGTGAATACCTGACCACGAGGGAGACGAGCTCCGACTGCCTTTCTTTATCCCTCCTCGCCGAAAGCTGAGAGGTTATCGGGAAGAGCGCTTGGTTCAAGATTGTGGGTATCACGGTAATCACGGAGGAGACTTTATAAGCAACGGCGAAAAGCCCCGTTACCTTACTCGCTACGCTCGCTCCCAAGATGATGAAGTGCGTGTTCGTGAACAACTGCGTAAAAGCTGTTCCCACGAAGGCGGATGAGGAGTAGCGGGTCAAGAGTTTTTTACATTCCTTACTTTCCTTCTTTCTCGTGAGTAGCATCAACCCAAGGAGCTCCTCGTCAAGCCTGAGCAGAATTATGGTGAGTAGGGAAACTACGGTAGCGAGCCAGGGACCGAGATACTTGAATCCCAAGACCACAGTCACCGCGGTTAGCGCTATCCTTAACCCATGACCTATCGCATCGCTGAGCATGAATCTCCTCATCTTCTGAAAGCCGTAGACGAAGAACCCGAAGAGCAAGGAAAGGGAGGCCAACGGTATGGTGAAAGAGATCAGCGGTATCAGTGATCGAGGAATACAGAAAGAAAAGACGAAAGAAAAGAAGAGGAAGCTAGCTACCGAGGTTAAGAGTGAGAACATCAAGGCTCTCTTGAACGAAAGGTTGAGTATGGTGGCGACATCGCTTTTTTTACCCTCCTCCAGCTTTTCCGAGATAAGCTTCGAGGATGCCAGCCCTATGCCGAAGAGGGAAAGCGTACCCAGCAAGAAGAGAAGCTGGAACGCTAGGGCTAGGATTCCATAATCTTCTGGAAGCAGAAGCTTTCCGAGGACTAGCCAGAAGAGGAAGGAGAAAACCGTTACGAATGACCAGTCGAGGAAAACGTAGAAAGCGTTGCTGAGCAACTTCGCCGAAACCTTCCGTTTTCCCATAAGTTAAACTTTCGCGACTCCTTTTTTAACTTTCGGTAAAAAATTTTTTACAGCAGGGACTTTCCAGCGAGCGTAATCGCTTTGTCTATTTCCTCCTTCAGGGCTTCTGGGATACCCTCTATCTCCACTTCCATGAATCCTCTTATCACGAGCGAAAGCGCCTCCTCCTTGGAAAAACCTCTCGACATGAGGTAGAATATTTCCTCTTCGGCAACCTTGCCTATGGCAGCCTCGTGAGTAAGGTCGACGTAAGGGTTTTTCGCCTTCA
>CAYUFF010000037.1:6616-8338 GCA_964444075.1 uncultured archaeon
ACCTTGCCTATGGCAGCCTCGTGAGTAAGGTCGACGTAAGGGTTTTTCGCCTTCAACTCTGGAATGGCGTGAATCGTGCCATTTCCAATTATCATTCCCTTACACTCGACGTGTCCCCTGACTTTTTCGGTCTCGCCGGTTATGCAACTCCTGGTAACGATTTCCCCGCCGTTCGCCACACCCCTGAAAACGACTTCCGCACAACTTCCTTCCTCCTTCAGCAACACTTCGTTTCCGAGGTTTATCGAAGACCCTGGGAAAGCTATGACCAAATCGTTGATCGAGAGCTTGGCGTTCTTGTTGAGTGTAGCAGTAGGAAAGACTTTGAGAGTTTTTACCGGAGTCAGCAGCACGTAGTTGCTGACGAAGCTTCCGCCTTCCTCGACGAGTACCTTAGCTCTCGAAAAGACCTCCACGTCTCTCTCCCAGTTGTGGATCATCGTGAACGAAACCTTCGCGTGCCTTTTCACGTGAAACTCAGAAATCCCTGAGTGAAGTCCAGCTAGCCTCTCGGAAGTGCAGCCGCTGAGGATGTTTATCCTGGAACCTTCTTCGGCGATTATGAGGTTGTAAACCCTCTGGCTTTCGACCCTCTTCATGTACAGGCAAGCCTCCACGGGAAGCTCGACCTCGAAACCTTGGGAAACCTTGATGAAATACCCATCGAGCTCTACCTTCCTTTCCGTTTTGAGCGATTGTTCGAGATGATTTCTTACCCACTCATACTTTTCGATGGCTTCGTTCAAGCTAATGATTTCAAGTCCCTTCGAAACGTAGCTTGATGCCAGCGCGATTTCTCCGTCTACCATCAAGAAGCTTCCAGCTCTCTTTTCTGGGCTAAGTTCCATTCCGACTTTCTTCAGTTTTGAGAGAGTTTCAAACATTCTTCGTACACCTCTTCATAACCATCCCTACTTATGGCTTCGAGAATATCGGAGGGATTTTCGACTCTGATCATCCTACCGCGGTAGAGTATCATTCCGTAGTCGACGCTCACGTGCTCGAGTATATGGCCCGTGTGGGTTATTATTATCCCAGCCTTTTTCCTCTCACCCTTTTCCCTTTCTCTTTCGAGGAGCTCGTTTATTACTTTGCCGATTAAAGCCATGCTATCGATGTCTATACCGCTGTCTGGTTCGTCAAGCATCACGAAGTCTGGGTTCATGAGCATGAGCTGCAGGAGTTCCGAGCGTTTGAGCTCTCCTCCAGAAAAGCCTACGTTGAGCTTCCTTTCTAACAAGCCCTCTATTCCCAACATCTTAGCGTACTCGCGTATCTCTTCCTCGCTTTTGTTTCCAACGGTTGCGCAATACTTTAGTAATTCCGCGAAGTTGACGTTGGTCAGCTTCGCCGGATTCTGGAACGCTATACCCATACCCATCCTTACCCTTTCTTGGGTAGGGAGATCGGTGATATCCTTTCCCTTGAAGAGTATCCTACCGCTGCAAACCTTGTAGCGCGGGTTGCCTAGGATTGTCATAAGAAGTGAAGTTTTTCCGCTGCCGTTGGGCCCGAAGAGGACGCAAACCTCACCCTCTCTTACGTGGAGGTTCACGTTTTGGAGTATTCTTTTGCCACCGACCTCGATGCTCAGGTTTTCGAGTCTAAGCATACTCCTCTCCTGGATAAATCTTAAGGAATTTCAAACTTAAAGGCTATCAGCGAGTTTGGTTAGGAGAAAAAGGTTTTAGTGGGCCTGCCCAGAATCGAACTGGGACCTCT
>CAYUFF010000038.1:0-8253 GCA_964444075.1 uncultured archaeon
TTTAAAAGCAATGATAAATGAAGGTTTAATTAATTGGAATGGTGTTTTTTCATTAACAGATAAAGGAGAAAAAGCATTAAGAGATTATTTAATCATAAACTCTTTGGAGAAGGATGAAAAAAATCGCATAGAGCTAATAATTCTTTATGAAAGGATAGAAAAGAATCTAAAAGCACTTTACAAATGGAAAAAATATTTAGAACATTCATACACCTCTTCTATAGAATGGTCTTATGTTGCTTGGAAAGAAAATATCAAATCTGAATTGAAGGAGGCAAAAACTCTCGTGACAAAATATAATACAATTAAACCAGAAAATTGTCCTGTTATCTCCTTCCCTGAGTATGAAATAAAAACATGGACAACTGTAGATGAGGTTGTGGCTATAATTACAAAAACAATAAGAACGCTTGAAGACGCTCATACAACTCTTTCTTTGGTATTAAAGCCACAATTAAGTGAGGATCAAAAACAAACTCTAGATTCTTTGAGAAAAGAATTAGAAAGTTTAAAGGCTTTAGATATAGATGAAAACATAATTAGAAACTTAAAAGAAGCATTAACTGAAGCTGAAAATAATCATTTCCTTGCTTGCTCTATGATTTCAGCCAGAGTAATTTTATATTGTATCGAACAGATCAAAGGAAAGAGTGATGAAGATAAACTGAACGAACTTATCGCCTTAGAAATAATACCAAAAGATGAAAAATCAAAAGAAACTTCTAAATGGTTTTTGAAGGCTGTTAAATCAGCAAGACATGCCATCTCACATAAAATTTCATTGTTCCCATCACCTTCTGATATGTTTTCTATTTTAGGAGATACCTTCAGGATTGTCAAGCTCTTTTACCAATATAAAAAGGTGAAAAAATGATACCTACAAATTTGCCAGAAGGTTGGAAAATTGTTAAGTTAGGGGAAATAGTTAATGATATTTTAACAGGAGCTACTCCATTGAGAAGTAAAAAAGAATACTGGGAAAACGGTACTATTCCTTGGCTCACGAATGAGGAATTGAAAGAGGGTATTATAAATTACATAACAAAAACAAAACAAAAAATAACCGAGAAGGCATTGAAAGAAACAAATGTTAAATTAATTCCTCCTAATTCTCTAATTTTGTCACTAACAGCATCTGTTGGCAAAGTAGCGATAAATAAGGTACCAATAACTACAAACCAACAATTTAATGCCTTGATTTTGAAAAAGGATAAAATAGTTACAGAATTCTTAGCATACTATTTAATTTTCTCGAAAAAACGAATAGAACAACTTGGGGGATTGACTACTTTTAAGTTTATTAGTAAAGAAACAATCAAAAAATTGGAAGTAATTCTACCTTCTCTTCCAGAACAAAAAGCCATAGCCAAAATTCTCTCAACCATCGACAAAGCAATCCAAAAAGTTGACGAAATTATAGCAAAAACAGAAAAGTTGAAAAAAGGCTTGATGCAAAGACTTTTAACTAAAGGAATTGGACATAAGGAGTTTAAGTATAGTAAAGAATTGGGTTGTGAGATTCCGAAAGAATGGGAAGTTGTTAAATTAAAAAATATAAGTGAAGACATCCAGCAGGGATTTGCTTCTGGCAAAAGAGATCCTAACGGTGTGATACAGTTGAGGATGAATAATGTTACCACAGATGGAAGACTCGTCCTTGACTCATATATAAAAGTACCGAGACCACCGCATATTGAAAGATATTTACTTAAAATAGGGGACATACTTTTCAATAATACAAATAGTGTTGATCTGATAGGAAAAACTACTTTGATAGATAGAAACATGGGAGAAATCACTTTTAGTAATCATTTTACACGAATAAGAGTCAAAAAAGATAGAGTCACACCATACTGGATTAAGTATTATTTCATCAAGAAATGGGAAATGGGCTTCTTTAAGCAGATATGTAGAAGACATGTTCATCAGGCTGGAATAGGTAAAAACATTTTAGAAAATATCAAGATCCCACTTCCGCCACTTCCCGAACAACAAAAAATCGTTGAAATTCTTTGCACGATCGATAAGAAACTCGAACTTGAAAGAGAACGAAAAGAGAAACTAGAGAGGATTAAGAAAGGTATGATGAATTTGTTGTTAACCGGAAAGGTGAGGGTGAAAGGAATATGAATCTTAATCAGATTATCGTAAGGGGGAAATTCATAGTACCTTGTAAGAAAGAAAATAGCTTGGAAATGATTAATAAAGTTAAGGACGGTATAATAGCGTTTCTTAAAGGTGAAGGATACGAGTATTCAGGCCCTACTATGCCCTTTTATAATTTCTTATCGATTCATTTTACATTGTATAAGCCTGGTAAATTATCTTTATTTGACAGGCTTAAATCAAAAGAGGAGCAAGAACTGAAAAAATATTTTAATGGACTGAAAACAACACGAAACGACACACCATTCAGAATAATTGTTAACTTGTATTTCGGGAAGTATAAAGAAATTGAAGGAATAATAGTAGAGGTTATATCTCAACCAGCTCTTTATTTCAAGATAACCCAAGGTATTTTTTCCTTAAACTACAACTTAACAGAGACAGAAAGAAGTGCGATAATTTTTGAAAATACACAATTCATTAAAAGGATCTCTCACGCTTTCCACGGCTACATAATTGAAGAACCTAAACCACTTTCAATTTTGTTCAAAACGAAAGTGATAGAAAAACTTCAACAGTTTGGATACAAAAAAATAAGGAGTTTATTAGAAGAAGCTAAGCGAAAGATGGAAACAGGACGAAGAAAAGAAGCAATAGATGATCTAAGGGGTGTGATAGAAAACTTTCTTTACCAGTTAGTTGAAAATGTTGGTATAACTCCAAAAAGGAGAGATCAACCAGAAAAGAATATAGAACTTTTGTGGAAAGAAGGTTACCTTACCAATGAACTTAAAGGCCTATTTACCTCGGTATTGATTAGGAAAGTATATGGAGAGATTAGTGACAAGCACCATAGAAGAGAAGATGCAGATCTATTTACGCTTAGAATTTGGTATAGTTTAATAGAAAGTTGTATTGATTCACTCTTAGAAGTAGTTCATCACTTTGGTATAAAGTTCAAAAGTTAAAAACCATGAAAGAACTTGAAGTTAAATCAAAAATCGAAGAACTTTTAACAAGTGTAGGCTGGAAATTGAAGCATAATTTCGAGTTAGGGAAATCAAGTGAAGATTTTATTATTAAGCCTATATTTTTCTCAAAAATTAGGGAATTGAATCAAGATATTGAGCTAACTGAAAAAGACTTATATGAAGTTCATAACAAGCTAATAAACGCTCCTAGAAAGCAAATTTTGAATTATTTGAAAAATGGGGTTCCAATCATCCTTGAAAAGTACAACTTTAAGAAGACTCTAAAACTAATAGATTTCTTCGGAGAAAACAGCAATTCATTAATCCTCGGTAAAGAAGTGGTTTTCAAAGCAGGCGAGAAAAGCATCCGAACCGACTACGCTTTGTTCGTCAACGGAATTCCGTTGGTTGTTATAGAAGCTCAGTCTACGGAGGAGGATGAGTGGGAAAGGGGTTTGAGACAACTAACCAACTATTGCAAAGACATGCCAAAGCTTTTCAAGCTCGTTCAAGTCGGGGTAATAGTAGCGGACAACGTTTACTACTTCCCGTTCGACAAGGAAATCCTAGACATAAGAACCGTCGACTTGCTGAAGAAGAAGTTGAACGTCTGGAAACCCGATGAGGATAGGAAGACGGATAGCTGGGAGAAAATACTACAGGCTACGTTGACAGGACTCTTAAACCCAGAAACGTTGCTCGAAATAGTAAAGTACTTTACCTTCTACTGGAAGAACGAGAACAAAGTGATTCCCAGGTACTACCAGTACTACACCGTAAAGAAGCTCTACGAGAAGTTTGTTAAGAGGCTAAAGGGTCGTAGCGAGGAGAGGAGCTGGACGGTCTGGCATTACCAGGGAACTGGAAAAACGATGGAGATGGTCTACCTTTCTTACCTGATTATGAAAAGGCTGAGCAGGAAGCTTGCACCGGAGCCGGTTGTTTTGATAGTTTTGGACAGGACCGAGCTCCAATCACAAACCATAGAAAACTTCTTCCAGAAGCTAGAGCTAGATTTAGGTTTTCCTGTCAGGAAGGTCCGCTCTTTTAAGGATTTAATCTTGAACATATTCAAAAAAGGAGAGGCAATTTCTCCTGGAGTTTACACGGTTTTGATACAAAAGTTTAGGAAAAGAAGGGAAAGTGAAGAATGGAATTTAAAAGAGATTCTCGAACTACCTCCAGATACGAAGCTTGAGAAGTTTAAGAAGAAAAGAGACATTTTCATTTTCGTTGATGAAGCCCATAGGAGCCACTACGGCGAGCTTAACAAAACCCTGGTCAACCTATTCGAATCAGCTTTCTACGTAGCCTTTACTGGAACGCCAAAGCTTTCCAAAGATAAGAGCACTTTCCTAAAGTTCGGGGACCCCATCGACGTGTATTTCATAGACGAAGCGGAAGCCGACGGGTACATCCTGCCAGTTTACTACAAAGCCAACTACGATATCATAAGGTTGACCTTGGAAAGGTTCGTTGAGGACAGGAAGAATTACGAGGAGCTCATGGAAAAGATTCTGGAAGGTGAAATAGAGGAAGACCTAGATGCGATCGAAAGGGAAGTCGTGGAAAGCAAGATAAGAAAGATGGCCGCTAGCGTGAAGAAGCTGGTTTTCGAGAACGAGAAAAGGATAAGCGTAGTTTCCAAGGTTATAGCCGAGCATTTCAAGAACGAAGTAGAACCCAAGGGATTTAAGGCTTTGGTAGTCGTCGCTTCGAGGGTTGCGGCAGTAAGGTACAGGAAATACCTTTCCAGGTTCCTCGGGGAGGATGAAGTCGAAGCGTTGATAACCCACGAAGGCTCGGAAGACGACCCAGAGATAAGGAGTTACTTCGAATGCTTGGTGAAAAAATACGGTAGAAAGAGCTTCAGAACACCCGAAGATATAAACGAGGCTATCAAGGAAAGGTTTCAGGAGAAGGAAAATCCCAAAGTCTTGGTCGTCGTAAACAAGCTGATAAGTGGGTTTGACGAGAGAAAGTTGCAAACGATATACATCGATAGATTTCTAAGCGGGCACACGTTGCTGCAAGCCATCGGAAGGTGCAACAGAAGATATGACGCGAAAAGGAAGGTCGCCGGTCTTGTCATCGACTTCGTTGGAATAATAGACAGGCTTAAAAAAGCGTTGTTCCTTTACTTCGCCGAAAAGAAAATCAGGGGCGAAACTAAGGAGATGTTTTCGATAGTCAAAGACGTTAGCATGCTTTCTAAGGTTCTCAAATCTCTTGTCGATAAGTTTGATAAGTCTGTTTTTGAGCGAATAGGAAAAGACATGAACGATTCGGTAAAAGAATTTTTTAGAATTTTAGAAAGAAAGGATGGGAAAGAGTTGGAGAGGTTTGTAAGCGAAATCACATACTTGCTGATCGCCTTTGATCTAGCAAGCAGATTTGAGAAGCTCTTCAAAGCATTTGAGAGTTACCTGATTTCCCCAGTAGCTTCCGAGCTTAGCGAGGAAAGGATGGACGGGTTCTCGAGAATTTATAAATTCCTGTTTGTGATTAACAGGAGCTTAAGCTTGGTGAAAGGGAAGGAAGAAAGGATAGAAGATTTGAAGAGGATAGCCAGCATAAAATTCAGGAAGTTATTGGAGGAAATAGAGGCCAACACTTTAATCGAAAAATTCTTAGAAAGCGAAAAAGCTGAGCTTGAAAGGATGATGGAGAAGTTTGAGGAAGAAGGTTATCTTGCTTTGTCGGAACTTTACAAGGAACTACAAGAGAAGAAAAGCGAAAAAGCTTTAGCGAAAGCTGTAACCGTCATGTCTGTAATAAAAGCGAAAAGAAGGGAATACGTCCCGCTAATTTCAACTATTCTGGAAAGAGTTAAAGAGCTTAATAAAAAGAAATTCAAGGCGTATCAGATACTCGCTGAAATCTTACCAGACGTTAGAAAGATTTTAGAGCTAGAAAAAACAAAGAAGGAGTTTAGGTTGGGCGAAGACGAAGCTTTCATTTACAGGGTTTTAACGAGCAAGATGAAGGTCGGAAAAGAAGAAGGAGTAACTCTTACCAAAAGGATTTACGGGAAGATAGCCGAGGCAAAGAAATTCATCGAAAGGAACGACTTTCCCCAAATTTTAGGGAAAAGCATAAGGCTTGGCGTGAAAGGTGCCTTGAGAGGTAAGTTAAGGAATGAAGAGATTGAGGAAGTTATACGAGAAGTTAAGGAATATTACGCTCAGGTGTTTAGGGAATGCGAAGGATTGTTATAGGAAATTTCGAGTTCGATGTGAAAGTAGAAAGCGGAAAGGTTAAACATACTTATGTGAGGATAAAAGGCAAGGAAATAGTGGTAAGAACGCCTAGTAGGATTTCGGAAGAGAAAGCCAAGGAGATCGCCATAGAAAAGCTTAAAAAACTTGAATTGGAAAAAGTTGACGATTCGTTTTTAACAAGCTTTCTGTTTTTTGGGAGAACTTACAAGCTCGTTAATGGAAGGGATTTTTCGATAAACCACAAAAGAAGAATTATTTCATTTAGTTCTAAGCATAAATCAAGGTTGGCTAAATACCTAGAAGCTAGCCTAAAAAGGTACGCTAAAAATTACCTTAAGAGAGTTTATAGGCGATTTGGGTTAGAATCCATTCCAGAAGTAGAGATAAGAAGGATGTCTAACAAATTGGGGTGTTTGAAGAATGGGGTTATTTTTCTGAGTTTTTACTTATCCTTCTTTCCGAAACGTTTGATAAGGTATGTGATAACACATGAATTGCTCCATTACAAAATCAACTCCCATAATGTAGTGTTCAAGCACGTTATTTCTTCCATCTACCCAGATTACAGAGAAATTGAGAAGGAACTGAAGAGGTTTTTGGTCATCGTTTCCTACAATCGAAAGGTTAGAATTGTCGATTGAGACGAAACTGTCCATGAAAGACTGCTACCTCCAAATGTAAAACGTGAAACTATGGTTAAAAATATTACCCGTTCAAACTTTTAGTATGTGGCTCATCAGGAAAGATGAGGAGACCGACGAGAGGTTCGGAAAGAGACCCGAAGAAAGGAGCATGGAGGAGCTGATAAACTCGGCGGTCGTTCCCGTAGACAAGCACTCCGGACCGACTTCCCATACTGTAACGCTTTGGGTGAGGGAAATCTTCAACGTGAAAAAAGCTGGGCATGCGGGAACCCTCGATCCCAAGGTCACAGGGGTCCTTCCCGTGGCCCTCGCTAACGCTACCAAAGCTATGTGCGTGCTGATGACCAGCGATAAGGAGTACGTGGGAATAATGCACTTGCACAAGCCTGTCGAGGAGGATGTTTTGCGTAAGACGATCGCGGAAAAGTTCGTGGGAAAGATAGTGCAAGTACCTCCGGTAAGGTCTGCCGTAGCAAGGAAACCGAGGGTTAGGGAAGTCTACTTTTTCGACATCCTGGAAACCGAGGGTAAGGACGTTTTGTTCAAGGTTGGTTGCCAAGCCGGAGTTTACGTAAGGAAGCTGGTTTCAGACTTGGGGGAAGAGCTGGGAGTGGGGGCTCATTTAGCGGAACTCAGGAGGACTAGGGCGGGCTGCTTCGAGGAAGGAAGAGCTTACAGCTTGGTGGAGATAAGGGATGCCTACGAGTTTTGGAAAGAAGACGGCGACGAAAGCATGCTGAGGAAGATTTTGGTTCCGATCGAGTATGCGATCCCTCACGTGAAGAAGGTTTTCGTGAGCGATGCGGCGATCAACAGCGTTTGCCACGGCGCGCCGGTGTTCGTTAAAGGAATTACGAGAATCCAGGAAGGAATCGTGAGGGGTGAAACCGTGGCCATCTTCTCGCTGAAGGAAGAGTTGATCGCTCTCGGCATAGCGAAGATGACGAGCGAGGAAATGTTCAAAAGGAAGAGAGGTGTTGCCGTAAGGACGGACAGAGTTCTGATGGAGAGGGATACCTACCCAAAGTTGAAGGCGTAAGAGGGTTGGTATGCTGAAGAGGTTCGTCGGAACGCTCCTAAGCGTTTACGACGTTTTCGCAGGCATTTGCCTGCTGCTCTCGCTGGAAAGGTGGTTCCCCTTCGTCGCGACGTTTTCTTTGATAAAGGGAGTCGCGTCGTTGGCAACGGGGGATAAGCTTTCTTTTCTCTTAGGTTCGGTAGACGTCTTGGTCGCACTCTCCGTAATCTTCGACTTCCTTAAAGGAATCTGCGGCGGCTTAATATTGGTCAAGGGCTTGGCTTGTTGCGCGC
>CAYUFF010000039.1:0-8063 GCA_964444075.1 uncultured archaeon
GTCTAAGAAGATCGATGAAAAATTCATTTCTCTAGAGAAAACCGTTGCCAAGCTCCAAAAAAACGTCGAAAGGGTAATAGAAATTAAGAAAAGGGTGGACACTCTATCGAAAAGGATTGAGGATATTCGGATGTATGCTACCGAAGAATTAGAAAAGGTTAACGCAGCCTTAGCGACCTTTAAAACTCGGGTAAAAAAGAGCGATTCTAACGTCGAGAGGTTGAAGAAAAGTGTGAGTTTCCTCGCGGAAAAGTTTGAGAAACTGGTGGAAAGGATGGAAACCGAGATAGAGAACGCGAATATGGTTTACGATAAGTTTAAAAGGAGCGTTGAGGAGAGTGTTTCTCGGATGAACGATCGACTCGAAAAGTTGGAAAAAATCGTCGAGAAGGTTGTGAAAGAAAAGGAAGAAATGGTAGACATTCAGAGAACCATTACATCTAAGTTTGCAGAGCTCATGGAAAGGTTGGAAAACATCAGAAAACTCATCTACGAAAAATTTTCTTTTATAGTGATGGAAAAAGAGAAATATAAGGAGGCACTTGAAAGGGAAAGGGAAAGTATAAGAGAAATTGTGAGGGAGTTGAAGGAATGAAAGAGATTGTAGAGCTGAAAGAAATTGTAAGAGAATTGAAGGAGAAAGCGTTAAGAGCAGAAAAACTCCAAGTTCTCCAAGAAAAGGTTAAAGTCTTGGAAGATGGTTTGACAGAAAGTTTGAAAAGGATCGGAAGGATGAGCGATTCGCTAAATTCGTTGTCCACGAGGCTAGATTCTCTCAATACCAAGTGGGAGGAAGCGTGGAGAGAAATTTCGGAAAACAAAGAAAAGGTCGAAAGAATCGTTAACGATTTACTACCTAAACTTTCGCTCCTAGAGAAAGAATTGAGGAAAATGGGAGAAAATTTTTCTGAAGAAAAATTGACAAGGATGGTTAGCGACATTGTCGATGAAAGGTTGGAAAAAAACTTGGGTAAAATGAAAGCCGAAGTACTAACGACCGTTCTGAGAGAAATCGAGGGAGAGTTGTCAAAAAGGTACGAAGAGGCTAACGCAGAGCTCCAGCGTACCGTAGAAAGGGTTAGAGAGGTTGAAAGTGTAATGGAAGGAAAGAGTAAAGTTATTGGTGAAGAAATCGAGAAAATTAAAGTGGCACTTTCTGACCTTCACTCAAAAATCGAAGCACTCGACAATACTATAGATAAGACCCTTGAAGGAAAGCTTTCAGATTTTTCCAAGAGGATGATCAGCGAGTTCAGCGAAAAGATTGCCCGAGTAAACACAGCTTACGAGAACCTAAAGAGCGAAATGAAAAAAGACGTGGAAGAGTTCAAGGCTCATGTGAAGAAAGAACTTTTCCAAAAGGCTGAGGAATACTTTTCTTCTCAGCGCAAACTCTTGCTAGAGGAAGTTGGAAAAAGATTACAAAAAGAAAGAGCTGTGACCAAGGAAAAGGTGGAGGGTCTAATAAGCAGTTTGAAAAATGAGCTCAACGAGTTAGTCGCTGAGTACGAAAAGAGGTTCAACCTTCTGAGGAAAGAAATAAAGGCGGTGGTCAAAGTTACCGAAGAAATGATGCCGAGGATTTCCTCTCAAGAGAAAAGTGGGGGTGAAATAGAAAAGGACGTTTCAAAGTTAAAAGCTCGTATGAAAAAATTAGAAGAAAGATTGGATAAAACTGTTGAGGAAGTTAAAAAGTCTAGAGACCTTTTGATGAAACAGTTATCAGAACTCGTGGGCGAGTACGAAAAGAGGTTTGAACTCATCAAGAGGAAGTTAAAAATTTAACCTTTCCGAGAGAAATTCTAATCGGCTATGAAAAGAGAAAGGATTTCGAGTGTGGTCAAGAAGTACTTGAGAGAGTTTGAAGAAAGGGTTGCCGAACTCGAAGATGAGCTGAAGAACATCGATAACGAAGCTTGGATAAACCTCTTGACAAAGAAGATAAGGAAAAGTTTGCTCGAAGGTAGGCTAGATTGGATGAAGGAAGAAGATAGGAAAATTCTTCTGGACGTTTGGGACGCTTTCCGAGCAGGATTAGTTGATAAGGAAGTACTTGAAAGAGCTATTAAGATGGTTGCGAGAAAAATGCTGGTGGGTGAATGAATGGGAGAAGGGTACGTGGAGCTTGAAAGGTTTATTCAAGAGATAAAGGAGCGAATAAAAGAGTTGAGAGAAAGGAGGGATTTTCTGAAGAAAAGATTAGAAGAAGTGACGAACGAGCTAAAAAGGCTGGAAGAGGAACAGTTCAGGTTGAAAGAAGAGTTAGCAAGACTTGCGGCCAGATTCTCTGAGTTGAACACAGAAAGGATTAAGATCAGGGACGAGCTCGAATTGGTTGAAGAGAGATTGAAAAAGAGTTCGAAGGTAGTTTCGTACTGGAAAGAGCGAGTTTACTGAAGAAACTTAAAACGAAACTTTATAGCCCATCCTTCTGAAGCTTCTGGTAAGCTCTCTCCTTCTCTTCCTAGCGACGAAGAAAATGATGACTAAGATTATCGAAGGAATTAAAGCGAGGAGGAAAGGGGGGAGCTTAGCAGGTTTTACTACCATTGGCGTCGGTATCTTTGGCGGTGGTGGAGTAATCCTGACTTTTCCTTCGAAGCTCTCATCTCCGCTAAGCCAAGAAACCTTCGCTTTTACCTCATAATCACCTTCTTCGATCTTTCCCACCCAGAACGCAGAGAGCGGAACGGTTTCACCAGGCTTTATTTTTAAACTCCCTCCCTTCAGCTTCGCGAGTAGCGTGTTGTTCTTCAAGACTTCTAGAGAATCTAGGTAAACTTTCAGCGTTACAGTTCCGGTGTTCTTTACGAGAACGTCTATCCTGGCTTTATCGACAGATTCTCTGTAGGCAACCACACCCATCACCTTCACCGACCTTACCGCTTTCCCTGGAACTTTGATCACGTAGGTCGAAGCTGCCGTAGTTATGAGTCCTACGCCAACTCCCATGCCTTGAGTGCTTATCTGGGGTACTAGGTATATGTGACCCAAGTGATAACCCGGTTCTGCGTTTGGTGGTATTTTAACGACCGCGAACACGACCTTATCGGCTGGTATCTTTTTTCCTCCTTTCCACACGAACCCGCCCGTATCCTCGACCACGACTTTTCTCTCTAAGAAAGATAGCCAAGGGCACGTGTCTTCTTCCGAAGTCTCCGAAAGGTTGTACTTCCACGCACTTTCCCTCCTTAGAGTAAGGTCGACTTCGCTACACCTCAACTCGATGGGAACTTTTGTACCGCTATCCCTTACGTCTATGATTATTTCCAGCATATAGTCCTCGCCGCGTTCTGCCTCTATGGAGGTTAGCGACGGTGCTATGCCTATCGCCAAAGCTTTCACCTTCGCGGAGAAAAGAATGAAAGAAAGGAGGTAGACGAGCATGAAGATGATAAACGCTTTACAGGAAGTTACCCTTTCTCTCATAACTAAATTTTTACTTAAAAATTAGAAAAGTTCGCAAAAAAACAAAATTTTGCGAGCGTGAAGCGTTGCTTACTCCGCTAGAATCGTTAGCGTCCCTGAGGTAACGCTTCCTGCAGCTACCCCGTACGGCACTTTTACTACCAAGTCTATCGGAAGGGTTTCTCCGGGTGCAAGAGGGTCTGCTGTATTGAGGAAGAGTGGTTGTTGGTCTGTGTTGGATTTATCGTCAGCGTTCCATGGGTTACCGCTTGGGTTCGCCCATTTGAAGAGTGCTACAAACTCACAGCCGTCATCAATGTAAATCGCATAATCTGCTAGTTCCGCTGGTGTAGTGAGAGTGTTATCTATGAGCACACCATCCGTAGTAGCGGGGTCAACACTATGTGTCCATGTAATCGAATTGTCCGTTAGGTCTATGTCCCCCAAATTAGTATAGTTGTGAGGTTCCGTACCTATGTAGATAGTTCCGTTTGAACAAAGCTCCTGTAGAGAGTCACCAGAACCGACAAGAGCCCAGAAGTATTCGTTGTGTCCTATCCTGAACCTCCCTACAGCATCTGCACCAGAAGGCAGCTTAAGGTACCTCAAGTTCCAAGTGTTCGTGTCGTTATATTCTACTCTGTTCGCAAAGAAGAACCCAGACTCCGTTGCATTATTTTGGATTAGCAGGAAGTTTCCTGCATCGTAGTTGGAGGAAGCTCCCGTACCGAATGGGTTAGAGGCCGGATAGGTGGTGTAAGCATATATCGTCGTAATGTTGTTGGAACCAACGTTTTCTATACTAACGTTTCGCACGACAGAACCAGTGCTACCCGGAGCGACGTTGCTCCAGCTTACTGAGTTCGGGGTTACGTCTATGAGAGTCTGAGAGGCCACGCTTACATTTACTGTTACCGTGTCGGTAGCACCTCGTACCAAAGCAAACGCTACTAGTAACGTTAGTGTTAAGCTTCCTAGTAAGTACAGATGTTTGCTATCGGGCATCATAACTCTCATGATAATTTATATTCCTCTCCGTTAAAAAAAGACAAAAAGGGTTATCAGTAGGTAAGACTCGAAGTTTTTTAACGTATGAGGGGCGAGAACGAGCTGTCCGAAAAATTTCTTAGAATTGCTCACCTTTACAGATAACCTTTTTAAGCGTGCAGTAACAAAATTATTATCGAAGAGTATGGACGTTAAAAAGAAGATTGAAAGACTCCTTTCGGAAAATCCCCAGGGACTGACGATCAAGGACATAACAAGAGCGTTGGATATAAGCAAGGGTACGGCTATCAAATACTTGTTCGAGTTGAAGGGGGAAGGGAAGTTGGTGAGGAGGAGGGTCGGCTCTGGCATCCTGTATTACCTTAGTAACGTTTACACGAGCCTTGGTAAAAGGAAAGAGTCGTTGATGGAGGACGGAAAAGAGGCATGAAAGCAAGAGTAACGACTCCTCCGAAAACTTTCCTCCTTCTCCTAATCCCCGTTTTCCTAGCTTTGTTTTTCCGCTCTTTACCCAAGCAGCTTTCGGATGAACCCAGCGTTGTAGTTAGAGATTTTCTCGTATTTACCGAAGAGATAACAAGCTACCCTGCGAAGGTCACGTTCATCAAGAATTCAAAGAGGATTGGAATTTCTTCGGACGTTGATAAGATAGATTTTGGCATTGTCGCCACCGGTACAAAGGTAAGGAAAAAAATTTTTTTGTTCAACAACAATCCTTGTTCGGTGAGAGTCTACATAATCCCTCGTGGAAGTATAGCGGAAGTAGTCGAGGCGGAAAGGAGCTTTACCTTACGGCCTTTTGAAAACAAAACGGTCGAGCTGACAGCCTTTTCGCTGAAAGAAGGTAATTACACCGGTGAAATCGAAGTTTTAATCAGAAAACCTAGGTTTGGGTGGTTGACATGGTTGATCTGAAAGTAATTTTCTTCGTCTTAGCGTTTTCCCTTCTGGTTTCCCTCGCGAGTGGGGTGAGAATATTCATAAACGTCTCTCCGCGGATTGACGGAAAGGTAAGCCTTTTTAACCTTTCTCAACACAACCCAGTCTTCTTTACGCTACACTGGGAGAACGTCGGTTCTGTAGGTTGTAAAGTTAGGATGAGGGTAGAAGTTTACTCTGAGGATAAGCTTGTCTACGTAGGGTGGTCACGAGAAAAAGAACTATGGCCGGGTGCAGCGACGAGTCTCCTCGCTTACGCTTTCCTGGAAGAAGGAAACTACACGGTCCATCCCTATGTTCATCACTGCTACCTAGTTTACGACCTTCCTCCAAAACCCTTGAGGGTCGTGAATACCAGCGTGAAAAAAGGCGGAGTTGAGATCGTCGAAGCGAAAACCTACGAGAACTACGTAAAGGTAAAGATAAAGAGTACGCGAGACTTAGAGAGAGTCGTGATAATTCCCAAGGATTACCCCTTAGGGTGGATATTTGAGTCAACCCTGGTAGAAAGGATTAGGACTGGCGAAGAAAGGGAGGTAAAGGTTTATTACGAGCCTAGCATATTCTCTGAGGAAAACGTAACTTTAGTAGCGATCGCGAACGACGGTAGCTTCGCGGAAAAAACTTTCACGCTAAAAATCGAAAAAAGCATGTTTCAAAAACTCTGGGAGTTTTTGCTTAGGTTTTTCTCCAAGGTCTTCGAATTCTGAAGGAAGAGAAATGAACCGTTAGAAGCTGGCTCTCCTCACCCTCCTTCTCTTGGGAACCTTCTTGGAGAGATAGAGGTAAAGAGAGGCAAAAAACCAAGCCAAGGCCGCGAGAGAGGTCGTTAAAAGGTTTGGATTTTTTTGAAAGAGGGAAACAAACCCCGTCAAGCCACTACCCTCTTTTATCTCTTTCGAGCTTTTCTCGTTTTTGGTTTTACTCGTTACGTTTTTCCCTTCTTTTTCTTGAAGCGTACCGTTAAAAGGTGGAGTAGCATTACTCACGTACACTCCTCCATTCTCTTCCATCTTCTTTTTTTCTGCTTGTGTATCGACCACGCCTTCCTTACTTTCGACGATCAAACTAAACTTGAAATCCCTGGCTTGAGAGACGGAAATTTGTCCCTCACGCTCGCTTTTTGCTATAGCTGTAATCACCGCCTTCCCGGGTTGCGCGTTAGCTAGGGGAACGAACTTGACTTCGACTACCTTTGCCTTGAACTGTTTACCGTTGACGACGACGGTTTCAACCTTTCCTTCCGGGGAGCCTGTAAGGAGGAAGCTGTTTGGGTGTATCTCTACTTTCCATCCTTCTGGTAAGCGGCTTACGAAAAAGCTCAAGGTAAAGCTTTCTTTACCAGAGTTCCACACGAGGATTTCTGCCTTACCAGATCCTTCGACCCCAACTTTTATCTCTTTGTCTTTTTGTAAACTACCGAAACCAATTTCAGCTATACAATTGCTCGCGAAGAAAATCGTGGTCGAAAAAACCAAAAACACTAGAAAAATCGACGATTTCGATTTCACGGTCAGGGACGTCATACTTTCTCCCAGGTGAGACTTAAGCTTGAGATAGTAAGTTTTAAAAACTTTAAGGTTAATAAAGTCTACATGCAGCCCAAGCATTTCGTTGCGATTGGAACGGCAGCGTTACTAATTTCAACGGTTCTAATAATCTCAATCGGTCTAGCTAACCAAAAAAGCTTGAAGGAAAGGGCGAGGGACGTCTTCGAAATAAACGGCGTGGTATATTTGGATGAAACCGATGGCGGAACCCTAGAAGTCGGAGTGGTGGACAAAGGCTTAACGAAGCTTGTAGAGAAAAAGTTAAACGAGCTGGGAATACCCCTAGATAAGGTCAGGATAGTCAAGACAAAACCAATCGTGGAGATGGCGACGTTAAGGGATGAGGTAAGGCCGATCGAAGGAGGGATCCAGATAGCTTTCACTACAGGAAGGATAATAAAGACAACGTATCTTTGCACGCTAGGGTTTAACGCAAAGCTGGAAGGAATAGAAGGTTTTGTAACCAATTCTCACTGCACGGCGGAGGAATTCGAAGAAGACGGAACTGTACACCACCAACCCTTGCCAGACAATCCGATAGGTCAGGAAGTGAAAGACCCAGAACCTTTTAGGTGCGGTGTTTTTGTCAGGTGTAGGTACAGCGATGCTGCATTCTCCCAGAAGCTAGAAACGGTAGCTTCGAGTTTGGGAAGCATAGCTATGACTTCTGGAGTCAACGACGGTTCCTTAGACATCGTCGGCAGCTACAAAATCGTAGGAAAGCACGAGGGTAATGCGGAGGAGGGCATAATCCTCACAAAAGTCGGGAGGACGACTGGAACCACTCAAGGGGTTGTTACAAAGACTTGCGTCGACGTAAGGCCGCTAGGAAGTAGAGTGGTAAGGCTGTGCCAGGACATAGTAGAGGCTGACGTGCAAATAGTAGGAGGTGGTGATAGCGGTTCACCCGTGTTCCGAGTGGTCGACGACTCTGAAACACCAGAAAAGGAAGTAATACTCTACGGAATCCTGTGGGGAGGAAGCGAAGATGGCAAATCCTTCGTGTACAGCCCAATAAGCAACGTCGAAGCTGACTTGGGAACTTTAGTGATTAACTAAATCGACAAGCTTTTGTTGGGTTTTTTTTCTTTTTTTCTTTATTTTCACGGTTCCTCGCCCCTTAAAACTCCCTTGATGGTCATGCTTCCCAAGTAGTAC
>CAYUFF010000040.1:0-7543 GCA_964444075.1 uncultured archaeon
GGTGCGACTTCGGAGGTTACGCTGGGTATTACGATATCTCGAACCTCAAGCCGGAAAACGTGAGGAAGGGCGTCGTTTTCGGGAGAGGCCAGGTAGGAACGCTCGAGCCGGGAATTGGTCTCGATGAGTGCAACGTAGTCAGCGGATCCTTGTGCCCGTCTAAGTACGGTGGAGATTACTACATCGTGCCCGAGGGTTATAGGATTGCAGTCGGAGCTACGGATTGGAAGGGTGGAAGGTCTTGCAGTTACTGCGGTGGTTATCACCTAAGAAAGATAGATTCCTCCTTTTGGTGTAGGTTTACTTATACCACACCGTACGCTTACTGTTTGGAGGCCGTCGGCGCTACGGTCTGCGATAACTACGGTTGCGTGTACAACTACGAGTTTTTGATATGTCCTGACGATAAAGGTTTTTGGGATAAATCTGAAGTGTGGATATTACCGAACGTAGGTACTTGCGTCTCTTGCGATTTCTTGTGTAAAGTGATACCGACGTACACCAAAACGTCGGATACGTGCGACAACAAAGGTAAAGCTTGGTGCGACGGGGGTGTCGCGAAGTACTGCGGCCCCGACGGATACGTGTACGAAAAGGCTTGCGCGAGCGGTTGCGGGTCCGGGTTCCGGTATTTCTGCAAGGAGGATTTGTCAAGCCCGCCGACTTCCGAGTGGCATTGTCAGTCTGTTGGAATAGACGAAAAGGCTGTGAGCACCATGGTAGAGGGCGGGGCTTGTTACTATGAGCATATAGTAAGGGAGTGTGGTAAGGGGTGCGGATGGGTTGCGAGCATCAAGGGAGGTTGCATTCTTGGCCCATCGAACTGTCCTAAGTGCGCTGGCGACTGCTGGACGAAGTGTAGGTGCGTGAAGGGCTGAAGGGAGTCCAACACCTTCAATTCTTCCGAACTACCCTCCTGCGTCATCGTCATCAGAAGAAATACTCAGATTTTTCCATGCTCTTCCTGACATCTTCGAGAAAGCTTTCGTTCACCTCAAAGTATTTCCTAACAGGTTCGGTGAACTTTATGAGGTAGTTTGCGACCGCGTTCTTGAGCTCCAAAGGATGCATTCCTTCCACGAAAGCCTTCTCGAGTTCCCCGTAAGACTCGTAAACCTTACCTTCAACCTCAACCTTACCGAAGTAAGGGAAAATAAAATACTTGGCTATCTCGAGGACGGGGTTTTCCCTAGACTCTCTTGCCGGACACCAAGCCTTCAGGATTTTCTTCCTTATGCTTTCCTCGCTCTCGTGGACTATCACGCAAGTCTCCGGCTTGCTCGCGCTCATCTTTTCCTCGGGACCCCTTAAAGAAGTTATCAACGGTGTAAACAGGCACACTGGCCTCTTCCACCCCACTTCCTCCAAGATCTCCCTACCCAGCATGTAGATGTGCCTCTGGTCGATCCCTCCCAGCGCGACGTCAGCTTCCAAGTACTTAACGTCGACGTTCTGCATGATTGGATAGATTAATCCAGAAACCTTCGGAGACTCTCCGAACCTCACGACCTCGCTGGCAGCCCTCATGGCCCTTTTAACGCTTACCATTCCGCTCAGCTTGAGCGTGTCCCTCACGTAATCCTCTGAGGTCTGGAACCCGCTTCCCCTGACGAACTTAACCTTTTCTCGGTATTCCTCCTTCAAAATTTTCCTCAGACAAACCTCCACATACTCAGACCTTACTTCCATCTCTTCCCAAGGCGTTTTCCTATCGTCAAGGTACGCGTGGTAATCAGCGATTAACACAGTAGCCTTGCCGCCGCACTCTATCAAGTCCATGAGCTTCATAAAAGGCACTAGATAACCTATGTGAACAGGGCCCGTAGGGGCTATTCCCCAGTAGAAGTTGAAGCTACCCCTTTCAAGCAATCCCTCGAACTCTTCCTCGGTAACTATCTCCGCCAAGTTCCTTCTCGCGACATCATTCATGCCCTTCACCCAAGCTCTCCTTGGACCGGCCGGGATTCGAACCCGGAGCCTCCGCCTTGCCATGGCGGCGATCTACCGTTGATCTACCGGCCCTCAGCTCAATTAAAATTTATCCTGTTGCTTTAATAGTTCGAACGCCCAGCTTTTACTACAGTCAAAAATTTTGTCTGAGATAAAAAATTCATTACTCCCCGAAACTTCTGCCTTAGCAGCGTAGTGTTCCTAGAAGTGAAGAAGAAGGAACTCAGGAATGAAATTGAACTCTACTACCTCAAAACTCCAGAAGGTTACGAAGTAGATTTTTTGGTTAAGAAAACTTGAGAATCAAACAGCTGTTAGAGATTAAGGTATAGGCAAAGATTATTACACTTCCCGCCAAACCAGAAAGTATCAAAAAACAATTTTCTTCCCAGCCTATCTGAATACTTTCTACAATAATAGCTGGCGATTGCGTAAAAAATCATCATGATACCTATAGCCAGCCCAAAATTCTCGATTCCCACAAAACGTTCTATAAACACGATATAGAAAAGTCCTAATAAACCTCCAGCAAATCCAGATATTAAGTTAGATACCAAAAAATTTCGTAGTTTTTAATTCTCCTGTGCGCCCTCATACAAGGAAATGAGGAGAATAAAGAGAGTAATTGTTTTGTCACACCAGTGTGTCTTCAAAGTGTTTATACCCTTTCAAGAATCTTTCTCAACTTCTCCACACACTCTGGATTAGCAAGCGTCGACAAATCTCCAAGCTCCTCTTTCCTCAACAACCTCCTTAGAATTCTTCTCATTATCTTACCGCTCCTCGTCTTCGGCAAGTCATCGACCTGAATGATTTCGGCAGGCTTGGCTATGGGGCTTATCCTCTTCCTCACCAGTTCGATTATCTCTCGCTTAATTTCATCGGTTAGCTTCGCTCCTGGCTTCAACACAACCAAAGCTAGCGGGACCTCTCCTTTGATAGGGTCGGGCTTTCCTATAACAGCCGATTCGACCACGAGCCTGTGCATGTCTATAGCATCCTCGATCTCGGCGTTCGACAACCTGTGACCAGCGACCTTCAGGACGTCATCCTCCCTTCCGGTAATCCTCACCATCCCTTTCTTGTCCATGTAAGCTCCGTCGCTGGTATAGTAGATTTCCTTTCCGAACTTGCTCCAATAAGTTTTTAGGTATCTCTCAGGGTCCCTCCACAATCCTCGCAACATCCCGGGAGCGAACGGAGGAAGAATTACAAGCGAACCTGTTTGCCCTGGTTTTACTTCTTTACCGTTCTCGTCTAAGATAGAAGCTTTGACTCCGGGAAATCCTCTTCCCGCGACGCTCGGTACGAAAGGCCCTACTCCCGGTAAGGCGTTTATCAGCGTGCCTCCGGTTTCCGTTTGCCACCAAGTATCGATGATAGGACATCTCCCTCCTCCCACGACTTTGAAGTACCACATCCAAGAATCCTTGTCGATTGGTTCTCCTACGGTTCCGAGGATTCTCAGGCTGCTCAAATCGTGTTTTTTGACCCACTCGTCTCCGCACCTCATGAGCATCCTGATAGCAGTCGGTGCCGTGTAGAAAATCGTTACTCCGTGCTTTTCTATTATCTTCCACCACCTGTCTGGCTGTGGATAATCTGGAGTTCCCTCGTGGATGAGCATGGTAGCGCCGTTGAGCAATGGACCGTAGCAAGCGTAAGTATGTCCAGTAATCCAGCCTATGTCGCTAGTACACCAGAAAACGTCTTCATCGTGTAAGTCAAAATCCCACCTTGCCGTCCAGTAGGCTTGTACCAAGTATCCGCCGGTGGTGTGTAATATACCTTTCGGTTTTCCCGTGGTACCAGACGTATGCAAGATGAACAAAGGGTCTTCGCTGTCCATCACTTCCGGCTTGCAGTAAGCTTCCGCATCCTTCGTAATGATATGCCACCACAAGTCGCGACCTTCTTTCCAGGGAATTTCGTTTCCAGCCCTCTTCACTACGATGACCTTTTCTACGCTAGTTCCTTCCACGGCTTCATCCGCCTGCTTCTTCAGCTCTATCAACTTACCCCTCCGATAATAACCATCGGCAGTAATCAGAATCTTTGCTTCCGCATCGAGTATCCTCGTCTTAAGAGCTTGAGGGCTAAAAGCCGAGAAGACTACCGAATGAATCGCCCCTATTCTTGCGCACGCTAACATAGCGATTTGGACCTCGGGAATTAGCGGTAGGTATATCGATACCCTATCACCCTTCTTCACGCCCAACTCCTTTAGAGCATTAGCCAGCTTGTTCACCTCTCGGTAAAGGTCGTAGTAAGTTAAAATCCTACATCCTTCCTCTGGTCTATCAGGTTCCCATATTATCGCCGCCTTGTTCCTCCTCCAGGTTTCGACGTGCCTATCTAAGCAGTTGTAGGAAGCGTTGAGCTTTCCTCCCACGAACCACTTAAAATAAGGAGGCTTCCAGACGAAATCTTTCTTCCAAGGCTTGAACCAAGTAATGCCTTCTCTCGCAAGCTTTGCCCAAAACTTTACAGGATTTCTTTGAGCCTGTCTGTAGATTTTCTCGTCCTTCACCCAAGCAACCTTCTTCATCTCCGCAGAAGGATAGTAAACGTTACCTTTTTTCACGACCCACTTCACGCCTTTTTCTATCATCGTAAAAATTTTTGTGTTAGACTTCAAATAAAATTAACCTTTCGGCGTTTTCGAGGAAATCCGCGGGCGATAAGTATGTGTAGCCCGCTTTCTTAGCTGCTCGCTCGTCCCTCTCCTCGTCTCCAACGTAGAACGCTTTCGTCGGCTTGTACAAAAGCTTCAGCCATTTTAACCAGAGTGGCTTAAAAGGATGTCCCGGTAGCACGAAGTCGAGCCGAAAGTTGTAGAGACTTTTGCAAAGCTTCATAGCTTCCCTACCCTTCTCCAAGTTCCCTACGGTCCCTACGTAACTCTCCTTGCAATCCCGCTTTATCCTAGCGAGCAATTCCAACCTCACAGGCCCTTGCGGTTCTCCCACCTCTAGCGTGCCGTCGACGTCGAAAGCGAAGACCACTTTTTTCTCCGCGCTATCGCGCATCATTCTTTACTTTCGCTCCCCTTCCAAAATCCTTTACCCTCGAGACAACTACGGACCCGGTTAAGCCTATCCCTCCGGCCAAGGGAAACGCGAGGTTACCGCAAAGGAGGTAGAGAAACGGCCCTAGAACCCAACCGATACCGGCAAAGAGTTGCGAGTACTTCCTTCCTATCGCTAGGGATTTCAACCCGGATTTTTCTCCGTAGCGTCTCCCAGCCATGGCGAGCTTGAGAACGTAGGATGGGCGAGAAAGCGATTGCCCCGAAGCTTCCAGCAACATAGAAGCAATTAACCCCGGTTCGGCATAGCCAAGAAGCTTGTAACTCGCCTCGCAGAACTGCGGGAACAAACATCGCGACAGAGTAGTCGTCGCCGTCCCGCTGGCTACGGCGTTCTGCAACTTCTTAAATTTTTTACCGACTCTGTCGCCGAGCCGAGCCGTCAGGCTTCCCAGCAAGCTTGTCAGACCCATTCGCAAGCTAGCGGCACAAACGCCGGCGACGACGTTAATGTCGCTCCCGCGCAAGTCGTGCGCGTACAGCTTCGCTTGCTCCAACATCGTGTACGCGAGGTCTTTCAGGAGAGGAAATGTGTAACCTTTTTCGAGCGAGAGATAAGCTAAGATACTGCCTCCCAGCAACCCAACGGCAAAGGTGTAGCTCGAATACCCTCCGAGGAACTTTAAGAACTCACCACCGCCGACGTCCTCGTATTTTCCTTCGAAAATACCATACAATCTCCTAGTGCATTCCCTGAGCTTCTTCAGAGCTTTCATCGTCTGAAAGTTTGAAGCCCAAAGTTTTTAAAGGTTTTTCGCGAGCGCAATCCCGCGTTCCTTAACCAAGCCGACGAAAAAATCCCCTACTTCCCTCCCGCAAACTTTGCGGACGAACTCCTCGTCGCCCATCCTGTGTACGTCGTCCACGCTCAACTTCCCTTCCTCCACAACCCTCCCCAAGGCGTCGCTCACCCTCTCCACGAACTCCTCGCGCAACTCCCTGTACCAGGGTGGCTTGTAGACCAGCGAGTACATACACTCGTAGATCTTCAGCAAACGTCCTTCCCCCCTTACTCCCGCGAGCTTCCATTCCCAACTCTTCATGTCAAGGTACTTCGCAGCGTTCTCCTTCAAGACTTCCGCGCAAGTTTTTCTAACGGCCGCGGCGGCTTTCTCGCCTATTTTTCTCGCGAGCCATACGTCGTTACTCCCGCCCTCCTCGACTTTCGCCGAAAGTTCTTCCATCCACCCATTTATCCCGAGGGCTTTCGACGAGCTGTGCTTTCCGTCTCGCCACTCGTTGAGAATTTCGAACCCGAGTTGCCTTTGCGCGTAGAACGAATCGGCACAGAGGTATGCGACCTTTTCCAACCCGGAGGGAGGCTTTCCTAACGCGTTTTTCTTTTGGTTTTCGAGGACGTAGAAAAACAGCTCGAGGTCTACGAGACCTTTCCTCCCGAGGTCTAACAAAAGCTTACCAGCTCTACTTTCTTCGTCCCTTAACGTTTCTAGCCCGAACTCCTCGTGGGAAAAATCTCCGAAGACTTCGTTCAGCACGGCTTCTCCATCGTGGGAAAACGGAGGATGCCCTATGTCGTGCGAGTAGAGGGCTAACCCGTAAGTTCTAAGCAGCTTCGGTTCGTTTTCCGAATGATACGTTAGAAGGTTGCTATCCTCGCCCAACATCCTAAGGAGCCGGTAGAAGAGTAAGAAGGAATCTTCGCAATGTTTCTCCCTACTCATCCAACGGTACCCTAGTGGGTTAACGTACGGCTTTATTCCGAGTTGGGCTTTCTTCAGCAACGAGTAATGCTTCACGACCTCCTTCATTTCCCACACAACTTCCCAAGTGTTTCGGGACAGAATCTTCCTACTCACCGCTTCCCACCGCCTCTAGGATTTTTCTCCCGACCTCTTCCTCCTTACCCAATTCCCACCAGACGACTTTCCTCTCCCCCATGAGGTTAAGCAAGGATTTGAATATGGTATCGACGGCCAACCTGCTGTGTTCGTCGGTAAGCCTGAAGCCATCGTCGACTATCGGCAGCCTCCCGACGTTGTCCGCGTAGACCAACAAGTCGTAGAACTTTGCTTGTTCTTCCATACACTTTCTTATCAACTCCAACGAATTTTTACACTCGTTTTCGCTCCACCCACGCGTCGACGCGTAGTAAAGGGTGTAAACCACAACGTCCAAAAAGCTCCTGTCTGTTATGATGACTTCGTGCTCACCGGGCTTCTTGGTGAGCCTTTCCAACTCCCTTTTCAACTCGGAGAATATACGCTTTTGGCCTTCGAGGGTCCCGAGCTTACCCCTCTCCACCCTCCTCACGACTTCCTCGAGAACGGCGACCCTTATCCCCTTCTTTTCGAGTGTTTCCTTCAGTAGGGAGAGGAGGGATGTCTTACCGGTACAATGGCTTCCCACCACGCCGACGACTAGGGGCCTCTTCTCCATACTAATTAGTTTTTAGATGACCGAAACTAACTTAAAGGGGTATGGAAAGGATGCGGGCGAAAGCTTTTATACAGCGGAGAACAGAATACAAAGTAAGATGTCTAACCG
>CAYUFF010000041.1:0-6491 GCA_964444075.1 uncultured archaeon
AGCGTGAAGAGGTTTACGTGGAATGTGAAGCTGAGCGCTCCCAATATCATAAAGATTGCAAGAAGTGCTAACGCAACGTTACCTAGGAGTTCTAGGTCGCCTGTCGCAGAGAAACCTCCCGTCGATACGGTGCTGAACGAAGCGGAAACGGCTTTAGCAACGTCTCTCAATCCGAAGGCATAGAGGAGGAAGAAGAGTATGAGCGCGTAGGTGGAGTAGATGATGAAGACCGAAACCAAGAACCTTTTTATAGCTGGCGAGATTTTTCCTATCCCCAACGCTATCGCTAGCTCAGAGAGTTTTTCGCTCGGATAGAGGAACGCGAGTAAGATGAAGACAAGGCCAATGCCTCCTATGAACTGAGTGGTAGCCCTGTAGACCAAGATCGATTTCGGTAAGGTATCTACATCCTCTATTAAAGTTAGCCCAGTCGTCGTGAAGCCGGAGGCAGCTTCGAAGTAAGCGTTGGTAAAAGAGCGAAAAGCGTTATCGTCCGGAAAAACCTTGAGATAAAGGTACGGGAGGCTTCCGACGAGCGGTAGGAGGAAAAAAGTCGCCACGAGCAACGAGCAGGAAGACTTAAAGTCGAGCTCTTTCTTCTCGGCCAACACGTTGAGCAAGAAACCGCTGACCAAGAAGATGAGCGAGGTAAGAGCCAAGGATACCAGGGCTTGAAGCTCTGAGTAGTAGACAGCAAAGAAGATCGGAAGGAGCAACGCTACACCCGCGAACTGCAGGATAAAGCCCAGGTTTGCGAGAAGAGGTCTCATAAGAATAATTTCTTTCGAAGGTTTTAAGTTTATCTTGAAGCAAATAATTCTTAACCCTATTGTACCATGGGGTGGTTGTGTGAGTTTGAAAAACAAGCTGAAAGAGATAGGCCCATGTACTTGGGAATTGCCTAAGGGTACGAAACCAGGGATGAGAGTTCCAGCAAGACTTTACCTTTCGAAACTCTTGCTTCAGCAGGTCGAGGAAGGTGCAGTCGAGCAAGCGGCGAACGTTGCCACGTTACCCGGAGTCCAAAAGTATTCGGTGGCACTTCCCGACATGCATTATGGCTACGGATTTCCAATAGGCGGGGTAGCGGCGTTGGATTACGAGGAGGGAGGACTTTCTCCAGGTGGAATAGGCTTCGATATCAACTGTGGTGTAAGGCTTATCCGAACGAACCTTAGCGTAGAAGAAGTTAGGCCGAAGCTAAAACAACTGCTGGAAGTCCTATTTAAGAACGTTCCGAGCGGAGTCGGAAGGGGAGGTAGGGTAAAGCTTTCTCCTTCGCAGATAAAGAACGAGGTGTTGGAAGCCGGTGCTAGGTGGGCTGTAGAGCATGGGTACGGGACCGAAAGAGATTTGGAACACACGGAAGAAAACGGTTGTCTAGAATATGCTAATGCAGATAAGATTAGCGATAAAGCTCTCAAGAGGGGCGCTCCACAACTAGGAAGCTTGGGGGCCGGGAACCATTTCTTGGAGGTACAAGTGGTGGATAAAATCTACCTTCCCGAGGTCGCGAAAGTTTTTGGAATAGAGAAAGTCGGTCAGGTTTGCGTCATGGTGCATACCGGTAGCAGGGGGTTTGGTCATCAGGTTTGTACCGATTATCTAAGAATCCTGGAATCGGCCTTCAGGGATATCGTCAGGAAGCTTCCTGACAGAGAACTCGTCTTTGCTCCCGCCGGAACGAAGGAATGCGAGGATTATTTTCAAGCGATGTGCTGCGCCGCCAATTACGCGTGGTGCAACAGGCAGATGATAACCCATTGGACTAGAGAAAGCTTTCTTTCCGTGTTCAAGCGAAGCGAGGAAGAGCTTGGACTGGAGGTGGTTTACGACGTCGCCCACAACATAGGAAAGATAGAGGAGCATGAGATAGACGGAGAGAGAAAGAAGGTTTACGTGCACAGGAAGGGTGCTACTCGTGCTTTTCCTCCTGGCAGCAAAGACATACCGAAGGATTATCGCGAGGTTGGGCAACCTGTGCTGATTCCGGGTAGCATGGGAACCGCTAGCTACGTGCTTGTTGGCGTCGAAACTTCCAAAGACACTTTCTACTCCACTGCCCACGGAGCTGGAAGAGTGTTATCGAGGCACGCCGCGCTAAAAAGGTTCAGAGGAAAGGAAGTGGCAAGCAAGCTGGAGAGGAAGGGAATCCTGAGTAAAGCAGCGAGCTGGAGCGTGATGGCGGAGGAAGCTCCAGAAGTTTACAAGCAGATCGACGAGGTTGCAAGAGTTACGGAAGTCGCAGGGATTAGCAAGAGGGTCGCGAGGCTCGTCCCGCTGGGTGTAGTTAAGGGGTAGCATCATACCTCCAGGAAATCCTTCTCGACGAACTTCTCGTAGCGTTTTTTCCATTCTTCCTCGGAAACGATGTGCAGCTGGAAAGGATTGTCTTCGAAAACCTCGTCGACACGCAACATGAATTCTACCCTTTCCTTAGTAGGAATGTTTTTTAGTCAAGATAGCGATGTCGATATCGCTAAGACCGACGGAAAATTCTCCCTTAACCACGCTTCCGAAAACGATTACCCTCGAAAAGTTTTGTCCGAAAAATTTTTTCGCAAGCTCCTTTACCTTCTTCGCGAATTCCTCGTAGTTTTCGAAATAACTTTTTCTCCTAAGGTAAACTTCCATCACTCCCATAGTATCGACTTCAGCTTTCTGTAAATTTCTAAGCTCTTTCAACATCCTCCTTCTCGAACCTTTCCGTAAAGTATCTGCCAGCTATGTAAGAGAGTTGTAAGAGTTTCAAGTCCTTCCATGCGTGGCTATAAAGTTGGCTATTTCATCCCTCTTGAAAATTTCAGAAAGTTCTTTGAGTAATCTTCTCAAGTCATGAGTTTTTTCGAACGAACCTTTTAAATTTCATGCTTGAGAAGAATTACCCGATGTAGTTCAAGGTTTCTTCGTCCACCGGCGGTAGCTCTTCTTCGCTTTCTTCCGTTCCTTCGTCCGGGTAGAAACACTTGCTCTTTATCTCCTCCAGCTTTTTTTCGTCGACGAACTTCACTTCAACCTCTTTTCTTAGCTTTTTGAGCTCCTTCCTCCATTCCTCCTTGTCCCTGAACTTTCTTGGGTCATAAAACACGAAGTCTAGGATGGCTTCCTTCCACTCCTTTTCGCAGGGTCTTGCGTCCCCGAAAAATATCCCTCCGATGAGAGAAGTAATTATTTTACCGTCTTCTACCACGACGACCTCGCCGACCTTCCACTTTCTCCTCGGCAGCTTCCAGAAGGACGTGTAGATTTCTTTTTTGCATCTCTTGGGTTTTTCCTTCATACCAATCAACTTTCCTCCTTCAAAAATTTAAGCTTTTCTCTTCTCGAGTTAAACGCAGCACACATAGAAATTTGGTACCGGAAGCTTGCTTCGGTGGAATTTTATTTCCTTCCAAGACCCTCCCCGTGCTTATCGCCATACTATCGAGTATTGGGAAGTTTTTTCCTCAGGTCCTCTATGAGGGACCGAGGGAGGTCGTTTCCGCTCACGTCTAGATACAGGAGGTTCGTTAAGTTACCTATGGTTGGTGGGAGGGAAGTTAGGTCGTTATAGGAGAGGGCAAACTCTCTGAGGTTTCGTAGGTTGCCTATGGTTTTTGGGATGGAGGTGAGTTTGTCATAGTGAAGGTAAAGCTTCTTAAGGTTCTTTAAGACGCCTACACACGGGTTGAGTTCTTTGAGTGAACGACATCTCAAGTTCAGTTCTCTCACCCTTCCATTCTCAACCTTTATCCTCCCTTCCTCGTAGAGGTCCTCGGGCGATTTGTTGATGCGCGACAGGATCTTTTGCAATGCTCTGTATTCGTCTGCGTAGAGGAAGGTGTCTCCGTACCTTACTAACTCTGTTCCTTGAGCCCTTCTTTCCTCGAGAGCTTCCACTAACCTTAACTTTCCTTGGTCCACGGGCGGGAAGTACCTCCTGAACAGGTCTTCGTTCCTCATACAGACCTCACCTCCAAGTTATCGACCAGATACCTGATGGTTGGATCATCCTCTCCTCCGAACATTTCCTTTACCTCCTCGATACGACCTTTTCTGACGAGGTCTAGGAGTCTTAAAAAAGTATCCTCATTCCTCCTGTAGGTGTCGTAAGTTTCCTTCAGGAGCATTCTCGCGGCGTAGAGGGGGAGGAAAGATTTGTCTGGTTGGTCGATCATGTTCCTATCGTCGAGGTTTTGCTGTAAGTACCAATCTTCGAACTCAAGTCTGTGAGCTAAAGCGTAGGGTGCTACGAACAGAATTTCTCCAACGCCGACTTCCTCCTTTCCCATCAGCCAAGCCAACCCCCTAGCGTACTTCGCTAGGGAGATGAAGAACCTTTCGCTCGGGGTGTTCCTAACCTTTCCGCTAAAGTATGCCCTGTAGTGGGTCTCACCCTCTCCTCTTGGTTCGTTCGGCCGCTTTACTCCAGTATAAGGGTCGTACCTGCTCAGTGAGAGGTACGTCAAAAATGTTTCCGCTTCGTGAGAAAGACCAACCTGCGAAATCTCTTCTCTCGCCAGCTCGAGCTCTTCTGGGGATAGAGTTATCTCCGGTCTTTTTTCGTGAAACTCTCTCCTAAACTTCATCGAGCATCTTCATCTTTTCTTTGTAAGGTAAATCTTCCAGTAAAGTTTTCACGGCTTTTTTTGTAACTCTCCACGTCGCTCAATCTCTTTTTCTCCTCTTCATTCTTCTTAGTGACTATGGTAGAAGAAAACGGCGATGGGGTCATTTCCACGCACACGTCGAACCTGTCTCTCATCGGAGGTATCAGTTCCGTGTTTCCCGCGTCCGGGTAGTTCATCGTGGCGAAGAAAGGCTGGTCTGGCTGGAAGAGGACTTCGTTGAGATACTGGAAGGTACCCGTATCTACAGCATCCAGAAGTTCGTTCTGCTTTCCCTCGGGCAACCTATTTATTTCGTCGACGATCTTCCCAGGCACGAGGGAAAAGAGACTCCAAATTACCCTTTCCTTCCCCTGGTTGAGTGCGCTCAAATCCGGCCTACCTATCATTTTTTCGTCGGTTTGCTCTGGGTGACCCCGCAGCTGAGCTGCTCGGTAAAGTTCTACTGGCAAAGAATAGATGGTAGAAAGCACGGCCTGCAAAAGGGTCGTCTTACCCAATCCGTAGCTTCCGATAGTGAGTTGCCTTCCGCTGTCTAGGGCGGTGAGGATGGAAAAAGGATACAGTCGTTCGTCTGCCATCCGTCAACCTCCACGTTGGAAAAATTCAGGTAGTAGCTCCTCTGCAGGTAGTTCCCTATTCCCCTCACCTTCTCCTGTAGTCGTGTCATATTATCACTTATAAGTGGTTAAAATTAAAGGTTTATAAATCTTTCGGTTGGGGTTGTTAACCAAGGCTCCAGAAAAATAAAAACCCTTAGACCAATTTTTTTGCATGCGGGGCCGTCGTCTAGCCAGGTCTAGGACGCAGGCTTGGGGTCGGGGAGAGACGGAATGCCTGTAACCCGAGTTCAAATCTCGGCGGCCCCATCTTAAAACTTTACTAACCGTTCTCAAGAAGGCAACCGACTACCTCCAAAAACTTCTCGAGGCCTATTTTTTCGACGGTACCCTCGTCACGATAACCGCAGATTACGTACTTACCCTTCAGCCTGAACACATATCCCTCGTAGTACACCTGCTTCACCCGAGAATCTTCTCTAAGGGTTACGAAATAGTGCTCGTGGATAACTTTCTCAAAACCTTTCCTGACGATTTCGCTCTGAATGTATGGGTACTTTTCTTTTTTGGCCGCTTCCAGCCTCTCGGCAAACTCTTCGAGAGTAAGCGCTTCCACGCTTGGAGAGCATTCTAAGATTCCGAAGTACATGGTCTCGACGGCTGGTCCTGCGATAGTGTGAGGATAAACGTAAGTGGCAAAGATCTTTACCTTACAGCCTAGGTAGTAACTCTGCTCCCTATCAACGAGTTCGACGGTGGGAAGTTTTTCTTTGACCAAACCCTTCAAAATTCTTTCCAAGCTTTCGTTAGTAGTTTCGCGAGAGGGTGAAGGTATCTTCCTCTCTACGCACTTCTCTCCGTCGAAGCACATTTCCTCCCCGCACTCACAAACCATTATTTTGCGAGCTTCTCCGGAGGGTTCGCACGAACAAAAACCTTCCAAGCACGTATTCGGAAAATCTTCGACCCCTGGGCAATGACAAAGCGTGTATGCAACTCTCCCTCCCGATTCTATGCATGCTCTTTCCTTTTCTATGAGTTCGAGCCGCGGGGTGAGGAGGTGCATCGCTAATATACACGCGACGAAGATACCGAGGATAATCAGTAGAAGGGTTTCTCTCCCCTTACTTGAACCGAGCATAACTTTATTTAAACCTCGGCCAAAAATATTCTATGGGAAAAGTTCAGTTCTGTAAGCTTGTGAGGGACTTTACGTCCTTCGCCAGGAAGAACGTAGCTTTGGTCTTGGTAGTTTTGGTCGTCGTCGGTCTCGTGGGGGTGCTTTTCTTCGGTGGTTTCTTTACTTACACACAAACTTATAGGA
>CAYUFF010000042.1:0-6192 GCA_964444075.1 uncultured archaeon
ACTTCCTCCTTGAAGTTTGCTTTCATGGAAGCTAGAGCATCGTTAAGCTTCCCTATTTCTTCCTCGAACCTTTCCTCGAGCTTCTTAAGCTCGTTTTCGACTTCGCTTACCTTGCTCAGCAGTCTTTCCGTCTCAACCTTTCCCGCTTTTCCTTCGAGCTCTCTCACCTTTTTCTCCAGTTCCGATAATCTTTTGGATATTTCCGCCCTTTCTTCTAACTTTTTCTTCAGCTTTTCCACTTTCTCTTCAAACTCTTCTTTCCTACCGAGCACGTTCTTCAACCCTTACCAATTAATTTTTTCCTTTCAAATTTAACTTTCATATCGCAGCCTCGATTAGCTCCACCAAGGATTTTTGCCTTCTTTCGAGTTTTTTAAGGGAAGTTTCCAAACGTTTCAGCTTACTCGCCACGCCGACCATCGACCTACTTTCCTTCACGAGCTTGCTCATCCTCTTTTCCCACTCTTTTAATCTCTTCTCGAAGCGAGAAGCCCTTTTCTCAAATTCTAAGAGTTTTTTATCGATGCTCGCCTTTAAGCGAGATACCTCACCTTTACTCGTGAACTTATCTTTCAGCTGCTCGAGCAGCACAACCCTGCTCTCTAGCTTTTCGACTGCATTCTCTAACCTGCTGAAAGAATCGGTCAACTCATCCAGTACTTCAAGCTTACTTGCAATAACCTTCCTTTCCTCGATAAGCTCGTCTACCCTACCGCTAACCTTAGCCATTTCCTCGCTGGAGAGGATTATTTCTCTGAGCTTCTTCTCCTCCTCCTTTAGCCTCTCCGCAAGAGCTCTAGCATCCTTCAATCCCAATTCCAGCTCTTTCTCCATAGCTTCTAACTCCTCTTTCTTAGCAAGTCCAACGAACTCTACCCTGAGCTTGTCAAAATCCTTCAGCAAAGCTATGAACCTTTTTTTCAACTCGTCGATAGCTCGCATAGCTTCGGCAAATTTCTTGTACCTCCTTTGAAACTCGACGAACATACTCTCGACTTTGCTCGCGGAGCTTCTCATGCTAGCTTCGACCTTCCTGGCCTTTTGCAGGTCTTTCTTGAAATCCTCTTCCATCTTAGCAAGAGTTTCCAAGCTCCTGAACTTCAGGAAGGTTCTCCTCATTTCCTTCATCTCTTCGATCGTCCTATCGATAAGGGTCTCGTAGCTCTCTATCCTCGCTTTCAGCGCCTCTATTTTAGCTTCCTGCCTCTTAACTTCCTTCAGGATTTCCTCCGGCTTGACCTGCTTTATCAGCTCTATAGCTTTCCTGGCTTCCGCCTCGAGGGTTGCGCTACTCCTTTCATGCTCTACCAAGCTGGACCTTAGCTCTCCTATCCTCTCGCTCAACGCTACTATCCTCTCGTTGATCGCTTCCCTAGCCTTGAGCAAAGCCTCCACCTGAGCCTTCAGCCTTTCCACTTCAACGGATAGAGCTTTTTCTCTCTCACCCACGTTTCCTCCCCACCAAAACCAGGTATTCGCAAGCAAACTTAAGCTCGTCCGAATTTCCAACCGTTTCCTCGATCTCAAACCAATCTTTAGTCAGAAGTTTGCTCGGTAGGTTACCAGAACAATAGCCGCTTCCCAAAACTTTTTCCACCCTTATCTCCTTGAAAAGCTTCCTGAGTTCCTTCTCTGTCAGCATGCTCTCCGTCACCAACAAACTCTTGACTTTTTCCAAATTATATCCCCACCTTTCCAGCTTCGTCAGCCAGAAAACTCTGTTGGAAACGCTCGCTATAAGATAGCCTCCCGGCTTCAGTACTCTTACCAGTTCTTTAGCAGCTTTTTTCCTGTCGTAAGCGTAGTTGACCACATCTCTCAACGCCAGCACGAGGTCGAAAGTATTGTCCTCGAATTCCAGCTCGCACACATCTCCCTCCACAAACTCGATGAGATTCTCCACACCCTTTCTCTTAGCTCGCCTTTTAGCGAGTTTCAAGGCTGTCTTCGAGATATCGAGCAAGGTAACTCTCAGCCCTTTTTCGGCTAAAGGAATTGCGATCCTACCGACGCCTCCCCCAGCATCGAGAACCCTTCCTCTTCTCGGCAGGTAATTCGAGATTATTCTCAGGTCTCTCACCGTGTCTATTTCGCTAGCCTCTGGGTATATCCAATCCTTCGGCCTCATTTTCTCTTCCTCAACAACTTCCTTATTTCACTTTCCATCCTCTCAAGCTTGAAAGCTAAGTCTTGCATACCTTTAACCTCCTTGGTAGCCTTCAGTATTTTCAGGTCAGCGGGCACCCTTTCGAGCTCGACCTCGTAAACGAAGGTATCGATTCCTTTGGCTTTCGCATCCTTAACTAGCGCCTGCAATTTCTTGAACTTTTCCTCGAGGGTTCGCAGGTTAACCTCCTTTCCGAACTTCTTCAAGAACTTCTTCCTTTCTCTCTCGGCTTTCTCCACGGCTTTCTTAATCTCTTTCTCTTCGACGAACTCAACCTTATACTTGGGGACCTTCCAGCCTCGCTTCTCGAACTCTCCCCTAACCCTCGGTTCCAGGCTTTCGAGGTAGATATCTATTACGTCAAAAGCACCCTCCATAAGCTTGGTTTCGCACAGGCTGAATTCCGTTTCCAAGTCGAAGACATCGACCCCTCTTTCCTTGAGCACCCTTATCAGGAACTTAAGCTCCTCCAAACGCTTGTCGTACTTCACGTACTTCTCAAGCTCTTCGTCACTCAACCTGGAAACTTGGTGTAAGATCGGCCTGAAGCTGACGAAGTAGGGCCTTCCTCGGTTGTACTCGCTGAAGACGAGCATTCCAGTTCCCACAGCAGCTTTAATTACGCTCAAAGCTATTTCCTTCCCGTACTTTCTCGAGATTCTGTTCAAGTCATCCTCGTAGCGAGTTCTCATTTGGATTTCCATCCCTATGTTAGCCTTAATCTCTCCCACGAAATCGCTCAGCACTTGGGAGATTAAAACCAAACCTATACCCCACTTCCTGAACTCTCTAACCCCTCTCTCTAAAGCTAAGAATCCCTTTCCTATTCCTCCGAACTTGGGTAAGAGACGGTGAACCTCGTCGTAAACCATTAGACACCTCAACTCCCTAGATTCGGGCAACCTTGCCTTGAAGACCTCGTTGATCGTGTTTGCGACGAAAATGTCTATATCCCTTGGACTTAGCTTCGTGAGCACGAAAATTACTATTTGCGGTTCTTTGGAGAGGATGATTTCTTTAAGGTTTACCTTTTGCAGCGGGTTTTCGACGACCTTTATCTTTCCCTTGAACGCCCTCGCGTCCTTCTCGCTCATTCCGAAGAACTTGTAGCGCTTCAGCATCTCCGGCTCTTTACACTTCCTCAAGAACCCCGTCCACTGGGCAGTCGGATCGAAAACGATAACGCTTTTTCCTTTGAGCAGAGCCTCTTCAGCCAAAACCATCGCAGCTATGGTCTTTCCAGAGCCCGTTGCTCCGGCAACCATCGCGTGAGTGGTAAGGTGTTTCAGGTAAATCCAAGTTCTCGTTCCCGTTTCTGCGAGGTTTCCTATGAAGGCCGAGTCTGGAGTTAGAGTTGGTAAGTAGCGGGGCTCAAGCAAGACTCTGTACCTACGCCTCTTTTCTTTCTCAGCCTTCAGCCTCCTGTACTCGTAGACCACTAATATAACGCTAACCGAGCCGAAGGCGCCGATGCTTGCCCACTGCCAGAGAGCGATTCCGAAGAATTCCTTCAGCCAGAAAGGAGTTTTGACCAAAAAGTAAGCGTAGCTCGTCGCAGCTACTGATCGATTCAGGTAGCTAAACCTTGCAATCGCCTTTACCAAGTATTTCCTTTCCTCTATTTCCTTAGGAATCTTCAGGTAAAATACCCTCGACAAGCTTGTTTGCACGGCTACTACTTCTTTCTGAGAGGTGATTACCTCTCCTTTCTCCGCGTCGAAGACTTGTAGCGTTAAATCGACGTCCACCTTCGGAACCTTTCCTAGGTTGTAGAGCGTGACTTCCGCAGGCAGAGCATAGCCCGGCATCACCTCATCCTTCAGCAAAGTCAGCCTTACGTCCAAGAGCTCTTCTTTAACCGAAAGAACTCTCAGGTTGACTGGAACCTCGACGGATTGATTTCCCGCGGTAATTATAAGCGAGCCTGAGTAAAGCTTTGGTATAGCATCGCTTGGTATCGAAACTATTAACTCGAAACTTCCAGTTTCGCCGGGAGCCAGGCTGAACCTGGGATTGACGAAGCTTATGAACTTGTAAACTTCTCCTGAACTCGATATCTCGAACGTGAACTTACTGCTCATCTGGTTCTTCACGGCTAGCGAGTAACGTAAGGTTTCTCCTTGGTAGAGGGTTAAGTCCAACGATTTAGCCTCGACCTTTATCATCTCCTTGGGTATTCTCCTCAACTCTTCTAAGATCTGCTCGACGATTTCCTCGACGTTAACTTCAGGAGCTGGTGGAGGCGTGACGGTAGGTCTTGGTCTAGGCGGCGGTGTGGGTTCTGATGGGGGAGGGCAATCTTGAGGACAGTTCTCGTAACTTTCCCCATGAGCCTCGTCGCAAACGCCATCACCACAAACAACTTCTTCTGCGATGACGTACACATCACCTGCAACGGTTTTAGGAAAGCTTATCGCTAACAAAAGGACCACACAAATCGCTTGTTTTACAAACAAAGATGAGTCAAACCTCATCTTTTCTCCCTTCCTTTAAACCCTTTCCTCCTGAAAAGGATTATCAACGCAGCTAGGATCGCAACTCCCAGTAACGTTAGATTGAAGAAAGTAAAGTCTTTCTCTTCCGCTACGACGAAAACGGAAGAAGGTTCTACCTCGATGAAGATTAGTTTCTTAACTTTGTCTATCACTCCAGCGATCTTTTCCCAAGTACCTACGCACGTGAGGTTCTCCCAATTCCACTCCGTGCACTTGTATACTCTCAAGTTATCCACGTTCTCTATTTCATCGAGTTTCTCGCTGTAGTTGAGTCCGAAAGAGGCTTGCTCGTAAGTCAGGTTCGTTTCTATTACGATTGCCTTCACCCTAGTCTTGGTAAGCGGGATTGGTGTGTAAGCCACGGGAACGTCGTCGAGCTTCACAGCATCGACCGCGTGACTCTTAAGCTCGACGTTCTCGAGCTTGATTACGTGACCAAATACTCTAATTTCTAGGTCGTACCTTCCTTTGTAAACCGTTCGATTATACTTTCCGCTCGTGGCGTTGGTAACGATCGAGTAAGCCAACTCTTCCGTTCCCGGATAGTAGAACCTGAATTCCGCTCTAATCGGCTTACCGTCGCTAGTCTTCAGTTCTCCAGAGAATTGTAAGGGTAAGCTTATCCTGAACGTTTTCTCTGTCTCTACAGAATTTCCAGCGGGGTCGACCACGACAATCCTTAGCCTGTAATCCCCATCCAAGCTTGTATGGGTAAAGTTAAGCTGCCAAATTTCTGGGCTGACGTTTTGCATACTGTAGGTAGCGTTCGTTCCGTTCGGATAAGTTATCGTCGCTTTTACTTCTTTTATTCCAGCCAGGTTGTTGTCGCTTGCGTTTATTCTTATCAAGACGGACTGGTTTACCTCCGCGTTAGGAGCTTCCACCCAGTAGATGAAAGGAGGAGTGATATCTGGATAGACTATCGCATCCTCTTCCGTTGCTCTAACCTTTGCTTGGTAGTTCGTTTCGTAAGCTTCTAACGTCAGGGAATAATTCCTCGCGTCGGGTAGCAGTGGTGTTAGGCAAGTCAGGTTGAAGAAATCCACTTCTATTTCACTCTTGTTGAGCTTACAAACCTTCCCTCCGATGAACACGTTCCAGGTAACGTTTTTGTCGAAGTTGCCGGCCAGCAATGGTTTCGCGTGAATCTCAACGAGGCTAGAAGCGTTGGTTACGAGAGGCTTGGCTTGCGTCGGCTTTAGGATTTCAACCCTGAAATCTATCACCTCAAGCTCAACCCTAACCTTTCCTTGCGCAGGGTTTGCAGCCAAGTTAGTTACTGTGATGTTTGCTTCGTAGTACCCTGGCTTTGGTACTTCCAACCAACCTACTTCTAGTAGCCTGGAGGTTTGCTTGGGCACGTAGACGGTAGCACCTTCCTCCTCGACAGACATGTAGCTGGAGGCGTTACCTTCCTTACCTATCTCCAACCCAAACTCTACATTACCAATGTTCGTCAGGTTAACGTAACCCAAGGTTCCGGTCGAGTTTACCGCTATCGTTTTTCTCAGGGAACTTGGAGCTATCAAC
>CAYUFF010000043.1:0-5953 GCA_964444075.1 uncultured archaeon
TTTGTTGTGTTCCAGGAGTTTGCGTAAATGGTTCCTTTGAAGTAAACGTTATCGGTGTTGTTGAGGAAGTTGTTGTAGAAAAGATTTGAGGCATCGGCCTCGTAAAGGTAGATTCCGTATTGGGAGTTATCGTAGATTTTAGAGTTTTTGATTGTGTTTGAATCGGAGTGGTCCAGCCAGATTCCATAGCGCTGATTGGAATGGGAGGTTATGTCGGAAAGAGTGTTGGAGTTGGAGGAGTAGAGGTAGATTCCGTCCCATCCGTTGGAGTGGGTGCTTATGTTGGAGAAAATGTTGGAGTGAGATCTATCAAGCCAAATTCCAAAAGCTCCCTCGGAATAAGTTGTGACGTTAGTTAAGGTGTTGGAGTCGGAGCAAGTGAGGTAGATTCCAAAGTTGTTGGAATAGGTGGTGATGCTGGAGAGAGTGTTGGAGTTTGAATCCTCGAGGTAGATTCCACCCCTGTTGTCGTGGGAGATGATGTCGGAGAGAGTGTTGGAGTCTGAGTAGTAGAGGTAAATTCCATCATAGCAGCTTGAATAAGTCGTTACGTTTTCGATCGTGTTTCCATTTGCATTTTCTATGTAAATGTTTGCAGAATACCAATCACTCACCTTACAATTCTTTACCGTTACGTTTGTCGTTTGCTCAGAGGAGCGGTAGATGTAAATTCCGTAATCAGCGTTATCATCCCCGTCTACCAAGTGGTTTTGGCAGTCGAGAACGATGTTGTTTGCCTGAATGTCTATGCAGGGAGAGGTAGAAGAATCTATTATGTCCGCGGTTAGCAAGTAAGTCTCGCCAGACTGGTTTAGGGTACTGCAGTCGGAAATGTAGGTCACGGCGAGGGAAATCTTTGGAAATATGATTAGCGAAAGGAAAGTTGTTATCAGCAATAAAGCTTTTGGCTTCATAACGCATCTACTTTGTTGATACATCCAGGGAAAATTTCAACTTCCACCGAAATAAAATTTACAACCAAGAAAGTGAAGGAGTGCTTCGCAATCTTTGCCAAAAGTTTCAGCAGGAAAGTAAGCGAGTTCGAGGGTAGGAGGGTTTGGTGCTTCGACCTGAAGGACCTAGAGAAAATTTTCATGGCCAAGCGCAGTTAGAATTCACACAATCTTTTTAGTGGGTCTCGACATCCTCTTCAGCTTCCCTAAAAAGTAGTAGCGCAAAACATCCTTCACGCGTTTTCCCCTAGCCGAATAAACTTCTACGAGATTATCCCTAAGAGCATGAAAGGTTATGCCGCCCATTTCCTTGGCCACGACCGCGTCGACGTTTTCCTTCACCAAGAATTCAGCGACGCTGAAGCCTGCCTTTGCAGACCTTCTCTTGAACGGGTTCTTCTTCACGTAGGAGGAGAGGACTCGCTTTCTCTTCCTGTCGACTTGCAGAAAGATGAAGAAGTTAGCCCTACCGAACTTTTCAGCGAGCGGGGATTCGAACCCTTCTTCCTTCTCGATTGGTACGACTACCTTTGCTTTCTCTGCCTCGTGGGGCTCTACGTGGATGGTGAAGCTGTCTATCTCATCGATTTTTTTCTTGACCCTCTCTTCTATCTCGTCGGCTATTTCGTGAGCCTTACCGACGGTAAGACGGCCCCTCACCTTGATGTCAACCTCGCCGAAGATGAAGGGGCCCGACCTCCTCAGCTTGAGGTTTTTGAACCCTTCCACTCCTTTGGTAGAGAGCAAGATTCTCTTAACCTCTCCTTCGATTTTTCTTCCGGGGCTGATGTCCATGAGGGAAGCCACCGAATCGTAAACGGAGTGTATACCGACCTTAAAGACGAGCACCGCGATTCCTACCGTCACGAGACCCTCCACGCCAGCCACACCACAGGCCGCGAGAACGACAGTCACGAATACTGCGGAAGAGACTAACGTGTCCATGTACTTTTCCCTCCCGCTAACGAGCAAGCTGTGCGAGTTGATGGCCTTCCCCACCCTTTTTAGGTACCTACCGAGCAAGTAAGAGGCGAGCGCTACCGTCGCTGCCGTCGCGAGCGCCAGCCCTGGGAACGACACTATCGGTGGCGAGAATATCTTGCGGTAACCCTCCACCGCTAAGTTCACCGACGCCCATAGGATGAAAACCGAAACGAATAGCGCCGCCAAGCTTTCTGCCTTGTAATAGCCGTACGGAAACTTCCTGTCTGGTGCTCTCTGAGCGACCCTGAGCCCGAACCAAGATGCGAAGGTTGTTAACGAGTCAGAGGCGTTGTGGATGCCGTCCGCTACTAGAGCGATGCTTCCGGAAACGGTTCCGACGAAGGCCTCTAGAGCCCCGAGTAGCAAAACCGCTATCGAACTGAGGGCGGCGGCCCTCTCCCCCTCCTTCAGCCTTTCGATCCTCTTCTTCCTCATGCTTTCTTAGTAGACCTCAGCCTTTTCTCCAACAGCTTGATTTTCCTGTCAACGTGCTTGATGGTTTCTTCTATCATCTTCTTCTCAAGCTTGAGCATCCTTATTTCGAAGTCCAAGTCCTCCTTACCTACTTCCGCAGCTACCTTGGGAGTAAAGAAAGGACAGATATCCGTGCCCTTCCCGTCTACCCTGATATTGTGAAGCGTGCACTTTCCTCGATGAAAGTAAATGCACTGCTCGTGTGTAGGAATCCCTTGCTCGGTCTTTGGAACGAGCGATTCCTTCGGTCGGGCAGCACCAATGCCTTTCCCTACCAAGGCTTCTATCGCTTCCCTCACCCTTATTCCGCTCGCACGGAACGTCTTTATCCCAGCTTTCGCTAGAGTCTCGCTCGCAAGCGGTCCGAAGTTTCCAGCTACTACCACCTCAGCTTTCAGCCCAGCGGCAAGCTGAGAAGCCCTTACCCCAGCTCCTCTCCCAGAGCTGGCGACCTCGTTCCTGACCACCTTAACTCCCTTAATCCTGCCTCCCTCTACTGTTACTAAGGTAAAGGTCGGTGCCCTCGCGAACACAGGCGAGACTATATCTTCCAACCCGCCGTTGCTGGATGTAGCTACCAACACCCTCATTTTCCTCTCCTCATCCTTTCTAACTCTTTGATTTTCCTTTCGATAAACTTTAGCTCTTCCTCGAGCATCCTCCTCTCTTCCTTCAGGGCTTCCAGCTCATCCTTCGCTGAGGGCGTCACCTGGAACGTCGTCGCCGGAGCTTCTCCCAAGCCAGCCTCCTTGCCCTCCTCGAGCTGCGATTCTAGCACAGGCCCTTGAGGAGTCCACCTTACCGGCCCGTAGATTCCTGTCCACCACCATCTTGGTAGCCAAGGGAACCACCTGCACCTCCATCCCCAACCCAAACCGAACGCTGGCAACCCGTAGCTAGCTCTCATCCATCCTGGCATTCCAGTGACTCTGTACCAGAACCTCCAACCTCTTCTCCATCTCCAACCCCAACCGAATCCCCAAGGCACGCTATCACCTCCCTCTATTTTTAAATTTTGTGCGATAGCACATATTAAAATTATGTGCATATGCAAAATATTTAAATCTTTCGGTCAACGTCATATTTTACTCTCCCACAAGCTTCACTCCAGTAAGTTTCGCCACGGTTTCGTCCAAACTCCTCAGGTCCTCCTTGCATAACTCGTGAACGCTCTTCTTTCCGCAGGCTGCCGCTATCATTTTTACCTCTTCCGTGCAGGCTACGATGTAATTCGCAACCCTTTTGGCAGCCTCGTCCACGTTCAACCTTTTCCTAAGCTCAACTTCTTGGGTAGCTATGCCTTTCGGACACTTTCCAGTGTAGCAACGTCGGCAAAAAACGCATCCCATCGCCACTAACGCGGGAAACCCTACGAACACGCCGTCGGCACCGAGAGCCAAGGCTTTAGCAACATCACCTCCCGTCGAGATACCCCCACCGACTATCAACTGCTGCTTGGCTCCGACCTCTTCCAAGATTGCTCTAGCCTTGGCTGTAGCGACCAACGTAGGTATTCCGACGTTTTTCATCATCACTTCCGGTGCCGCACCCGTTCCGCCCTCGCCACCGTCGATCGCTATTACGTCTGGATTAGCTTCCGCCGCAGCCCTCACATCTCTATCGATGTCCGTCGCGGCAAACTTCAGTATGACGGGCTTTCCTCCGCTAATCTCTCTCAAAAGCTCTATCCTTTCCCTCAGTTCCTCCAACGAGCCTATGTCCGGGTGGGTAGGGGGTGAAATTACATCTTTCCCAACCTCTACACCCCTCGCCTTTGCTATCTCTTCCGTCACCTTCTCTTTGGGCAAGAGCCCTCCCTGACCCGGCTTAGCTCCCTGACTTATCTTGACTTCTATCGCGTCGGCCTCCATCAAACTCTCCTCGCTCACCCCAAACCTCCCCGTCGAGTACTGGAAGATCAACCTCTTGGCGAGCTTCCTTTCCTCAGGTAGCATACCTCCCTCTCCGGTGTTCGAGCAAGTACCCGCCATGCTCGAAGCTTTAGCGAGAGCCATTTTCGCTTCTTTGCTGAGAGCCCCAAAGCTCATCGCGGCAATCATTATCGGAGTGTCGAGCTTTAAAGGGTTCTTGGCAATCCTCCCGAGAACGGTTTCCGAAGAAATTTTCTCCCTGAAGTAGTCGAGTGGCGTTGTGTAGAATTGCGACGGCGTGAAGACCAAGGACTCCCAGCCGAAACCTTCGAAAAAGTTCTTCCCGGAAGTTACGACAGGCCTTCCGCTTTCCGCCCTTTTCCTTATACCCTCGAGCCACTCCCCGACGTCCATGAGATAAATGTATAGCCTAGGAGGAGCTTAAACCTTACCCTCTAGAGTTTCCTCAGGTCTTCTACCACTATGGTTCTTCCGCACTTACCACACTTGAACTTTGGCCTCTTGAACCTTTTCCCGCCCTTCCTCTTTTCCATCTTTACTTCCTTTATCTCGTAGAAGCCGCAGTGCGGGCAAACGTATTCGACCATCGCCTCCTCTCCCTTCAACTTTCCGATGACCAAGTTTTCCCTCTTCGTAAAGAACTCGAAGTCTTTCGTTACCGAGTAGCCCCTTTCCATCCACTCTTTCAGCAACCTGCTCTCAAACTTCATTTCTTTTCCCTCCTCTTTGGCCTTAACGCTCTGGAGCCGCACCTCCTACACTTAACCTTTCCGGCCCTAACCTTTGCTTCATCAGCCCTTATCTTTGCCTTACACCTCCTACAAACGAAAACCCTGTTGAAAAGCCTGTCCATGGCTTCTGGGAAGATTTTCTTGACCATCCACCCACCTCGCCTGAGAAAATTTTTCCTCCAGGAATTTTAAAACTATTTTTCTCCCTCCCCTTCGGTGAAAGTGCAGCCCGTCCTTTCCTCGAACCAGGTTACCGTCTTCACGCCTTCTCCTATGACCTTACCTTCCTTGATGACCGCCGGAAACCTGGTTATACCTAGTTCCATACACTTTTTCATGTTCGGTGGGTCACAGCTTACGTAAAGCTTCGGCGAATACCTTCCCAAGAGGTTGAGCTGCAACGTCGTGTCGCTGGCTGCCCGCGGACTGACGCTCGCGTTAAGGATCCCGTATATCCTCACGCCTTCGTCGTAGAGACATTCGACGAACTCCCTCATCCTTTTGATGAGCTCGATCGACTTCTCCAAGAAGACCACGGATTCTGTCAGAACCTTACCGTCCTTGGAAACCCACAACTCCCTATACTCCACCCTCCTTCCTTGGTAAGCTATCTTCACCGTGAACTTCACCATATCCCTTCCCACGTCCTGCTTCCCCACTACTTCGACGCTAGCCCCGGGTATGGCTAGCGCGTAGAATTCTTCGACCTTCCTTTCCAAGCTCGTGGAAGGGAAGAACCCGAAGTCAAAACCTTGCTCGAAGAGGCCGGCGAACAGGCTTCCGAGGAAAGCCGAGGAGAAGATTACCGCGACCGTCACGAGTTTTTCTCTCCTGACCCTTTCTCCTGGACCCATAGTCACACTAAAATTAAAAATGTTTCCGTAAAACTTAATTATTGTCCCGTTAAGGGAGCATGGGG
>CAYUFF010000044.1:0-5780 GCA_964444075.1 uncultured archaeon
ACTTAAAGCTTTATTATTGTGAATCGACTATACAAAAAATCATGAAGATAATAGAAGGTAAATGGAAAGATGGCGTGATAATACCCTTAAAGAAAATAGAGGGTAAAAAAAGTTCTAAGGTATTCATTCTTCTAGATTTAGAGGAAGTTGAAAGCATACAGAAGAAAATAGATGAAATAAACATCCGATACTTCAAATTGTTATCTGAGCTTGTTCCTGAAGAGGATCTTCCAAAAAAAGAAAGGAAAAAGCTTGAAAAAATTGTCAAAGAAAACAAGGAAAGGGGATATGTTTCTTTGGAAGAGTTCAAAAGATGTTTGAGGTAATAATTTCCAAAAGCATAAAGAAAAAGATTAGAAAATTACACCCCTACTCAAAGAAAATAATCGAATGTTTACATAAACTGAGAGAAAATCCGTTTCCTCTTGAAAAGTATGACGTGAAAAAGTTGAACATACTCAATCAGAAGGTTTATAGAATAAGAATCGGTAAAGTAAGAATTGTGTATACTGTGGAATTCAAAACTAGAATTATCCGAATAGAGGATATCGACGTAAGGAAGAAAATTTACAAATAGCTTTGGATTTTCAAATGCAGGGATGCGGAAAAAATTCTCAGATAAAAACTCATCCTCGATTTCATTGAGGTACGTTAAATTCTTTGGCGTACTCAATCGCCTTGAAGCACGCTTCGCGACAACTCTCGCTCAAGGCTGGCGTAATTCTTACCCTTCTTCTCCCATAAACTACGATTAAGCTAAATTCTTTTTTAGCGTACACTCTTTCGAGAAACTTCAACTCCATTTCTCTGTCGGCAAATTTTGGTAGCATGATTATAATAATTTGCTTACCATTATTTTAAACATCCTCTGGCTTGCGTCTTGCACCTTGCGAAAGATTTCTTCCAACCAATACTCTAGGCAGAGTGCTCAACGAAACTCCCAAGAAAATCGCGAGGAGCGTGAAAAGGAAGAGCAACCGTAATTCTTCTACATCCAATGCGACGGCATGGAAGGTCGTAGAGAGTGGAGTGTAAAGGATGAGGAATTGCAAGAGGAAGGATGCGAGGACCGCTAAGACAAGCGGTTTGTTTGATACGAAGCCTTCCCACAACCCTTCTCGCTCAGCGAACTTTATCCCTAGGATTATCGCCAGCTCGAAGAAAACGAAGCCTGTGAAGAGCAACGTCCTAGCTTCGTCCAACCCGAAAGTTTGTAAGGAGTGAACGAAGAGCCAGAACAGGAGCAGCGAAAGCGCAACACCTACCAGAGCTATCGTTACCCACGTTCTCCTCGGAAGGATTTCGAACTCCCTCGACTTCCTCCTTAGGACGTCGCCCCTAGCACGCTCGTTCGCGAGGGCTATCGCTGGAGCGCCGTCGGTTACCAGGTTTATCCAGAGGATTTGAGACGGATAGAGCAGCAGGAAATCGTAGAGCAAGCTACCCAGGAATATCACGAGAACTTCCGAGAGGTTGCACGAGAGGAGGAAGTTTACGAACTTTCTCATGTTGTCCCTAACCCTCCTACCTTCTTCGATCGCATTCCTTATGCTTAGGAAGTTGTCGTCGAGCAAAACTATGTCGCTAGCCTCCTTCGCGACCTCGGTTCCCTTGATTCCCATGGCTATTCCCACGTGAGCCTTCTTTAGAGCGAGGGCATCGTTGACACCATCACCCGTCATCGCGACCCTTTCTCCCTTCTTCTGGAGAACGCTCAGGATCTTGAGCTTGTGGAACGGGTTTATTCAGCGAAAACATTACAACCCTCCTCGATTTTCTTCGCCAGTTCCTTCTCGCTCATCCTGTCGAGCTCGCTACCCAAGACGATTCCCTCGCTCTTCAACCCGATTTTCCTCGCTATCGCTAGCGCTGTCGTTGGATTATCGCCAGTTAGCATCATAACCCTTATCCCAGCTCGATAGCATTCCTCTACGGCTTTCTTCACACCTTTTCTAGGAGGGTCGTGAAACACGACTAGACCAACGAACGTGAGGTCTTTTTCTTCGAGCTTTCTCCCTCCTTCGCGAAAGGCTAGAGCAAGTATCCTGTAACCCATCCTAGCGAACTCTTCGACCCTCGACATAATCTCCTTTCTCCAACGCTCGCTCAACCCCGTCGCCTTCCTTCCCGGAGCGAGCATTTTTCTGCAGAGTTTCAGGATGATTTCTGGCGCGCCCTTCGCGAAAACGAACCTTCTCCCCTCGACCTCGCAAAGAACGCTCATCATCTTCCTCTCTGAGGTGAACCCCTTAGAATCCAGCCTCGACACCCTCAAACGCTTGCAAGCCCTTTCCGAGAATTTCTTGAGAGCCACGTCCACCTCGTTACCTATCCACACTTTTCTACCGTCCTTCTCGACGAGTTTTGCATCGTTGCAAGCGTAGCAGCAGAGCATGGCGAGTTTCCTAGATTCTTTACTCTCTTTCGGAAACCACAACCTCTCAACCTTCATCCTACCTAGCGTCAACGTTCCTGTTTTATCTGTGCATATCACAGTAGAGCTTCCAACTGCTTCTATCGCCGAGAGCTTTCTTATCAGCGCGTTCCTCTTTGCCATCCTTTTCGACGCCAGCGAGAATGAAATCGTTACCACCGCTGGTAAGCTCTCTGGAATGGCGGCGACCGCCAGGGAAACTCCGAGGAGTATCGACGTGATAACTCCAAGCTTGCTCACCGAGAAAACGAAGACCAACGGTATTATCGCTCCCGCCACGAGCGAGAGCTTGCGGCTGAGTTTCTTCATTTCTTTCTGGAACGGTGTCTCTTTCTCCACCCTTTCAAGCATCTCGGCCATCTTCCCCATCTCCGTTCTCTTGCCCGTAAAGAGTACTCTTGCTACGCAACTCCCGGTAAAAACGCTGCTGCCGCAGAAGATTCTGTCGCCCTTCCTTTTCTCGACGGCTCTCGATTCTCCTGTAAGGAAGGATTCGTCGACCTCCAACCTTCCGCTAATAATCTCGCAATCCGCTGGAACGATATCGCCGCTCTCGATAATGACCAAGTCGTCGGGGACGAGCATCCTCGCATCTATCAGCGTTTGCCTTCCATCCCTTATAACCTTGCACATCCTAGGTGAAAGTTTCCTCAAAGCCTCGAAGATTCGCTCCGCCTTGTATTCTTGCACGAAGCTCGCCACGCAGGAGATGAAGATTATCGCGAGGATTAACAAGCTGTCTGTCGGAAATTCCTGCTTGAAGTGGGAAACTACGGCAGCTCCGACGGAAGCGACGATTAAAATCACGATTAATGGTGATGCAAACTGCCTCGCGAAGATCTTCGCTGGATTTACCTTCTTCACTTCCAACTCGTTCATTCCGTAAAGTCTCAACCTTTCTTCTGCTTCTCTCTCGCTCAACCCAGAGAATTTTTCCATCTCTTAAATTTTGGGCTTCAGTTCAAAAAACTTGAGGAATTCCTCCTCGGTAAAGTGCAGCTTACCCGGGATTATTATCACGGCAGGTAGCTTAAGCTCTTCGGAAACTTTGTAAACCTCCTCGATGCTTCCGAAAACTATCCTTTGCTCCTCGCTGCCGAGCTTGGAGGCTACGACAATCTTTCTCTGTGTGGAAACCGCGCCCTGCCTGAGCTTTTCTTCAAGGCTCATAAGAGTTTCCAAGGCTTCCCTCACGCTAAGGAATTTCCCGGCCTCGACGTCGACGTCCAAAAGGCAGAGTGTATGCAAGCCCCTCTCCAGATTTTCCTTGATAACCCTGTACACCGACTCTGGAAGAGCTTTCATCGTCCTCTCCCGCAAGGGTATCGTTACAATCGCTCCGAACTTGTAAGCATGCAGACCGCACTCAGCGACGGCCGAGATTACGGAGGATGAGTGGATGACCCTCGTCTCGACATTCCTTTTCCTGGCTTCCAGCAAGAGCATCGCGTGGGTCGTGGCTACCAAAGCGTCTCCGCCGACTACGATGGCAACGTCCTTCTCCCTACTCCTTTCCAAAATCCTTTCGTAGTCCTCTTCTAAATCCTTCCTCCTCAGAACCTTTACCTCCTTCCCTATCAGCTTTTCCAAGCTTTCCTTCCTTATCCCGATATTGTCCGTGTAGAGTTCGAGGAAAACCTCGTCGCACTTCTTCAGCGTTTCCAACCCCCTTAGGCTGATATCCTTCTCGTCCCAGAGTCCTGCGCTGACCAAATAGAGCATCCTCTTACCTTTCGAGGATGAACGTCTTCCTGTGTAGGGGCTTTTCCCTTATCTCGTGGATAAGCATTTCCCTCCTCTTCCCTATTCCCATAGGCGGCGTCTCTTCGAGAACCTTCTTAGCCCTTTCCAGTTTTTCCGATTTCTCCGCGTAAACAGTAAGGATTTTTTCGCCCTCCCTCACGGGCTCTCCGAGCTTCTTGTGCAAGACTATTCCGGCACCTTTATCCTTCGGTGCCCCAGCTGCGCGTGCAATGGAAATTATCGCTGGGTTGCTTATCCACAGGACGAATCCCTTCGACTTCGCCAACACGTCCAGCTTTTCTTCACCCACAGGAATATCCTCAGGTTTTATCTTAGGATTGCCGCCCTGCTCGGCTATTATCTCTCTCAACTTTCTCTCTGCCTTTCCGGAGGAAATCGCCTTGATCGCTCGCTGCTTCCCGTACTTCATTCCCACCATACCGAGCAAGATAGCTACGATATCCGTAACCTTGTCCAGCAGGTCTTCGACGTGCAACCTTCGCATGAGGACGCTCAACGCTTCCCTCGCTTCTAAAGCTGGGCCCACACAATAGCCTACCGGCTCCTCTCCGTGAGTGACGGCACACCTGACGTCGATTCCCAGCCTTTTCCCGAGTTCTATGAAATCCTTCGCCAGCTTATCAGCATCTCCTATAGTCTTTATCTTCGCCCCCCTGCCGCAGGGAATGTCTATCACCAGGTACTTGGAGCCTACGGCCTTCTTCTTGGACATTATCGAGGGGAAGAGCAAGGGGTCTATTGCTAACGGGTACTCGACTTGGATGAAGATATCGTCTGCCGGAGCTAAGTGGAGCGTCCCTCCCCAAGCTATGCACCCGTTCGTCTTCTTCACCACCCTTAACATCTCTTCTATTTCCAAGGAAACCGGCATTAAGCACTCAGCTCTATCTGCTGTTCCCGCAGCACTCGTAATTGCTCTCGATGAGGTCTTTGGAATCGTCAACCCTAAGCTCGCGATTATTGGTACGAGGACCAAGCTCGTCTTATCTCCCGGGACTCCTCCGATGGAATGTTTGTCGACAATTTTCTTCTTCCCCTTAAACTCTATCTTCTTACCCGTCTCCACCATCGCTAGCGATAGACTTGCGGCCTCGTCCAGGTCTATCCCTCTCGTTTCCAGGGCACAGACAAAGCTTGCTATCTCTCCCTCGCTCAACCTTCCCTCGACCACGTCCTTAACGATCTCGTAGAATTCTTCGTAGCCGAGCTTCTTCCCTTCGAGCTTTGCTTTGATGTACCTCAACGACTTCGGAAACTCTGCCACCTCAACCCTTACTTCATCACCACTCCTCAGGCCGAGCTCGCTCTTCACCTCTTCAGAAACGCCGATCGCCCCTTCTTCAATCAGCTTTGCAGAGATGTTCGTGATCGCTATGAGCCTTTTCTTCTTAAAGCATACCTCTACCCTTGAACAACTCCTTATCCCCAGTTCTTCGGCATCGCTTTTGTTGAGGACGACTATAGGCTTTCCGCCCGTCTCGAGCCCAAGAAGTTTTGTCTTTAAGGTTAATTCCATGAGTTTTTTAAAGAAGGTTGAAGTTAAATTGTTTTCCTCGGTTCTCACACACACCTCGCGACGTTC
>CAYUFF010000045.1:0-5700 GCA_964444075.1 uncultured archaeon
GAAAACACTCAAAAAGGGAGATTTGGTGATAGCGAGGGTCATATCCTCCTCGCTAGGGAGGGAGAACAAGCTGGGGCTTACGATGAGGCAACCCGGGCTTGGGGCGATTCACTGGCTTGAGGAGGAGAGGAAGAAAAAGATGAAGGGTAAAAAGTAAGGTGAGGTGGTAGGATGGACCCGTGGAAGGTGCTGAAGTACCCCCACATGACGGAAAAATCGATAAGGATGATTGAAAAGGAAAACAAGATAGTGTTTATCGTGGATAGGAAAGCCACGAAGAAGGAAATAAAGGAAGCGTTTGAGAAAGTTTTTGACGTGAAGGTCGAGAAGGTAAACACCCTCGTTGATTTTAAGGGAAGGAAGAAGGCTTTCATCAAGCTTAGTCCAGAGTACAAGGCTATAGACGTTGCTACGAAGCTGGGAGTCGTTTGAAGTTTTCTAGTTGGTTTTACGCTTATGGATGTCTATCAAAAAGAAATCAGGGTGAGGACGAGGAAGGACGTCGAAATAGTAGACATTACCGAGGAAGTCGAAAAAGCGGTCGAAGAAAGCGGGGTTCGCTCTGGAATTTGCACGGTCTTCGTTCCCCATGCAACGGCTGCGATAATTTTGGAGGAGTTCGAAGAAGGTCTTGTGAAAGACATGGAAAACTTCGTAAGAAAACTTTTTCCGAAGGGAAAGGGATACTTTCACGATTTGATCGACGATAATGCTCACGCTCACCTCGCGAGCGGTTTGATCTCACAGGGAAAGTTCTATCCGGTAAGGAACGGTCGCCTGGAAAGGGGAACTTGGCAAAGGACGCTGCTTTTTGAGCTGGATGGACCCAGAGAGAGGAGGGTAGTAATCACGGTTATTGGAAAGTAGGGTTTTAACTACAGAAATCCTTAAATAACGTCAAGAATCTTAATGGAATTTGACCCCCTAAGCCTGACAAGTCCACTCGTAACTATCTACTTCTTATGAATGAATCACCGGAAACCCAAATAAGTGGTTTTCGGTGATGAGATATATAAGTCGGAGAGGTTAGGTATGGTGCTTCCCCAAAAATCGTTGGAGGTATCGCCAGAATCCTTGATAGAAAGGTTCAGGCTTTCGCCGGCGTCGGGAGCGACGGACACGAGAGTAGATTACTACAAGAGGGTCGAAGAAGAGTTCGGCTTCGAAGTGAAGAAAGCGAGAATCGTGGTAATAGGAATTGGCGGTGCTGGACAGAACTGTATTACCAGACTCACGGAAATGGGTTGCGAGGGCGCTTATACGATAGCGGCGAACACCGATGCCAAACACCTTGCGATAGCGAGGGCCGATAAGAAAATTTTGCTTGGTAAAGAACAGACCAAGGGAATGGGCTGCGGAGGAGATCCTGAGCTCGGTAAGAGGGCTGCTGAAGAATCGAGGAAAGAGTTGAAGGAAGCTCTGGAAGGGGCTGACATAGTCTTTGCGGTCGCCGGCCTCGGTGGTGGTACTGGAACGGGAGGAATTCCGGTAGTCTGCGAGATCGCGAAATCCGCTGGCACACCCTTGGTCATCGCGATAGTCCTCATGCCCCTGAAGCTCGAAGGCGCGAGAGTTTCGAAGGCCGAAGACGGCCTCATGAACCTTAGGCAGGTTTGCGATACCACTATCGTGATAGAGAACGACCGCTTACTCAAGTACGCCGGGAACTTGCCCATCCAACAAGCTTTCGCCGTGGCCGACCAGCTGATAGCGAGCATGATTAAGGGTATAACGGAAACGATAACCCTACCGAGCCTGGTGAATCTCGATTATGCTGACGTGAAGACCGTGATGGGCTCCGGAGGAGTAGCGTGCATAGGGGTTGGGGAAAGTTCTTCCAGCGACAGGGCGAGGGACGCCGTGATGAAAGCTTTAGAAAATCCGCTGCTGGAAGTCGACTATACGGGAGCTACTGGAGCTCTGATCCACATCACCGGAGGACCGGACCTGAGGCTTGACGAGGTGAACCTCATAGGAGAGACCGTGTCTCAACATCTAGACCCTTCAGCACAGGTTTTCTGGGGAGCCAGGATCCTGCCAGAATTTGAAGGAAAGATTCAGGTAATCTCGATCATAACCGGAGTAAAATCTCCATACATCCTTGGTCCGATAGCTAGGGAGGAAAAGCCTGTAGTCAAGGAAGTCAGCCAAAGCTTGGGCATCGAGGTAATAAGGTAAGGAAGCATGAGCGAAAACATCTGGGATCCCGAAGAGGATGAAGAAGAATCGCTAGAGATCGAGGAAATCGAGCTGGAAGAATTGGGAAGCAAGTTGCTTCCCTAGACCAGAATTTTTTTGTGTTTTTTTACTTTATTCTATTCTTCCATCCACTCGATCAGGCCAGAATTTTTCAGCTTCCTCAGGATACCCTTCACCGCCGCCCTTACGATGTCGCGGTTTCCGTCTACTGAGAAAACGTCTACTATCGTCTCCAAGTCGGTCTTTCCGTCACACTGAATCCAGACCATGAAAGAAATCGGGTCGAGCGTGTAGGTCTTGTTGCTGTCTCTGTCGATCAAAAGATATACGTTCCCGAACCTTTCCCATTCCAACTCCTTCGTCCTCTTCGGGAATTTTTCTTTCACGGTTTTTCTTCCTCGGTGGATTCTTCTTCCGTGGGAGAGGGAAGGCTCGACATGATGTCCCTAATCAGCACTATATCGCCGACAGCGACCACCATCGAGTACGGGACTATTATACCCTTTTTACCGCCGACTATCCTTTCCAGGGCACTCCCCCTTACTATGTCTATCACTATGGATTTAACCCTAAACCTGCTCAGGTCGAACTCGAGGTCTGAAACCCTACCGCAATAAATTCCCTTCTCGGTAAAAACGTCCTTACCGAAAATCTCCCTCACGTTTTTCGCGGTGACCGCCATGCTCCCCTTAAAAATTAATTTACGGGGGCACTTAAAAGTTTACCGTGGAACATGCTCTCGCTTGCCGTGGACGGGATAGTCTACGATGAGGGGGAAGGGAAGATACTCCTCGTGAAGAGGAAGTTCCCTCCTTTCGAGGGGTTCTTGGCACTGCCCGGTGGGTTCGTAGGGGAGAACGAGAAGCTGGAGGAGGCTGTCGTGAGGGAGGTTACGGAGGAAGCTGGAATAAGGGCGAGGGTGGTTTCTCAAGTCGGAATCTACGATGACATCGGAAGGGACCCGAGGGGAAGGGTGGTTTCCGTGTGTTTTTACCTGGAGCCTTTGGAGAAGAACGTGAGGAAGGGTAGCGAGGTAACGGAAGTTGGTTGGTTCGACTTGGGAGAAGCGTTGAGAATGAAGCTAGCTTTCGACCACGGAAAAATGGTAAGGGATTTCGTCGAAAAGTTCCTAGGGGGTGAGAACGTTTAGGCTGCGAGGAAGCAGGAAAAAATCCTACGCGTCGAGGAAGTTGATTTTGTACGCTTCCGCGGTCGTCGTAGGGGTCTCTTTAGTGGTAACCCTCTTCGAAAACCAAGCGTTCCTGACTTTGTTACTGGCCGTTTTTTTCGTCTTCACGCTTTGGAAGAACGCTACCAGAGGAAAGAGGCTCGAAAACTTAATCTTAATTTCTGGAGCCTTCCTAGGCTCGACGGCCGAGGTTGTGGCCACGAACCTCGGAGTTTGGAGGTACGCGGTAGCGACACCGCTGGGGATACCTTGCTGGCTACCTCTGGCGTGGGGTTTGGGTTCCTACCTGATTTACAAGTTTTCAGAATCCCTCGAGAATCTTCTGAACGGAGGTTAAGATTTAAATTCCTTCAAGTCCTCACAACTTTTTATGCTCGAGGAAGAGTTTAAGGAATACCTTTATTCGGGGGTAACGGTAAGCGGAGAAAGCGTGGTGAAGGTACGTGACCTCATCGAAATCGAATACTCCAGCGGAAAGTCACCCAAAAAACTGAAGATAAGGGTTAAAAGGCTACTTAACGTGAACGACCCGATTGAAATCGAACGCTTGAGAAGAAAAGAAAGGGCCTACGCGATACCCTTGCTAACCTCATCGGAGGAAGACGGTGGAATAACGTTCGTGAATTACAAGCTCTCTTCCCAAGAAGCGTCAGAAAGGGAGGCCTACGCTTGGCTGAAGTTCGTCGAGAAAGGGGAGGCTTACCTCCGAACCTTCCCGAAAATCTACTTCTTGTTCCTGAGGAAGGGAAACGGAGGAAGGAGGGACGCGCTCGACGGGTTTTTGGTGAGGGAATACTTCGGGGAGGAGAACCTGTACTCCTCCATCGGAAGGCTGAAGAAGCACAAAGGGGAAAGGGAGTTTTTGGAAAGCACGCTATGCAACCTCGTCGGTGCATTGTTCAATGCGGTAGGGTATTACCATCGCACCTTCAAAGTTTCACACAACGACATGAACGTCCACAACGTGGTAATAGACCGCGGAGCATCCTTAGTGGAAAGGGAGGGGAGAGTTGAGGAGAGAATCAGGATAATAGACTGGGAGACTTGCTCTAGGCTTAGCGAAGACTTTCGAGAAGCTTCTCCACGCTCCCAGCCTCCCCAAGTGGACAAGGTTAGATGCTTGCTAGACGTTGCGAGAGCCTCCTTGCTCCACGGCATCGACGGAAGAGTTTGCAAAAAATTCTTAGAGTATTGGTTAGACTACGAAAGAGACGACGAAATCGTCGCGACGGTTGTTAAGATGCTTTTCGATTTCTACTCTCCACTGAAGTTGAGGGGCATGAACTCTCTCAGGAAGTTGTTGAGAGACAGGTTTAAGCTTCCGTGAAACTAAGATGTAAACGAGCATGCAAGATTATCTCAAGACGGTCTTTAAGACGATAAGAACTTATGGACTTGTAGAGGAAGGAGATAGAATTTTCGTTGCCATTAGCGGTGGTAAGGACAGTTTTTGTTGTCTCTACGCGTTGAAAAAGTACGTTGAAGAAAATTCTCTCGATGTTGACCTGAGAGCTTTTCATATAAGCCTTGGGTTAAAGAATGCCGAAACTATCAAGAGAATTGTTGAAAAACAATGTGAATTTCTGGATATTGAACTCGTGGTTTGCAACGTGAAGGATTACGGGATAGACCTTGAGGAATTGCGAAGGAAAAATAGGCCGGTATGTAGCGCATGTGGGGTTGTGAAGAGGTACTTGATGAATAAAGTTCCGAGGGAGCTCGGAGCGAACAAGGTGGCGACGGGCCATCACATGGACGATTTCATCGTGTTCTTCTTCAAGAATTTCTTGGGAAAGAACTTCTCGTGGATCAGAAAGTTCACTCCCTTGGTAAAGAGCGAGCACCCAAAGCTCCTGACTAAAATAAGACCCCTATTCCACGTCGGCGGTAAGGAGAACGAGAAGTTTTTCAGTAGGTTTAACCTACCGAAAGCTTCTCCAGAGCTCTGTCCGTTTTTCTCCTTAAGGTCGAAGCTTTACGAAAAGACTCTGAAATGGTACGAAATGCTCTACGAGATTGAGAAATGGAGCAGAGGTTTTAGGAGGCAGATGATTTCCTCGATTGAAAAGTTTGTTGTAGAGATGAAGGAAAGTGGGAAAGAGAATGGAGCGAAACAAAAATTTATCGAGTGCAAGCTATGCGGTGAGTTAACGAGCTCTCAAGACGGAGTTTGCGGGTTTTGTAAGCTGAAAAGACTATAGACTCCCAGATACAGCTCCGAGTTTTTCCTCTTTTACCCTCCTTTTCTTTTAAAAACTACGTTCATCTCATCCATCACCGAAATCTTTAAGTGTCTCACGTGAGACAAATAA
>CAYUFF010000046.1:0-5644 GCA_964444075.1 uncultured archaeon
AGCATAGACCAGGACCTAATCATACCCAAAAAGTACGACCCCAAGGGAAGGGTGATAGTTCCCAAGGAAAAGCTGGTTTTGCTGAAAGTTCTGGTAGCAGGGATTTGCGGAACGGACCTCCACATCCTTCGTGTACCCCCAGGACACACCGCAACGGTGGGAGCGATTTTGGGGCATGAGTACGTTGGCGAGGTAGTGGAAGTTGGAAAGTATGTTGAGAACGTCGAGGTTGGAGATAAGGTTGTGGTCGACCCGAACATAAAGTGTGGCGAATGCTGGTTCTGCAGGAACGATTTACCCAACATGTGCAAGAACATGACGACATTAGGAATCTACGGGGACGGAGGCTTCGCCGAGTACAACGTCGCCCCATCCTCTCAACTCTTCAAAATACCCGACGACATGGACGTAGAGACTGCAGCCCTGTTCGAACCGTTGAGTTGCACGACCCATAACTGGGAGAGGTTGTCACCGAAACCTGCTGACTCCATTTTAATATTCGGAGCCGGTCCTCAGGGATGCCTGCACCTGCTCCTCTCAAAACTTTCCGGAGCTCGCGTAACGATAGTGGTCGAGCCGTGCGAGTTCAGGAGAAAGGTAGCGGAGGAGCTGGGAGCCGTAGTAGTCGATCCTACCGAGGAAGATGTTGTTGAGGTCGTGAAGAAGTACACGAGACACGGGGTCGACGTAGCGATAGATGCTTGCGGCAGACCCGAGGTTATAAACGTAGCTATAGATTGCGTGAGGCCTGGAGGTAAAATATCGACTTTCGGGGAGCAAAACGTCAACGCTTTCGCCGATAAGGTAAGCTTCACCAAAGTAACGCAAAAGGAGCTGACGATCGTGGGCTCTTACATAACTAGATGGACCTTTGAAGAGACGATAAACTTGCTCGGAAGGAAGGATGTCGAATGGAAGAAAATAATAACGCACAGGGTAAAGCTTGAAGAAATAGAGAAGGGCTTGGAGTTGATGAGGAAGGGAGAAGCGATAAAGGTGCTCGTATATCCCAAGTAGATGAAAGTGATTTTATCCTTCCCCGAACCTTTTCCTCAAAAAGTTGTACAATAGCCTTACTCCAAAGCCAGTGCCACCCTTGTTCATCCACTCCCATTCTTTGTCCAAGATGGAAACACCAGCGATATCCAAATGAACCCACCTTGCCTTTTTCACGAACTGCTTCAAAAAGAGACCCCCCACTATCGAGGATGCAACCCTTTCTTTTGGGGATGGCACGTTCTTTAGGTCGGAGATCTCACCTTTGACCATGTCCTCGTAAAACTCTGGCAACGGAAGCTCCCACAAGTATTCTTTGACTTCCTCTCCAACTCTTCGCAGCTCGTCGAGAAGCTTTCTATCGTTCCCGAAAACACCCGCGATCAGCTTTCCCAAAGCGATGATGATACCACCGGTTAGGGTTGCGAGGTCGACGATGATTTCAGGCTTGTAAGTTTTTTCTGCATAAGCGATGGCGTCTGCTAGGATCAACCTTCCTTCGGCATCGGTATTTACGACTTCCACAGTCTTCCCGTCGAACATCCTTATTATGTCTCCCGGCTTCGTGGAATTAGCTGAGGGAACGTTCTCGACCAACGGAATTATTCCCACGAGGTTCGCTTTCAACTTTTTCCTCGCGGCCAACCAAAGCGTAGCTACAGTAACGGCGGCGCCGCTCATGTCCATTTTCATGTCTTCCAAGTATCCAGTAGGCTTTAAGTTGAGCCCTCCTGCGTCGAAGCACACGCCTTTACCCACGAGAGCCATGTCGACCTCCTTCTTCTTTTTGGGAAAGTACTCGATGACGAGTAGGCAGGGTTTGTTCGCACTTCCCTTACCGACGGAAACTATCCCTCCGAAGCCCTTCTTTCGCAGAGTATCGTAGCCCAGTACCTTCATCTTCAAAGACTTTTCCTTCCCTAACCTTTCCCTCACTACCTCGACAAATTTGGAGGGCGTAAGGTTGTTGGGAGGCTCGTTGGATAAATCTCTCGCGAAGTACACAGCTTCGGCGATGATCCTGGCTTCATTGAGCACTTCTTGCTGGATGTTGAGCAAATGGAGCTCGACCACCTCCTCCTTCTTTTTCTTGTACTTCAGGAATTCGTAAGCTCCGAGGTAAGCACCTTCGAGGAACATTTTTTTATCCACAACGTCCTCGCTAATTTCGACGCAAACCTTCTTCAGACCTTCGTTCCTCAAGTACTTCACGAGCCTTGAGCCGAACTTGAGAGAATCTTCCTTGGACTTGAGCGAACCGTAAATAATCTCCTTACCCCTTTCCACCACCCTTCTAAAACGAACGTCCTCGTAGAATTCTTTCTCAAACTTTTTTTCCTCCGGTAACGAGATTCTGACAAGAGGGTAGAAGGGTTTTTCGGAAGCTTTGAGGATAACTTTCATAATTTATTGTATGAGCCTTTCGACACATAAACCTTTTTTAAGACCTCACCCAAATTATTAATAGTATGTATAATACCTTTCCAGGAGTCCTAGAAAAGAGAAGAATCGAACGTTCTTTTTATTTTGTGATTGTGATATTTTTGTTGTTGATAGTATTTCCTTCCTTTTCTCAAGCCAGTCTAAAGGTTAATTACCCTTTCCAAGTTTCGATTACCCTAAACGGAGAAATGAAAGCTCCTGCAAACGAAAGTGAAATACTCTTGGTTTCCGAGAACAATGCCTGGAACGTAACGAGTGCTTCTTGGGAAGCAGAGAAGAACATAACTACACACTTTAACTACACTTCTTTCCTGTGGAACATTTCCTTCCTAATCCAAAACACTACCAATTTAACGGGAACAGATAAACTGAACATTTCCATAGATTATCCAGGGAATGAAAGCCTAGGAGTAGAAGTAAAGAATGTGTACACAAATTCCGGTAACCTGAATTGTTCCTTGGTAGGTTATTGGGGTAATTATACTAACATTACTTGCAATGCGACGGCACCACAGGCGACGAACGTTTACAAGGTTTACTTGACCTTAGCGTGGAATGTTAGTTTAGAAGAAGGTTGGTATGAGCAACTAAATTCTTCCGTAGCGATGGGACCACTGATAAGGAACTTTACCGACATATTTTATCGGCAACACTTTAGCTTTTACGCTCCATTCCCAATCAACGTCACCGCGAACGTTAGTTTGATCGATGCCAACTTAACCATAGTGGATCAGTTAAACTTTTCTTCGGATGCGGTGACACAGTCAGCAGATTCTCATTTCATCGCATTCAACATAACGAACTTGAACACTACTCCCCAGAAGTTTGGCGTTGATGTAGTGGCGAAAAGGATTGGTTACCTTGAAATAGACGTCTATGAAAAACAGCTCGTAGAACCGCATATCATCCTGTATGATTCAGGAATTTCCACTATAACAGAGACCAACGTTACCTATGAGTTTGTTTATTCCTTCTACTATAATACCAGCGAGTATAAGAATTTGGAATTCGAGGTTGACATTCTCCACAACTTCACGAAGAAAGATGACTTAATCGAAGGAAAGAACTATTCTCAGGAAATTTTGCAAGGAAGTGGCGGCCAACCATGCAACAATTCAGATTATGCTGGATACTGTGAGGTTAGGTTTTCACCCAGCGAGAACAACATATTCAAGCTACGAACGCTGGAGTTCAGAAAACTTCCGATCATAACCCTAACGCTCAACTGGACGCAGAACGTTTCTGTAGTTTCGAACCTTTCTGTGCAATACTTCTATCGCACGGTCAACGTAACTAACCCATGCTTGAACACTAGCATAGAGAACGTAACCATTACTCAAGCCTTCCAAGAAGAAAAGTTGAATAGCTCTGTTATAGAGGCAAAAGAAGTTTTCATATCACTGCTTCAACAGAATTCTACGATATCTCTCAACTTGACTACTATCTTTGACCTCCTGAATGAAACTCTCTCTTGGAGACAAGATCCTACTAGGATTACAAGAGCTAATTCAACGGCATACATTACTCTGGATGTTTACGCCACCAGGAATTATAGTTTTGGCGATCCCTTCCACGTCGAGGTTGCTTACGGAAGAAACGGTTGGAGTTGTAAAGGAAGCAACATAACAATAGATGCGGACGGATTGTACAACTTTACGGTCAACTGCAGCAAAGAAAACGTGGTTATAGTTAATTACGAGAACTATTCTGTTCAGGATAACGTCTTCCGAAGGGAATATGTGGTGAACAACACCGACGAAGAGTTGAACTTTACCGCAGAGATAAACCTTTCCTTCCCAAGCTTATACCAACCAAAAGTTTATCTCTTGAGTTCCAAAATAGAATTGAACCAGACGAAGTTCATTGACTCCGATGGTGACGGATATTTTGAGAGCGTGGTGTTTAACTACACGATTCCGAATTCTAGCGGAGAAAGATTTTTGGTAGAAGGTGAGAGATGGTTGGTCATCGATGCTAAACTCTCTGAAAGCTATCTTTACGAGGGAGAAGATGTGCAGCTTTCGGGAAGGGTAACTTATATGGACGGGGAAGGTTGTACCGCTAATTTAACGATAAAAATTTACAGGAATGATAACCTAATAGATTGGAGATTCTTTAACCTAACCCCTTCCGAAAGCTTCTCTCTGTTGTTAGAAAACCTCGACGAGGGAAACTATAAGATCGAGTTTTTTGCTAAGGATACCATGAACTACACGGGAAGTAAAGAGCTACAGTTTACAGTGACAGTTCCGCCAGCACCTCCAGCGGAAACCCTACCTCCTACCGTACCCAGCTACGAAAGCAAATACTTCGAAAAGTTTTTCCCTGGCAGTAACGAGGTTAGGCTGATGAGGTCTTACCTTCACGGTGTCACAAAACTAGTGTTCAACTTGAAGGGAGAGTACAAAGACGTGAGGATAAAGGTAAAAAGGTTGTGGGAGAAGCCAGGAACACTTCCCAGCCCCAACCATGAGGCAATAAAGTATGTCGAGGTGGAATTGCAGAATCTTCCTGAGAGTGCTTTCAACTGGGTGAGGGTAGATTTCAAGATAAGCAAGGAGAAGTTGAACTTTAGCGAAGGAATTAAAGTATTCGTCGAGAGGTACGATGAAGAAGCCTCTGCGTGGAGAGCTTATGAGGCGAGCTTTCAGGAAGAAGATGAATATTACTACTACTTTACGGCAAACCTTCCTAAACTTTCTTACCTAGCCTTTACGTGGAAGTACGAGGCACCCAAACCAAAACCGGTATGCGGCAACGGAATATGTGAGGAAGGAGAAAACGAAACAACGTGTCCGCAAGATTGTAAGCCTGTGGTGAAGAAAGAATGTCCGCCCTGTCCGAGCTGTTCACCTTGGAGTGGATGTATAGAGGGTAAGCAAACCAGAACGTGCTGGAAATGCGGACCAGAAACAAACTATACGTGCGTGAGCTATCAGGAAGAGAGAGAATGTGAAGTCGCGGTACCGGTAACCAACGTTACCGAAGAAAAGAGAGTAGAAAAGTTACTTCCCTCATGGTATCTGGTTGGAATTTGTTGTTTACTCGTACTTGTGGTAGCGATAGCGATACTCTTTAAGAAAAAGCTATTAAGAATTTAATCCACCGATATTTTGAATTTTTAACATGCCAGCCAACCTTCCGAGAGAATGGTACCTTCTAGAAGAAAAGGTTAGGGAGGCGAAAAGCCTTCAGGAAAAGGTAA
>CAYUFF010000047.1:0-5514 GCA_964444075.1 uncultured archaeon
ACAGTTTCCAACATTTTCCTTACGTCGTCGGGCCTAGCTCGAGAGGAAACTTCGTATATAACATCCTCGGTAATCTTCTTTCCGAGGCTCGCGGCGGCTTGCAGGAGGTTTGCGGTCTTCCTCAAATCTCCCTCCGCGAGGTAAATTATAGCCTTTATAGCATCCTCGGTCACATTGAGCTTCTCACCCTTTGCTATCCTTTCGATGAACCTCTTCACGTCTCCATCATCCAGAGCTCTGAATCTAAAAACGGCACACCTGCTTTGGATGGGCTCTATGATTTTGCTGGAATAGTTACATATGAGGATGAACCTCGAAACGTTCGTGAAGCTTTCCATCGTTCTCCTTAACGCTTGCTGGGCATCGCTGGTCAGGTTATCGGCCTCGTCGAGAATTATGATCTTGTAAGGAACGTCGCCTATCGCTTTTGTTCTCGCAAAATCCTTTACCTGTCCCCTTATCACATCTATGCCCCTCGCGTCGCTCGCGTTGAGCTCAAGGATGTTTTGCCTCCAGTGCTCTCCGTAAAGCTCTCTCGCTATCACCAGAGCTAGCGTGGTCTTTCCGCTTCCCGGTGGTCCGGCGAAAAGGAGATGCGGTATGTTTTTCTCCTTCACGAAAACCTTTATCCTCTCCACCACATGCTTCTGGTTGATGATTTCATCGAGTCTTTTCGGTCTGTACTTTTCCGCCCACACAACGGTTTCTATCGAAACCATGCTACCTTGCCCTCACCCTCTTCACCGCGTTAGGTCTCAACTTCACGAATATCTTGTAACCGCAATACGGGCACCTTACCCTACTACCTAACTTCGAAACGACCTTCTTACACTTCACGCACTTGTACACACTCTACACCCTCAGTATGCCGCGTAAGCCTTACCGGCGAACTTAGCGCCGCACTTTTCACATTTCCAAACCCCGGTAGAAACCCTCCTCACGTAATCCATCTTACACCGTGGACACGTATACCTTCGCTTTTGTAACGCCTCTATTTCTGCAACCTTTTCCCTGACCTTCTTACCGTACCTAGGACCGAACCTTCCAGCGGTGCCCATTCTCTTCCTACTTCCCATAAATTTCTATTGAGTCTCGGGGGCTTAAAATATTTATCGCTCATCCCGCGTGAACTCACCAAGGCTTCGACGAAGTTTTAAGTAACGCCGAGGTTCGATTGGAAAGGACCATACCGCTGACGGGTAAAATCTACCAGCGACGGAAAAAATTATTTTAAAAACCAATTTTTTTAACAAGGAGGAAAGAACGCTCGAATCATTTCCTCAAAATCTTTATCCCACTGCCGGATCTCTTTTCGCTCAAGCTCTCCAGAAGCTTTTTTATTTCTTCCTCAGTGATGGTACCCTTTATCCTACCGGCTTGGTACATTTGCAAGAGGTAGAGTTCTATCTGTCTCACCAATCTTGGCTTGACGATCTTCACCCTCGCCAACCTCTCCCTAGCCTCCTTCGTCAAGAACTTCTTCAAAATCTCCTTCCTCAACTCATCGAGGCTACCTTCGATGTCGCTACCGTATTCCACCGACTCCCCCTTCATTCACCCACCCCTGAATGCTTCGTCTCCTCGTAAACCTCGTACGCAACCCTGTCCAAAAAACTCTGACCCTTCGCCGTAATTCTCCTACCCCTTCTGCCTACCTTCTCCACTAACCCGGCTTCCTCCAACTGTTGGAGTATTTTCCTTATAATGGCTCCCGAAGCTTTTCTGAACTTTGCTGGCCTCCTCCCTCTCCTCTTCCTCCCGCCGAAATAGGTCCTCAACCTCTCAACGCCTACCGGACCGTCGAGGTAAATTCTTCTCAAGATGGCGGCAGAGCGGACGTACCAAAAATCTGGTTGGTCGGGTGGCCTTTCTCTGTGAGCGCCAGACTTGACGAATCGTGCCCAAGCTGGGGGGTTAATTTCCCCGAAGTTCTTCAGCTCCTCCTTTAACCTGTGGATGAACTTCTGGGGATCCACGTCGCGGACTCCGACCATCCTCTCACTTTTTCTTCTTTGACAGAGGGTACCTATAAATTTTACTACAATTTAGGCACCTCACCATTAAAATCTTTTCTTTCACCCTTACCTCACAAGTCCTCCCTGGGACCAAGAGAGTGTTGCATCGCTTACAAAACCTTCTCTTGAGCCTTTTCGGAAGCCTTACGTTGTATCTCAACCCTATTTTTCTGGCAAGCTCGACGTACCTTCTGCTTCTCTCTGGATGTTTTGCAAGCGTTTTTTCGGCGAGCCTAAAGAGGATATTTATCCTTTCCCTCGCGATTCTTCTCTGCCAACCCGGTTTTCTACCTCTTCTTACCATAATCCCTTCGACTTTTTTTATGTACAAGGAAGTAGACGACGCTCCCGGCCGCGGTTCCGCAGGCGACGATGAGCATCACATCCAGCGTGAAGTGGAAGAGGAGAAAGACGCAAGAAGTTATGCCAAGCAAAGAAGTGATGATGTAAGCAACACTTTTTTTCTTCACACTTTCAACGAGGGACGAAACGTTGACGAAGAGGAATATGATTATCGCCCCGAAGTCGGTAGCTTTCGCGAGAACGCTTAAGTTTCTGAGCGGAAGGATGGAGATAGCCAAAACCCCCGTGAGAAGCACGGAAACTACGGGTGTTCTCCTCCCAGGATGGACAAAGGATAGCACGCTCGGTAGCGATTTTTCTCTCGCCATTCCGTAAAGCATCCTACTCGTACTTATCAACCCTACCAGAACTGTGTTGGCCGTGGCGAACAGAGCTGTTAAGGAAATTACCGTGGCTCCGACGCTTCCGAATTCTGCGAGCGCAACGTCCGCCAACGGTGCTCTGGAAGCCGAAAGCCTTTTCCAGCCTAGTATGCTCACGCTGCCTAGAGCGACCAGAATGTAGAGGATGGTGGTGATTACGATCGAAAGCATTATCGCCAGTGGCACGGTTTTTTCGGCGCCTCTCGCCTCCTCGCTGAGCGTGGCTATCCTTCCAAAACCTAGGTAGGCGAAGAAGACTATGGTAACCGCCGAGAGTGCTCCCGTTATACCCTTCGGTGACGAAAAAATTTTTTCTGCAAAAACCTCGGGTTGGAGAGCTTTCACCCCGGCGAGCGAAACCGCCGATAGACCGAGTATTACGAGCGCTGTTAAGAGGACGTTGACTTTCGCGGATTCTTTTATCCCTACCAAGTTCAGGAGCGTTAGGGCAAGTAGCAGGAGAAAAGCCGTGAGTAGCGGCGGTACGGGGAGAAAGTTGTGAAAGTAGTTCCCGAAACCTATGGCCACGAGTGAAGTCGCTAGAACCGTTATGAAAACGGTGAGCCAGCCGACGAAGAAGGAGAGAACCCTGCTCCCGAAGATTCTTTTGACGTAAAAGTACTCGGCGGAAGCGTGAGGGTAAGTCCTAGAAAGCCTCGAGTAGCTCAAACCCGTGAACATGGCGATCGCGGAGGCGATGAGGAAGGAAAGCCACAACAGGTTGCCGGCTTCTTTAGCGGCCTCCCCTATCAACACGTAAATTCCGGCGCCTACTATAATCCCCACTCCGTACATCACTAGCTCCAAAAGTCCGAGTTCCTTTCTCAGCTTGGACATAACATTATTCTATAGGTTTCCCGCCCCTATAATTTTCTTCACTACCTCTGGTAGGCATCGAGAACCCTCTCTATTATTTTTGGAACGTCCTCTAGCTTGACGTTCTTCTTCGCGTAGCACACATCATCTTTCCCCTTGCAATTCTCGCAATTACCGACGCATATTCCATAATCTGCCTCCTTGAAAGCGCTTCCATCCCAGAAAGAATCACCCACGTAGACTATGAGGAGGTTTTCCTTCTCATGGAAAAACATTTCTTTCAGCCTCCGCAAAATTTTATCCTTGTTATCCGGAGAAACGTAACCAACTCCTTTCTCCACCCTTCCTTGAGAGTTTGGAATGAGATAGTTGCAGAAGGATACGTCGATGAGTTCTCCGCACACCTTTCTTATCTTGTTGGCCACTATGTCTATTCCTCCGCTTATCAGGCAAGTGGTAAGCTCGATCCCCCTTTCCTCGCAGACTCGCCTTATTTTCCTCAGCACGCTCTTGACAGAAGGTTTCACTTTGCAACCATTTTCCAACAACATTTCCACGTCACGATAAAAAGGATTTCCCATTGCGCGGAGGTCTAGCATCATCCATTCAGAGTAAGCTACTTCCCCCTTGAGGTACTTTTCCATGTTTTCTTTCCGAAGGTCCGGCGGAGTTCCAAATCGTTGATGGAGGTATGCCCACGAGTTCCTATCTATCAAAGTCCCGTCGATATCCCAACTAACGAGAAGGTATTTTATCTTCTTCATGAGGAAACCTTTGTAAGCGAAGATATAATAGTTTTTCCTTACAACCTCCTCAAGAACTTCGATACCCAACAAGTTTTTCGACTAACCTTTTCCAAAAATAATTTTCCTGTTCATCAACCTCGGAATCCTATTGAAGCAAAGTCCCAGGAGGAGAAATACTAAGCATTTCCCGCCCCAGGTAGGATTTTTTGGGAGCCTAGAGGTTAAGAAAGGAGGTGATCCAGCCGCACGTTCCCGTACGGCTACCTTGTGACGACTTTAGACTCCTGGAAGCTCATACACCTCTTAATCACCTCCTTTCTCGTCATCCTCTCCGTCGGGGTCAAGCCAACCCTATCATCCAGGCAGCAGAGCTTCCAGGATTAGCCCCCCTCACGGAACCCCCACTCGACCTACTCAGCGTAGGCCTCGAGGGGGTTCCGCTCGGTTGGCTTGACGGGCAGTGTGTGCAAGGTTCAGGGACGTATTCAGCGAAGGTTGATGACCTCCGCTTACTAGGGATTCCAGCTTCACGAGGGCGAGTTGCAGCCCTCGATCCGAACTGGGGGCGCTTTTAGGGGATTTGCTTCCCCTTTCGGGGTCGCATCCCTTTGTAGCGCCCATTGTATGGCGCGTGTGGCCCAGGGCATCCCCGCTTCTTTACACCAATCCAAAAATCTTTTAACCTTCTCAGGATGGTGAAAACCCACAAGTTCCATAAATCTAACCACATTCTTACAACCGCTAATTTTAATTTTGGAATAACTATATTCTCCTTTTCTTTCTTCCCAACCGGAAAACGGTATTCCCAAACTCTTAAGGCAAGTTTTGACAAATCTCAATGTTTCGCTGCTGGTGTTCGTAAAGATGATTGAGATGTACTTGCCCGATGGTCTATCTTCGATTTTTACATATCCCTCAGCGTCGAACAACCCTCTTAGAAAACTTGCTTTCTCTTCACTATGTGTTTTCCACAGCCATCCAGGTATATCCTTTCCCTCTAACAATTTATTAAGGAAGACTACTACATCCTTACTGTAAACTCTTAACCTAAAATACAATAGCGTTTTTTCCATGTTAATTTCTATACAAATGTTTCTACTTAAAAATTTCGTTGCTGTAAACTCTAGTTTTGGATTGGTGTAAAGAAGTTTCGGGGCATACGGACCTGCCGTCGCCCGCACCTTCCTCCGCCTTATCGGCGGCGGTCCCCCA
>CAYUFF010000048.1:0-5383 GCA_964444075.1 uncultured archaeon
AATTTCTCCTAGTATGGCACTAGATGAGATAGAGGAGAAACGGGAATTGATTAAGCTCCCAGAAGTACTTCCACCGCTTTCCGTCAGTATCTACGTTTTTTCGTCGTAGCATTCGTAGGTATCGTTCCACCATGTGAAACGAATATCGGAACAATCGCTGTTCGTCTTTCCTTCTGAAATCAGGCTTTGCGTATCGACCGTTAACTTTTGCTGTTCTCGTGAATTAAAACTTTAAGATTTATCGTTTGTCGTTCAGGCCTTCAGGAGGGAATAATTTAAAATATAACCGCCATTATTATAATCATGATTATAATCGAAAGGAAGGAAGACGAGAAGCGTTTCCGAAACCTTGGTGACTGGATACTCGTTTACGGAAGGAGGAAGACGGGAAAAACTTTTTTCATCGAGAAGTTTACGAAATGGGACGAGTTTTTCTACGTGAAAAGGGACGGAACGATCTTTTCCAAAAAAGAGAGGAAGACCATAACTTATGAAACCTTACTAGCCCTCCTAGAAAGGATGCTGAACGAGAATAGAAGGATTGTCATCGACGAGTTCCATCGATTGCCTCCTGAATTCTTGGATTTTCTCCACGCGTTCGGGAGAAGAGGTAAGTTGGTCTTAATCTCATCGACGCTCTGGATTTCCAAAAAACTCTTGGGAGAAAGGTCTCCTGTCTTGGGACTCTTTAGCGAGTTTCCGTTCGGTTTGATAGACGAAAGGGATGTCCTAAGATTTTGTTTGAAGCTCTTGAAAAACGAGAAGGAGGCCGTCGAAATGAGCGTTTACGCGAGGGAGCCTTGGCTCCTCCATTTTTTCAAACGAGGAATGAAAGCTAGAGATTTCATATCCAACGCCGTAATCGGTTCGAAGCTTGCAATCCCTGGCTTGGTGGGCGAGATATTTTTGGAGGAAGAGAGAGAACTTTCGAGAATCTACGAGGGCGTACTCCGATGCATGAGCAACGGAAAGAATAAGCCGTCAGAAATAGCGAGCGCTCTATTTTCCAAAAAACTCTTGAAGAAGGAGAGTTCAACGATGGTGCAACAATACTTAATCAACTTGTGTAGGATGGGGTTGATAGAGAGAGTTTCCGTCGTCGGCTCTAAGGGTTCTTTCTATAAGCACGTCTCTCCCGTCTTCGAGTTTTACTTTTACTTGGACGAAAAATACAACTTTTCGGAGAAAGAATTGGGCCACAAATTCATCGCCAGGGTGTTAGACCAATTCCTACCCAAACAAGTCGAGGACTTTTTCAGAAACTTGCTCGCAAAAATGTACGGATTGGATAAAGGCATTTTCGTGAAAGGTGACGTCGAAGTCGACATAGCCTTGCAAAGGTTCAAAAAACCAGTAGTGTTCGCGGAAGTTAAGTGGAAGAGTTCTGTGAGAAAAGAAGAAGTAAGAAGGGTGGAAGAGAAGTTAAAGAAATTCAGAGGAGAGAAAATCCTCATAGTCCCGATGAGAAATGCACTCGAGAGCGAACCCAAAGGATTGAAGGTTTTGACGCCGAAGGAAATTGTCAAAATGCTATAGAATTCACAAAACTGGCGTGTGCTGTTAGCAGAGTTGGAGGAATTATCGCGAGGGGCGTCAAAAAAATGTATAAAACAGTGTGGGAGAAAGTGTTTTTACTGAGAGTACGAAAAACTGAAACTGGAGCTGTGCCTGAAGGAAGCTTTACACAATTTAGATTTCGCAAACTGGATTTATGAAGCAGAGATTTTTCGATTGGGTGGTAGTGATTTACTATTATGCTATCTATCACGCTACTCTCGCTCTCATAGCTTCAAGGAATTTGTTTTCCAAATCTCATATGGCTACTTTGAACGCGTTAATCCTTCATTTCTACCACAAAGGAAAGGTTGGGAAGGAAGACGTAGAAGTAATGGTCGTATCGAAGGAATTGAGAGAATGATTTATAGCGAGTCGAACTCTAGAAATTTCCTTCTAACAACCACTTCCAGAGGGGTAGGCACTTTATCAGCCTGTTTCTTACCTTTAGCTCATCCTCGTAATCCCAGGTTATCATCAGCAAATCATTGCATTTCAGCAGCTCGGAGGCTTTAATTAGGGATTTGATTTCCCTCCTCTCTATTTCGTCCTTTGCGTTGGCGTAAGTTACTTGGATTAGTTGCTTAATCCTTAAACCTTCTTTCAAAACAAAGTCTACTTCTTTTTCATTGATTTTAAAGTAGAAAATCTCGAGTAAAGGATTTTGGTTGGTTTTCCTAAGCAACTCCAAGAAAACACAATTTTCCATCCTCCTTCCCAAGTCTTTGGACCTTAGAACAAGGTTTACTATTCCGGTATCCACCACGTAAACTTTCCTTGGCCAGCTCATCCTTTCGTATATTTTCTCGGAATACTTTTTCACGAAAAACACGTTGAGAGTATCTTCGATTCCTTCTACGTATTCATAGAGCGTTTTAGCTGTAAAGGGGACTCTCCCTTTCAAAAAATTCTTTATCCTGTTCACGCTCATTAAATTGGAAAAGTTTTGAAAGACGAACTCTAGCACTGTCCTCCCAAGCTCCAGGTTCCTTACCTTGTGCCTCTCGACAAAATCCCTGTAAAATATTTCTTCAAAATAACTCCTCCACAAGGTTTCCTTTCTCTCCTTGTTTAAGACCACCTCAGGATACGCTCCGTTTAAAAGGTATTCTTCCGCCAACCTTAGTATCTTTCCCGCTCCTTCGAAAGTCCTCACGTCCTCTCTAAAGTTTTCGGCCTTCAGATACTCCCTAAAGCTGAATGGGAGCAGAATCTTTACTATGTTCTTTCCCCTCAAAGAGGTCGAGAATTCTTTCTTAAGTATTTTCGATGATGATCCTGTGACGAAGACCTCATAGTTTCTATTGAGCAGGCTCAGGACCAAATACTCCCAACCTTTCAGTTCTTGTACTTCGTCTATGAATATCTTCTTTACGCTCCTCCCGAAGACTTTCGAGTAGATTTTGATTACTTCGAAAAATTCTCTTGTTTCCATATCCTTGAAAGCTATATCGAAAAGGTTGACGTAGAGCTCTCCTCGAGAAAGCATGAGGAATAACCACGTTTTACCGGATTTTCTTGGGCCGACAATACATTTAACCTTTCCTTCTATCGGCTCTATTTTTATTTCCCTTTCTATTCCTTGAACCTTTTCAAGCCTCAGGAAGAAATCCTCGATGAGTTTTCTGTCTATCATGATAAAAATTTATTCCTTATAAATAAAATTTCCGAATAAATTTCTTTCCATTAATCTTAAATCTTAACCATATTTTTTGGAAAGAAAGGAACACTTTCCCTAACCTTTAGACACAAGCTATCATTCGTCAGCAGCCATTTCCACAGGGGCAGGCACCTCACGATTTTGCGATTAACCTTTAGCTCATCCTCATAATCCCAGGTTATTATGAGCAACTCCCTGTATTTCAGCAACTCGGAGGCTTTAACCAGTGCCTTAGTTTCCCTTCTTTCGATTTCATCCTCACCGCTTGCATAAGTTACTTGAATTAGTTGTCTGACTTTCACACCTTCTTTCAGGACGAAATCAACTTCCCCTTCGTTGAACCTGAAGTAAAAAACCTTCGAAAGCGGGACGAATTCGGCTCGTCTGATCAAGTTTAATAGCACGACGTTTTCTCCCTTCCTTCAGAGAGCTCTTCGATTTTCTCGATGTAGTCCTTTCTTTCTCTAAACTCCTCCTTGTAATTTCCCCAGTAATTCCAGTCTGACAAAATTTCCATCATTCTGCTTTCGCTCAACATAATTTAAGATATATCGGTTATATCGGTCAAAATTTTTAAAATTTTTAAATTTAACCGACATGTTGCAAAATTATTTATGTGTTCTGCTAATCTGCTAACAACCATTTCCACAAGGGTAGGCACTTTATCAGCCTGTTTCTTACCTTTAGCTCATCCTCGTAATCCCAGGTTATCATCAGCAAATCATTGCATTTCAGCAGCTCGGAGGCTTTAATTAGGGATTTGATTTCCCTCCTCTCTATTTCGTCCTTTCCAGACGCGTAGGTGACTTGGATTAGTTGCTTAATTCTTAAACCTTCTTTCACTACAAAGTCTACTTCTTTATCGTTCGCCTTGAAATAGAAAATCTCGCCTCTTCCTCTTCTTTTCAGCTCAAGGAAGACGCAATTCTCCATAAGCCTTCCAACATCCTTGCTAAACTTTGGTGCAAAAAATTTAATCAGACCTGTATCGACAACGTAAACCTTCTTCGGAGCTCTTAAGATTTCCTTTATTTTCGGTTGGAACCTTTCCACCGAGAATACGAGCAAACATTCTTCCAACATTTTTGTGAATTCTATCAGGGTATTTTTCGAAACTTTGGCTCCTGAAGAAGCTAAGATGTTCACAAGCTTGGAGTAGGTGTAGTAAGACGAGAAATAAGAGACCAAAAGTTTTGTGAAAAACTCGAACGTCTTAACTTTCCTTATCCTGAACCTCTCCACGATATCCCGGTAAAAAATTCCGTCCCTCAAGCTAGCCATCAGCTCCTCGTAGATTTCTGGTTTTAGAGTCGGTTCTGGAAACCCCCCGTTTTGGAGGTAATCGTCAAGGTTCTTGAGGATGGTCGCCTTTTCTGCATAGATTGAGAATTCGTCTATTTCCACACCTCTGGCTCTCAAGAATTCCCTAAACGAAAACGGTAGCAAAAGAATGCTCACAACCCTTCCTCTCAACTGGGTTGCTATTTCTCTCGGAAGAAGCTTTGAAGAGGAACCCGTAATCACTATGTTGTACTTTCTCTTGTCGTGGAGCTCCCTCACACCGATTTCCCAATCTTTCACCACCTGGATTTCATCCAGCATTATGTACTTTGGTTCCTTACCATAAAGCTCCTTGTAAGCCATGAGCATGTCGCCAAACTCTCTTGCCGAAATTCCGGCCAAGGCTCCCCTCTCGAAATTCATGAACAGACAATTTTCTTTACCTAGCTCCGCGATCTGTTGGAAGAGAAAATACGTTTTTCCTGCCCTCCTGGGACCTACAACCGCTACCAGGTCGTGAGGAGGTAGAGTGTATTCCCTTCTCACAAGCTTGGGTAGTTCAGACTTCTCAAACTCTGCAAGAATGGTTTTAAACTCTTCCTTCATGATTTTAGATTTATGAACTGAACAAATATTTATATTTTTGTTCAATACATTGAACAAATCTTTTGAAAATAATTTAGTCGGTGAGCAACCACTTCCATAAAGGAACACACTTTACAACCTTACCCTTAACCTTTAACTCGTCATCGTAATCCCAAGTTATCATTAGCAAATCATTGCATTTCAGTAGCTCTGAGGCTTTGATTAAGGATTTAATCTCTCTCCTTTCGATTTCGTCCTTTGCATTAGCGTAAGTTACTTGGATTAGTTGCTTAATCCTTAAAC
>CAYUFF010000049.1:0-5308 GCA_964444075.1 uncultured archaeon
GTACCAAATCGTTCTTTATGCAAGTGGCTGCTATTAGAATGCCAATACTTTCTCGACAAAACTTTTTTCTCTCTTACCGTAGAGTACTACTCAGACAGGAAGCTCATAACTTTGTTATGGGGGTTGTAAAAAGTTCGCCACCTTCAATCACCCTCAGTAAACTAGGTTTTTCTAACCTTACTTTTTGCTCTTAATGTTCTTACTTACGCCTTCTAGAAATTTAAAAGTCTTTTCTGAACGCTTCTCTCTTTCAACAAAATACTCCTCCTTAGAACATTTTCCCTAAGTTTCAACTTTTCGAGTAAGAAGTTCACCAACCTCTTATAATCCTTTCCAAATATCATCGGTTTCCTTTTTAAAGCTTCCCTCACGGCCTCCCTCACGTTCCACACTCCAACGGGCATGATGTACCCTGGGTTTATCTCCCTTAAAATCACGACTATTGCTTGTTTCTTTTCCTCAATCAACTTTTCGCATACCGCCAACCTCGCGGCATAGTAGCAACCCCCTATTTCGGCGTAATCCTTCCTGCCCTCAAACCTTTCGAAAGAAGAGTAAACCACGGCTTTGGTTGCGGAAGGGTTCCAAAGCGTCTTGGGCATCCAAGCTTCTATCAACTCGTAGCTCCAGCTCCCTGGAAGCATGATGACGTACCATTTGTTATCGAGGAACTCGTAAGCGTAAACCCTTATCTCGTCGAGCTCCTCGAAAGTTTTCACTTCCTCCCTCAACCCCTGCGAGATTATGCTGTCTACAGCGGTTATGCTCCACCTCGTGGGAACCAGTCTTCTGCTTTTCTTCCTGCCCAACGCTCCCAGCGAGAAAACCCTCTGTATTCGCGAGACTGGTAACCCCTTTTGGTAAAGCAGGAAAACGGCCTCGCTGGCTGAGAGGTCGGTATCGTAGTAAACCCTTTCCAGAGTTTTTTCTAGCTTAAAGCTTTCTGGAGAAAAGTTCCTCAACGGAGCAGAAGGTCCATATGGTTGCGCGTGCGAGCAGAGCAGGATTTTTCCTCTCGGCGGTTTCGAGAACTCGGCAAAGATTTCCACGCTACTCTTCGACATGGCAATCTCTCTCACCATATCAACGAGCTTGGAATCGACATCCTTCTTCACGTGAACCTTGACGCTACCCCTTACCAAGCTTGTCCTCATCTCGACTATTTCCTCCATGGATTTTCCCATCCACCTTTCGGGAAAAGCAAAAATGGAGGTATCACCATGGCAAGGAGGAATCGAGGGTGCAAGGGTTACTTTGGGGTAGCTTAGGCTTCCGACGAAAACTTCGGGAGGAGTCGAGCCTTGCATCTCCCTTTTCGAGAAGACGCTCTTAAGCTTGAGTTGTGAGAGCAGCCTTAGAAGGATGGGGCATCTCGCTTTCCCGCAGAGCATCCTAACTCCCTTGCAAGCCACGCAAAGCTTGCTCGCTACTACAGGCGTTATGCTTCTCGACAGTTCTTTGCCAAGCTCTTCCTCTATGATTTCGACTACCCAAGGATTTCTCTTCATGAGAAAAAGTTGGAAAGCGATTTTTTAAGCGTTGGGAAAAAGTTTGGATTGATGGTCGCTGCAATCTTGAAAACTACATGCAAGAGCGCCCTTAACAAGAGCTCGATCTTGGATTACACAGTCAACCCCTACATCGGTTGTGAGCATGCTTGCAAGTACTGTTACTCCTACTACTTGACCAAGAAGGTTTACCCGCATTACGAGTTCGAGTGGGGGAGCGTGGTTTTCGTGAAGGAAAACTTGCTCGACGTTTTGAGGAGCGAGGTCGCGAGAAAGAGAAGGGGGTGCGTTTTCCTTTCTTCGCTGACAGACCCTTACCAGCCAGCCGAAAGGAATTATCAGCTCACGAGGAACGTTCTGAAAATTCTGTTAAACAACTCCTTCAAAGTCTGGATACAAACGAAGTCGTCGCTCGTGCTCAGGGATATGGATATACTCGAGAGGTTCACCAGGAGTTGCGAAGTTTGCATAACTCTAACAACGCTCAACGATGCCGAAAGGCTGTTGCTAGAGCCGTTTTCCTCTCCAGTCGAAGAAAGGGTCGAAGCCCTGAGAAAGCTTTCAGAATCAGGGATAAAAACTTCCATATTCTTCGGGCCAATCATTCCTTTAATCTCCGAGCGGCACCTTGGTGGCATCGTGGAATTAGCGGGAGAGCTCAAGGTCAGCTGCCTGTTTTTCGACAAGCTCAACCTCAAGCCCTTCGTGGTCGAAAGGTTGTTGCCAGCGTTGAGGGAAAATTTCCCTAAAGAAGTGAGCGAAAAAGTCGAAAGGATCATCCTTTCCAAGGAGCTTTACCGCAGGTATTACGCCTCGTTGAAGAGAAGGTTGGTGAAAACTACCGCTACCCTCGCTGCCAAGGGGGTTAAAGCAATCTTTTGCTACTAAAGCTTTAACACGACAGGAACTTTGCCCAAGAACTCCGCGGCCGTCAAAACTTTCTTTCCCGAAGCTTTTGCCAACCGCCAGACTTCCTCCGTCCTTTCCCTGAACCTCTTTTCCCTCGGTAAATGATGGTCGTAAATTATAACTTTAGCGTTCGTCCTCGCGATTATCTCTTTCATGTTTTCTAGACATCTCCTGAAGTTTACCATGTTGAGCGTGTAAGGAACAAGATAGGTCGGAGGTCCGTCGACGACGATGAAGTCTGCGTCCCTCGAAATTATCCATTCAGCGTAATCCTCTATCACAGGTCCGTTGACGTCCGAAGTGAAGAGGAATTTTTCGTCTTTATGGATAACCTCCACCGCAACTACCCATCCGACCCTCGAAAACTCCACGCCATGGAAGAGAGGTTTCGAGAACCTTACTGTGGTCTTTCCGAACTCGAATTCCTTACCGTCGCACCACGAAACCTTGAGCTCCCTTTCATCTATGCACGATAGCTTTTCGTAGCCCTTCCACTCTTCTACCCTCTTCCAGAACCATTCCTCACCTTGCTTGAGCAGCTCCTCCCTCCTTTTTTGATAGTCTCCGAAGTCTTTCCTCCTCGCGAGTCTCAGCTCCCGCAAGGGACTCTCGTAAGATTTCCTCCGCTTCCGCTTTTCCAAGAAATCCTCTAAGCTTCTTCCCAGCAACTCAACAACAAGGGAGCTATAAAAGTCCGTGGCCCTTTTTCTCTGGGAAGCGTTTACGAACTCATTTGGGCTTTTGGCGAGCAACGTTTTACCCTTATAAACTTTCGATTCCCTGAGGTAGTGGTCGTAATGGTAGTGAGTGACGATCACAACTTCGGCCTTCCTCAAGAAACGTTTTACCATTCTTTTTCCCTTCTCCTTCCACCACAGTTTTTTCACCTGGCTTGCTGGAAAGCTAGGATGCATAATGGCAACACCAGGATCGATGATGAGCTTTACGCTAGGAGTCTCGATGAACACGCAAGAAGATTTCGCTCCCAACGAGTCGAACCAGACAAGCTCGACCTTCATGCAAAGAATATTACGTAAACTCCGACTAAAATCTTGATGGCATTAACAGGGTTGAACGGAAATTCTTCGACCTTCATTTTGAGGAAGGCGTAAGTGTTTGGAATCTGCAGGAGGAACATCAGGAGGAAGTAAACGCCGAGGAAAGTGATGAACTTCGGGTTCGCATAAGTCGGGTTGGAGATTAGCGAGATTGCTATGAGGAGCATGAAGAAATGCTTTATCATGAACCTGTCGAAAGGTTTCAAACCGGCGGAAAAACCATCTATGCCTTCGCAGAGAAGTATGATGCCTAGCAGCTTCAGCGGAGAGAGTAGGAATACCATCGATTGAACCCCGAAAAACTTTTAAGATAAAAGCTGCTTCTCGTAAGCCTTCAGATAATCGACCGACCTTTTCACGTCGACGAAAAGCTTCTCTACCTTTTGGATGTGCTCCTTGGTAATCTTCTTGCTTCCGCTTTCCTTCGCAACCTCGTTAGCTGGGGCTATGAGTTGGACGGCATACCTCAAGCTTGCTTTTTCTCCCAGCTCGGTAAGGTACTCCACCGCTTCCTCGTCGAGCTCGACCTTTTCAGCCTTACTCCTTATCTTCAGGATCTCTCTAATTTCCTCCTTACCGTACGGCCTAGTGTTGATTATCAGAAGCCTGTCTATCAAGTCGAGCGGCATTCCGTAAGGAGACTCGATATCAGTTCCTCTTATCTTGGTTATCCCTCTGTTGGTGGCGAAGATTATTATCGGAGCCAGTTCTTGTTCCATCGCCCTGTTCAGGAAGGCGAAGGTTTCTATGTCGAGCATGCTACACTCGTCGATGAAAACAACCCCAGGAATGAGCTCGCACCTTCCCTCCTCTACCAGGTTCTTGATGTATTCGTCGACCTCCTTCCTCACCTCCGGAGAGATTTCCTTCGATTCCCTCCCTCCGAAGAATAGGCTGAAGATGTCCGCACCGCCCGCTTGCCTGGCCAAAGAAACGTCTAGCGAATGCAGAGTAACGGGGTACACGAACTCCTTCTCCTTCAACACCTTTCCTTCCGGCGTTGGGATTGGCTTCAACGTCGTGAGGTCGACCTTCTTCTCCTTCGCAGCCTCCTCGCTAATCCCTATCTTAACTATCCTTCCCCCTTCTGGGTCTATCTGGATGACGTCTCCAGTCTCTACGCCCTGCTGGATTAGCTGAATGGCGAAGCTCTGGTCCATGGTAAGCTTTTTCGACTCCTCCTTCGTCGCGATCTTTATTGTCGCTCCTACAGGAATCTGTTGGTAAGGATTGTAGGGGTGCTGAGCTTTGTCTATCGAGATTTCCTTTACGACGCCTTCGTAGATTTTCCTAACTTCGTGAATCCTCGCTGCAATAGCTTTCCTTAGCACTTGAGTTAAAAATTCCGTCTTCTTCATCTCGGTGGAAAAAATCTCGCTCGCCGTGAGGTGAACGAAAGGAACATCCTTACCCAACTCCCTTGCTATCGCTACCGCTAAGGCGCTCTTTCCTGTTCCTGGAGGTCCTGCGAAAAGTATTCCTCTACCAGCGAACTTTCCCTCCTTAATGAGCCTCACCACTATACCGCAAGCTTCCCTGGCTTCGACCTGTCCTACCATTCCGTCGCCGACGAACTTCGCTTTGAGTCCTTCTAATCCAAGGCCTTTGATGTGAGAGTGAGCAGCTACTCTCTCCCACTCCCTTAAGCTTTCTGGAACTTCAACTATCTCTGGCATGTTGCTCACCGTCGCAACGAAATTAGCCCCGGGCGGATTCGAACCGCCGTCTCCAGGTTTCTTCTCTTCATCTTTTTCTCAGAGCTTTGGAAGACCCAAAGCCTGGCTTCAGGGACGGTGTCTATCCTTGGCCGCTAGACGACGGGGCTATCAAATT
>CAYUFF010000050.1:0-5308 GCA_964444075.1 uncultured archaeon
CCGATTTCATGGTGAAGTATTAAAAAGTATACTTTATCAATCAAAGCTTTACTTGCTCCAAGTTTTCTCAAAAAATTTGACACGATTTCAGCGCTTCTTTTTGCATGTTGTTTATCATAAATTTTCCTGCTCTTTCTAGGATCTCTAAACCACCTTTCAACATCATGGGCATATGCTGCAATCAGTAAAGCTTCGCTGGCACTCGGTTTTAGCTTCTTCACCCAAAAAACAGTTCGCTCATAATGTTTCAACTGACTTCTCTTAAGCTCTTTCTCATACCTTTTAAACTCCTCTGGAACTTGAGCGTTTCTAACCGCTGAATTGACGAATTTCTTGGTTTCTTCGAAGAATCTAAGCCTCATAAAACTAGATTTAGAATGACCGTTTTTAACCGTTTTTATTAGTAGGTGTTTGTGCAAGGAATTGCGAAAATTTTCTCTTAATATGATGGCATATGTCTAAACACTCTGGACGAAAAAAATCCCTACGACCCTTCCTCCACCTCCAAGACGAGCTTTTCATCCTCGAACTTATACTCTACCGAGGCATTCTTTGGAATTGGTATGAGCTTGAAGTAAGCTTTATCGCCAGCGAATGCCCTGACCTCGATGCTCTGCTCAAGCCTCTTGACGTTAACATCCTCAGAAGCTTTAACGCCAGGTAGCTCGATGGTTATTATCCGCTTCTTCCCTTTTCTTTCAACCTTAGCCTCAGGCTCTTCCGTAACCTTGGCTTTCATCACCTTTTCCTCCAGGGTTTCCTCCTCTTCCACCACACCCTTCGGAGGAATACCCAACCTTCTCCTTATCTCTGGCTCGAACCTCTTGTAATCGCCGAAAGTCTTCACCTCAACCCTCGGCTCCTTTCCGGTTGCCGAGTGAATCGTTATGCTAATCCCGCCTCCCCTAACCCTTGGTGAGCCCTTCCAGAAAATCCTCGGGATGCTGAAAAACGAGCTGCGAGACGAAAGCATCCTATCGAGCCTTTCAAATTCCCTCTCTATCTCCCTGAAAATGCTCTCGAAACCCTCGAACCTCGGTAACAGCGGAAACTCCTCCTCAAACTCGCTGAGGAGCCTCTCTCCGCAGTAGGGACAATACTTGAACTTCTCGCTCACTACCTTCCCGCAGTGAGGGCATCTCCTATTCTTCCTCTCTCTCCACCACATGCCATCTATCCCTGTACTTACAAATCAGCTCGTGCTCCGCAAGCTTAAAATAAATAGGCTTCCCGCAATACTTACAGATTCCTTCGGGCTCGGGAAGCTTCTTTTCCTCGTCTTCCTTGCCCACGCTTCCCACCATGAGTAAAAATTTTAGCCTACTCCACTTTTATTTCTTTCATCCTCTTCGCTGGCTTCTTCTTCCTGAACCTTATTTCCAGCACGCCGTTCTCGAACTTCGTCTTGGCGCTTTCAACATCTACCTCCGTAGGTAGGGTTATAACCCTTCTTGCCATCCCCTTCCTCCTCTCGGCCCTGAAGAACCTTTCCGTCGCTTCAACCCTTTCCTCCTTCTTCCTGGCCAAGATTTCGAGGGTATCCTCCGAAGCCCTTACGGTTATCTCGTCCTTTTTAAAGCCTGGGAGGTCGGCCCTAACGATAAGCTCCTCGTCAGTTTCAAGCACGTCGACGGGAAAGCCTCTTTCAAGCTCCTCCTCCAGCGGGAACCCATACCAAAAAGCTCTCATGAGCCTTTCCATCCTTTTCCTCATCCTCTCGAACTCGTCGAGAGTTTCCCACAGCATGTTAAAATTTTGGTGCTGAAACACTTAAAATCTCACTTCCTCGAAGGATGAGGATTAAAGATGTACCTTCAAGCATCGAAAAGTACGCTACCATCCACACTTTTCCTTAATCCAATCGCACGGAATCTCACTCTCGTTGTCGTACCCAGACCTACAGAGCTCTTTAATCTTCGAATCACTGCATGGGTAGTTGCAATCAAGTTGTACGTCCACATTCCCGGAACCAAGGTAAGGAACACCGTAACACTTCTTCTCCCCTACGGGAATACCGAAACAGTAATCCGCGAAAGTATCCGTGCAGATTTTTCTTTCAAGACCCAAGAAGTCTTTGATAAAGTCTATGATGCTCATAGAGCAGGAATATCTTTTTCTGATTCCAAGGCATTCCACGCTCCAGTAGTGCAATCCCTTGGGTAGGCACTCAGGACCGCATAAAGGTCCACCGACACGTTTTGGGTAGAAAAGAAGAGTTAACATACACGCAAGTGTCAACAGGATGAATAACAACCGCATAAGTTATGATTTTATGGAAAATTCCATAAAAATTTTTGATTTTTGGTTTTAAGGTTGGAGTTTTACCTTAACGGAGAAAGTCCACCAACCTTTCGAAGGCGCCGTGAAAACATTTACGGAGTTTAGCGGATTCTAGGGGCAAAGTGCCACGGTTCAAACACGCGAAAACCTCCCTAGCGTAAGGAATTTCTCCCACGAGCTTTCTGGAAAACTTCTTCCTGAGTTTTCTCTCGATACAAGCATTCAACCCGACCTTGTTCAGCAAGATCGAGTATTCTCTCTGGAAATGCTTTACCACCCTCAAAACTCTATGCAAATCACTCAAACCGGAAACAGTAGGTTCTACGACGAGGAGCACGTGGTCGGCGAATTTGAGTGAGGAGATGAGCGGACACCCTATTCCAGCGGCAGCATCCATTACCATGGTTTCGTGCTCGATACCCTCGGCGAAGCTAACGATTTCATCGACGACTCTACCAGAAGATTTCTCGCCAGGATACAGCTGAGCGAACGCTAGCGGAAACCCGAACCTCGTCTTTGCAAGCCTTATCTCGGCGTTTTCCACCGTTCGCATGCCTATGCCATCGCTACACATCATGTAGCACGCTCCGCAACCTTCGCAGAGCAGTTCGTCTATCTCGAAACTTGCGCCTTTCCTCTTCAGCGCACCGAACTTACAAACTTTTGGGTCCAGCTTGCATCTCAGAAGCTTAGCCTCATCCTTTACGAAAGCTTTCTTACTGCACTTCAATATCTTCGCAACCCTAAAGCGCTTCACCCCCAACCAAACGTGCATGTTCGGTGCGTCGACGTCGCAATCGCAGGCAACAACCTTTTTTCCGGCTTCGTGAAAAAACGTAGCGAGACAACTCGCCACCATGCTCTTTCCGACACCACCCTTACCAGAAGCCACGACTACCTTCACCCTACCACCTTGCTAACATCTAGCCGTAACCCTTCTAACTTTCCACGTGCGTAGGATTTTGCAAAACTTTCTGAGTAGTTTATTTTCATGACTATTTCGGCGCCATATTTTTTAACAACCTTTTCAATTTCACGCAAGCTTCCGATTCCGACTTTGTTGACGACCACTTTCGGTTTAGCATTAAGCTTCTTAACAAGCCTTAGCGCGAGCTCCAAATCATGAGCTCCTAGTGGCGTAGGTTCCGTTACGAGCAGCACGGTATCGCAGTCAATTAGCGCTTGGATCACGTTGCAGTGCATGCCGGGCGAGGTATCGACCACCAAATACTCCGCTTTGAGCTTTTTAGCGAGAGTCGAGACGAACTCTCTCGCTTGCTTAACGACTATCCCAGTTTCGGCAAAGTTTTCTCGAGCGAGGCCTGTGACCAACGTAAGGTTCTTGGAAATTCTGGTAACGAAGACCTTTCCGACGACTTCCTTCCTCATCCTTATCGCGCCGCTCGGGCATTTTAGCATACAGACTCCACAACCGATGCAGTTCTCCTTTATCAGCGATGGATAAGCTCCCTCTACCCAAAACAGCGCGCTCTGCTGGCAAGCTTTGGCGCAGGCTCCGCACTTCCTACACTTGCTTTTTATTATCCGAGGGTATTCCGTGTACAGGAGCTTCGCGGGCTTCCCGAGCCTTTTTCCCAAGAACAAATGAGCGTTCGGACACTCAACGTCGACATCGAAGAATAGCACTCTCTGAGTTTCGGAAAGACGTTTGGCTAGCAAGGTTGCCACGGTAGTCTTACCTACCCCACCCTTTACTCCGGTTACAGCAAGAGTTTTCATCATAAATACTTGTTGCCCGTAGCTTAATTTTTAGGGTAGGGAAAGATTGGTCGTACGACCTGGAGAAACTTGATGACTCGTGCTGTGGCAGCATCTTTCAACGTCAAAGTTTCAACTTTTTCAACAGGATGAAAGTGTCTGGGTCGCTTGGGTGCTGGTAAGTTACGACACCGTGGAGTACGATTTTATTCCACCCCTCAGGCTCGCGAAAAGCTTATTGAGATCAGGGTAAGGAGGAGAAAGGCCGAGAGCGCGACGTGCAGAGTCCTAGTTTCCATAGAGTACAGTTTGTCTGGAAGCTAAAAATTTTCGCTGCCGAACTCGCGAGCGATTCGGGTATGGAAGAAAACATTTTTAAATCGTGAACTCACTATTAAAATGAGAGGGCCCATAGCTCAGCATGGTTAGAGCGGCTGGCTCTTAAGCCTGGAGTTACCAGCAGGTCCGGGGTTCAAAAGGCCGTTCCGTACGGCCTGAAACTCCCCGTGGGCCCATCGATGACCTTCCGTCGTACGAGGTAGGAAGCTGTGAGGAGTGCCTTCATCGTCTTCGAAGGCCTCGACGGAGCCGGTTTATCCACGCAGGCCGGGCTCCTGAAAAGCTGGCTGAAGAAGAAAGGGAGGAAAGTGCTCCTCACCAAGGAGCCAACGAACGGCCTTGTGGGCGGCCTCGTAAGGGCTTGCTTGAAGAACGAGTGGAAGACCTCACCGCAAACGCTTCAGCTACTGTTCTGCGCAGACAGGGCACACCACCTATACAAGGAAATAATCCCGGCCATGAAAAAGGGTTACGTCGTCGTTTGCGACAGGTACATCCTGAGCACCTACTGCTACGGTGTAGCCGAAGGTTTAGAGCTCGAGTGGTTGAGGGAGCTGAACTCACGGTTCATAACGCCGGATTTGACGATTATCCTAGACGTCCCTCCAGAAGTTTCTCTCGAAAGGATAGGGAAGAGTAGGTTTAGCACAGAACTTTTCGAGCAGAGGAAGAAGCTCGAGCTCGTTAGGGAGAATTTCCATAGGTTCAGGAACGAGTTTCCAAACACTTTCGTCGTGGATGGGACGGCAAGCATAGAGAAAGTGCATTGGAGGGTAAGGGGGTTGGTGGAAAGAGAATTGAAGCTGTGATTTCATTGTTTCATTCCAGTTCCGATAATAACTTTGAAATTTTGTCCTTCAGCACAGGACCTATTTCTGGCAACATCCCGAACTATCTAAATTCACCCAAAATAAAAGTGTATTGATACATTCTTAACAGCCTCACCTATTATCTATCTTCCGTAATACAG
>CAYUFF010000051.1:0-1786 GCA_964444075.1 uncultured archaeon
CGCCCCCATGCACGAAAAAGCTTGAAAGGAGTTTAAAGTTGGTTCGCTTCGTTAGTTCGTTTCACAAAGTGACTCGTGAAAGTCGACAGAGGTTGCAAGAAAAAAAGTGAAAGAATTCTGCGAAGTTCATAAACTTGAGTGTCCTTTAGTGTTTAGGTTTTTTGATTTGGTTTCTGAATTGGGGGGAACTTGCGAAGGAGATAATAAAATCGTCGAACTACGGGAAAGAAGAATTTAGGTTTAGGGAAGAAATTAAAGACGAATTGGGGGATCTATTCTTTTCTTTGCTCGTGATTGCCAACCAGCTCAACGTAAACTTGGAAGAGGCTTTGGACTTGGTTTTAGAAAAGTATGAAAGGAGGATAAGGGAAAAAGGCACGGCTTCTTCAACGGAATAAAAGTTCAAATCTCAAAGTGGGTCTGTGATTCCAGACTTTTAGCTACCTGTTAAGCCCATCTTTCTGAGAAGGCGAAAGCTTAGCGTGAGGTCTTCCTTTATCCCAGGATGTGTATCTATCTTTCTAACCTCATCCTCGCTTACGAACGTGTACTCTTGGTGTTCTTCTCCCAAGTGTATCTCATCGATGTTTTCTACAACAACAAGGAACGTTATACCGAGCCTACGCTCTCCTTCCATCACTCAACATTTAATCGGGAATATCGGTACATTCTCGTCGAGTTTTATTCCCGTCTCCTCGTAAATTTCCCTTACCAAACCTTCCCATAGAGTTTCTCCGGTCTCAATCTTCCCTCCAGGAATATCCCAAAGACCTTCGTGAATCTCTTCTCGTTCGCTCCTTTTTATGAGCAAAAATTTCTTCCTTTTTCTATCGAAAACGACTGCCTTTACCGCAATACTTTCGTCGATTTTGTAACTCATATTTTCAGGAAGTTTCAAGTTAAGATTATGTGCCTTCACTTCAAAGTTTCTCCTTGAAGTTAATAATTTTGAGAATTTTAAGTGAAGATGAAAGCAACCATTGAGAAAAAACATTGAAAAATATTTATCCCAAACCTTTAAGACAATCATCAGGACGTAAGGCACTGAATTTTAAAATTTGCGATAAAATTTAAAATTATGAGCAAGATTTCTTTCCCTTCTCATTTAGAGTTGAAAAGAAAAGAGTTTTATCGAGAAATGGATGTGCAAACTACAAATCCACTCAAGTTGTCCCAATACGTTCAAGAAAGGATGGAAGAACTGGGATACGATACCTCCGTATGGTATGAAATAAAGAAATCACCTTTAGGAGAGGGGATAAATAGCATAAGAATTTTCGTTACAACCAAAATGAGAGAAAAAAGTTGGGTTCGCATTGTAGTGGCCCTACTTCTGTATTTTGGCGGTATTGTAACGAGTTTGTTTGCATTTCTTCATGGAATGATTCATTGTCTTCTAATTGGAATTATCGCGAGCATCGTGGGGATTCTCATTCTTCTTTTTCCGCCGAAGATTCATGGAATTTATACTCTTATAGAAGGATTTGCGTATGAAGGCGGTAGGAAAAACGTTAGGGAAAAGAAAGAAAAAAGGGAAATCTGGCCGAAATATGTCTTAAGCGAGTTGGAAGTGAGGTTGGCGTCAGAGGGTAAATTCAAAGATGATGCGAAAAAAATTTGGGAAGCTCTCAATAACTTCGATGAAAAAATTGAATGGTATAAGTGACGAAGTGAAGCAAGCGAGGTTAAAAGGGTGCTAACATACTTCGAAAATTGGGGATGGAGGTTTGTAGAAAGGGTCGTGAAAAAATGGAAAAAGCTGTAGAAACTTTCATAAAACCAAAAC
>CAYUFF010000051.1:1886-5183 GCA_964444075.1 uncultured archaeon
CAAAACTTGTAGGAAGATTTTAAGGGTTGAGGAAGATTTCGTCCCTTATAAAGTCTTCATCCTTCTGAAGGAGAAAACCCGAAGTTGAAAGTCAAAGTTTTCAGCGAAGAGAAAGGGTTAGCGAGGAAGGTCGTGAGCAAGATAAGAGAAATCTACAGGGTCGATTTCGACTACGGGAGATTCCTGTCGAATGTAAGAGACACCCCGCTCTACGCAATAGCGAAAAAGTACTACGGGCTAAGGTCTACTAGGATGGTTAGCGTTTACGAAGCTTTGGTTGACAGTATAATAGAGAGAACATTAACTTGAGGTTGGCGTTGAAAATCAAAGCAGATTTCGTGAAAAAGCTTGGTGAAAGAAAGGTTGTGGAAGGTGAAGAGTACTATTCCTTTCCCAGCTTCGAAAGGGTGAGGAAAGTCAGGCCCTCGGAGTTGAAAAGGAAGATAAGGGTAACTTTGATCAAAGCTACCGCCATAATCGAAGTCGCGAAACTCACTGAAAACCTTTCACCAGTTAAGAGAATAAAGAGACGACCAGAAGAGTTCGCGGAATTCGTAACGAAAATAAAGGGAATCGGTAAATGGACCGCGGAGCTAAGCGTTGCGAAAGTTTCTAAAAGTTTCTACGTAGGACCTTACGGAGACTTGGCCGTCAAGAGAGGGTTTAGAAGAATGTTTGGAATCGACGATGAAAAGAAAATTAGAAAAACTTTGGAAGGGTTGGAGGAATATACAGGCCTGATCCTTTACCTGATGGCTCTAGAGGGACACAAAAAAGATAACAACTCTCGTTAGGTTCTTTAATCCTTGAAGCCGTACTTTCCTCTCAGCTTCACGAAGACGAACTCTCCGAGGTCCTTTTCCTCGAATTCGTCCTCACTTTTTTTATCTATGACCATCATTCTCTGCGAGTACACGTCTCCGACTGGAATCACAAGCCTTCCGCCCACTTTCAACTGCTCCAGCAACGGCTTCGGAACGGAAGGGGAAGCTGCAGTGACCATTATCTTGTCGAACGGTGCTTCTTCGGGATAACCGAGAGAACCATCACCCAAAACTACCTTCACGTTTTTGATCCCTACCTTTGCTATATTTCTCTTCGCAAACTCCACAAGCCTTGGGTTTATTTCGATTGTTATCACCCTGCCTTTCTCTCCCACGCAGTAGGCGAGTATACAAGCCTGCCAACCAGAGCCGGTACCGACCTCGAGGATTTTCTCCCCTTCCTTTGGGGAAAGGGCTTCGGTCATTATCGCGACCGTCGTAGGTTGGGAAATCGTGGAGGTTCCGATGGTAGGTAAAGCTATGTCGTGGTAAGCTGAATGGAGAAATTCTTCGGTAACGAAGAAGTGTCTTGGAATTTTGCGGAATGCTTCGACGATTTTAGGAGTTTTTAGGTAACCCTTCGCTATTATGCTGTTGATCAACGATTCCCTTTCTCTTTTCCAGTTCCTCTGCATACAAATTTTTAGTCTCGCTGTCGAAAAAATAAGTTTATGAAAGCCGGAAACGCTGAAGTCGTGGGAGGAACGACTTGCGAGGAATTAGCGAGAAGGGTAGCGAGAAGGTTGAATCGCAAGTTTGTCAAAGTTCATCGCAAAAAGTTTCCAGACGGCGAGAGCTATGTGAGGTTGCTCAGAAAACCTTCAAGCAAGAGAGCGATAGTTTTTCAAACCCTCTATCCGCAGAACGATTCGACCGTGGAGCTAACGTTCATCCTCGATTTACTTGAAGAATTCGACGTCGAGCAAGTTTGGTTGGTAATCCCATACTTTGCCTACGCGAGGCAGCATAAGCGATACAGGAAGTGGGAATGCGTCAGCGCGAAGTCGTTAGCAAGGCTTATAGAAAGTTTCGAGAACGTTGAAAAGGTTTTCTTGTTGGATTTACACGACGAGAGCATTCTGAACTTTTTCCGAAGGTGTAAAACCATACATCTCAGTGCAAGGCGTCTTCTAGCGGAGTATTTTTCGAGGAAAAAGTTGAACGATCCTTTCGTTCTCATTCCCGACCAAGAAAGAAAAGAATTGGCGATCAGCGTTTCCAGTGAATTGGGTTGCGACTATTCATTCCTCGTGAAGTACAGGAGTAGGGTAACCGGTGAGATAACTACTAGAGTTTGGAAGGATTTTGACGTGAATGGCAAGGAGGTTTTAATCCTCGACGACGTCATAAGCACGGGGAAAACTATGCTCAACGCTATAAAAATCGTGAAGGAAGGAGGAGCGAGAGAAATTTACTGTGCGGCAACGCACTACATCCCTAGCAAGGCTCACGAGATGCTCATGAAAGCCGGAGCAAAGGAAGTAATCGCTACCAACTCCATACCTTCCGAGATTTCTAAGCTCGACCTAGCTCCGCTCTTCGCTGAAGCGCTCTCTGGAGAACTCTCGAAGAGGCGTTAACCTTTATCTTGAGTGAGGTAAAAGAAATTTTATGGAGCTCTGGAGAGAGATCATCCAATCTCCTAAAAGGATAGCCTCGTGCATCGAGCATACGAACGTGAAAGTCGAGTCCACGAGGAAAGACGTAGAAAAGCTTTGTAAGGAAGTGCTGAAGTACGGATTCAGGGCTGCAGTCACGTTACCCTATCACGCGAAGCTTGCCAGGAAGTTGCTCAAGGATAAGGCAAGCGTGGTTACTGTGGTAGGATTCCCGTACGGAATCCAGCCCACTCCAGCGAAAGTCGCTGAAGTTGAGGAGGTTTACGAATACGTCGATGAAATTGATATGGTGTTCAACAGGACTGCATTCCTGAATAAGGATTACTCTACCGTCGTCAAGGATATAAGAGCCGTCGTGCGAGCAGCCAAGCCGAAGCCGGTAAAGGTCATCATCGAAACGCCGACCCTTTCCAGAAAACAGGTAGAGGAAGCGACGAGGTTGGTGGTAAGGGCGAGGGCTGCGTTCGTGAAAACTGCAGTAGGTTACAAAGGCCCAGCTAGAGTCGAGGATGTTAAGGTGATGAAAAAAGTGGTTGGCGAAAAGCTGGGAATAAAGGCTAGCGGCGGAATCAAGAGTTTCGAGCAAGCGATAAACATGATAAAAGCTGGTGCCACGAGGATAGGAACTTCTAGCGGCGTCGAGATAATGAAATCTATCCCACGATTCTTACGAAAGAGGGTTTGAGCCCTAAACTGAGCAGTAATTGAGGAAGGATATAATTTATCTCTCGCACGGGAGATAAGGGGTTTCTACTCGATATACTTGAAGCAGGCAACAGAATTATCGATTTCACAAAGAACTTATCATACGAAGAATTTGTATGAAGACATAAAAACACAGGACGCTGTATTAC
>CAYUFF010000052.1:0-4991 GCA_964444075.1 uncultured archaeon
CTTTAGAGCCAAGGAAGATATCAAGGGTAAGGTTGTCTGCGACTTGGGCTGCGGAACGGGTAGGTTTGCGATAGGCGCCGCTTTGCTGGGTGCTAGAAGAGTTTACGGCATCGACATAGACCAACAGGCTTTAGAGGTTGCTAGGTTCAACGCCGACCTCGTAGAAAGCTACACCGGGGTGCCAGTAAGCAAAGTCTGCAGGTGGATGAGGAAGGATGTGGAGGTAATAAAACCTAACGAGGTTTCCTGCGATACCGTGATACAGTTTCCTCCCTTTAGCAAAGACCTAAGCTTTTTCGAGAGAGCGTTGGAGATAGGAAGCGTTGTGTATTCGGTCCACAGAAGCTCCGAAAAGCTTTTTGAAAGACTACAAACCATCGCGAAAGATTATGAGAAGCACGTGAGTCTGTTGGAAAAATTTCCTTACAAGGTTACGTGGAGAATCAAAGGCGAGGAAGGTAAGGAAATAATCTTGGTGGTGGCAAAAAGGCCCGCCGACGGTGAGCGAATGTCGTGACTAACACTTAAATTTTTTACGTTAAAACTTTTACCATGAAGCTGAAACCATTGTATTGTTTAGCGGAGGAGCACTTCGTTTTGAGGGATTTAGCGTTTAAACTTGAGGAAACTTCAAAGGGCCCTCGTGACGAGGGTTTCGGACGATTCAAAGAAGCGATTCTGAAAACGAAGGAAGAGAGGGAGAGAGAAATCAGGAGGGCCGTCGAAAAATACAAGCCGCGCGTCTTCTTCGTAGAGGGGGTCCACAACCCTTCTTTTAAGAGGGAAATAACGAGGGCTGGTTATGAAGGTGAGGTAATATTTCTGGATGAGGGGTTTAAAGATTACGCTTGCTACCGTAGAAAGAGGGAGGAAATTTCCAAGCCCTACGAGCAAATAAAGAGGGTGTTATGGGAATGCATGAAGGAGAGGGTTAACGAGTTAGTGAGTGCGAGAAGAGCCGGCCAAAAAGCGTTAGAGAAGGAAATCGAGCGAGAAATAAAGGAACTCGATAGGAAGTGGAGCGAGGTCGACGAAAAGATGGAGGAGGAGATAAACGCCTTCGCCGAAAAAACCAGAATACACTTAAAGAGGGAAAGAAAGTGGGCCGAAACGATCGCGCAAAACTACGAGGAACCCTCTATGTTAATATGCGGTTTGGGACACGTCGTCAAAAGCTTTCCACGCGACTTTTCACCGCGTGTTTACTTGAACATCCTCGAGGGGATGGGGATAGTAAGGTCGCTCATCACCCTCCTTGGGGTGGCAATCTATTCCGACAGAGTAACGGACTCTGGGTACTTGGGCCAAGAGCTGGAAAAGAGGGGGATAAGGTTGAAGGTTGTAGGTTTCTTGAAGGGGGATGAACATCTCTTCTCTACTCGTTGATTATCACGATGTCCGCACGCTTCCTTTGCGGCTCGACAAACTTCTTGAACATCGGCTGAACCCAAGTTTTCCATTGGGCTACGACGCTTTCTTCAGTCCTACCGCGCTCCTTCACATCCCTTTCTATCCGCCTTTTAAGCCTCGTCTCTTCCGATGCTTCCACCCAGACTTTCAAGTCGAGCTCATCTTTCAGCAAGTCGTGTAAAGCGAACAATCCCTCTAAGATCATAACCTTCGACGGCTCGAACCTTGCGAACCCTATTCTCTTGTGAATCCTGAAATCGTAGATAGGTCTTTTAACGGCTTTCCCTCGTTTGAGCCGGGAGAGGTGCTCCCTCAACGTCTCCAAGTCCAAGGCTTTCGGCGAATCGAAGTTTCCATCCTTGACTTTGTCGATACCGAGGTAATAATCGTCCAGGCTCAGGATTTCAGCCTTCAGCTTTCGCGAAAGAATTTTAGCCACGTATCCTTTCCCAGACCCAGAACCGCCGGCTATGCCGATGAGTATCACGGGTTTCTCCTTTCTCATATGGTTTACAATCTCCACGATTTTCTCGATTCCGTCTTGAAGGGAGAGTTCACAGGCTTTCATTCCATTTAGGAATTGAGGGCTGAAAATATTTTAACTTTCAAGCTCAATTTAAAGGTATGGGATGGATGTTGTTGAAGCAATGGTGGAAGAAAAGACTGATAGGAAAAAATGTTTTCGAAACACTCGAAAGGTTATCTATTTTGGTGTTGGTAATTGGTTGCGCGCTTCTAGGAGCGGGAATTCTCGCGACGGTAATTACACCGAGAGGTCTTCCCGTTATCGTTGCAATGGGAGGAGGATTGTTAATCTTCGTCGGAACAGCTTCGCTAATACTTTCTACTTTGATGGGAGAACTGTCGAAAGAAGCACCATCGCTCTTACTATTCTTCGCTGTCCTATTCTTCGTAGCTTCTGGAGTGAATTCGCTGGTCTGTTGGTGCTTCAACCCGATAACTCTCGCTTTAATCCTTTTCGGAATCGTTTTCCTGGCAAGTTGGTTGGCTAAAAGGCGAAAAGCTTAATATTGCTTAAGGATGTTTTAGAATTTAGGGTGGAGTAGATGGCAAGGATGTACGCGAGGAGGAGGGGAAAGTCAGGCTCGAAAAAACCGCCGCGAACGAAGCCGCCATCGTGGTGCAAGTACAAGCCGGAGGAAGTCGAGAAGCTCGTCGTGGAGCTTGCTAAGAAGAGGTATTCTTCCGCGCAGATAGGATTGATCCTCAGGGACCAGTACGGAATTCCGGACGTCAAGCTGATAACCAAAAAATCCATCAGCCAAATCATGAAGGAGCACGGCGTCTATCCTGAGCTTCCGGAGGATCTGCTGTTCCTGATGAAAAAGGCCGTGAGGCTCAGGGAACACTTGGAAAGGCACAGGAAGGATTTGCATTCGAGGAGAGGCTTGGAGCTGTTGGAATGCAAGATAAGGAGGCTCGTGAAGTACTACAGGAGGGAGGGCGTGCTTCCAGAGGGTTGGGAGTACGACCCCGCGAAAGCGAAGCTAATTGTAGAGAAGTGGTAGCTTGTTCTCCCAACATTTAGAAAGGGTTGCTGAGGCTTTTCGCAGAGAATGCGAAAGCGGTAAGAACGTCTTCGTGGTCTCTCACTACGATACCGACGGTATTACCTCCGCGACGATCCTCTTGAAGTATCTCTTGGGAACGAACCTGAACTTCCACCTTAGGATAGTGAAGCACCTTACTCAAGACGTTTGCGAAGAAATCTCCGTAGACGAAGATTGGATCCTCGTCTTCCTCGACCTTGGGAGCGGGCACGTCGACCTGATAAAAAATTTCTTCGATGTAACGAAGGTTTTCGTGCTCGACCATCACGTGCCAACTGAGCATTCCCATCCAAACTTCTTTCATTTCAACCCGATGTTCTACGGGATCGATGACCTTTCAGCTTCGATGGTAACCTACCTTTTTGTGGGTGCTCTCGACGAGAAGCTCAAGGGAGAGGTCGTTGACTTAGCTGTGGTTGGTGGTGTCGGGGATTTGAAGGGAGGTTTCGGGAAAAACTCCAGGAAAATCGTCGACGAGGGTGTGGAGCTTGGGAAGGTAGTCGTGGAAAGGGGCATAAAGCTTTACGGAAGGTACAGCAGACCTATCCACAAGGCTTTGGAATATTCCTACGAGCCTTACATACCTGGAATTACAGGCTCTGAATCGAACGCCGTCCAGTTCCTTGCGGAGCACGGAATAAAGGTCAAGGAAGGGGATAAGTGGAGGAGGCTCTGCGACCTAACCTTGGAGGAGCAGAGGAAGCTCGCCACGGCGATAATAATCGAGAGGCTGAGGTGGAAGGAGGAAGATGCCGGGGATATCTTCGGGGATAATTATACCCTCGTGGAAAGGCCGGTGGAAATAAAGGACGCGCAGGAATTTTCCACCCTGCTCAACGCGTGCAGCAGGATGAAAAGGTGGGACGTCGGCATTAGGGTTTGCCTTGGAGACGAGAAAGCCTTGGAAGAGGCTTCGAGAATCCTGGAGGAATACAGGAAAAAGTTGGCAGATTATCTGGAGATGGTGAGGTCGGGAGAGTGCATCGTTGAAACGAAGAAGGCAACCTTCGTTCGCGGTGAAGAGAGGATCGAGGAGGACTTCATCTCGACTATCGTTTCCATACTCGCGGTTTCCGACATCGCCAGCAGGGAGAAACCTATCTTCGGCTTGGCGGTGAGCGACGATGGAAGCTACGTGAAAGTTTCAGGGAGGGTTCCGAAGGGCTGCGACGTGAACATTCGAGACTTACTGGCAGAGGTTTGCGCCGAGCTAGGGGGGAGCGGAGGTGGTCACAGGGTTGCCGCCGGCGGTATGATTCCGAGAGGGGAGGAGGAAAATTTTATAAACTTAGTCGAGAAAAGGTTAGATAATCATGAGCACTAAGAGGATGAAGGGGAAGAAGTGGCTCACGGTGGTAGCGCCGCCTTATTTCGATAGCGTGGAGATTGCGAAGACTCCCGTTTCAGAGCCAGAAATGGCGGTAGGGAGGAGGCTTGTGGTGAATGCTGTCGACCTTACCGACGATATGAGCAAGTTCTTCATGAAAATCATCCTCAGGATTACTAGGGTTGATGGCGAAAAAGCGTTTACCGAGTTTGATTCCTTCGAAATACTGAGGGATTATTTGGCAAGGATGATCGTGAGAAGGACGAGGAGGATCGACATAATCGAGGATTACGTCACCAAGGATAACGTTCCGTTGAGGGTGAAGATTGTGATGACGACGTCGAGGGGTGCCAAGACCACGATAGAGAAAAGGCTCAGGTCGAAGATAAAGGAAGTTGTGGAAGACATTGTCAAAAATTCCACGCTCGAAGAATTCCTCAAGAAAGTCATCAGCGGGGAAGCGAAGAGTAAGTGCATCCTCGAGGGGAGGAAGATCTATCCCATCAGGAATTTCGAGTTCAGGAAGATAGAGAGACTGTGGGAGAAGGGTGAGTTTTCTTAGAGTCTTTCGTGAGGTAGAAAGAGGGTTGTTGGAAAGGAAAAAGTCTCCGCGAAGACTACTCCACCGCTTCGGAATACGACTCGAAACTTTCGCGAACGAGGGTAAGTTCGCCGATGAAGTC
>CAYUFF010000053.1:0-4955 GCA_964444075.1 uncultured archaeon
AAGCAGTTAGCAACCCCAGAACAGTTGAAAATTCCTGGACCTATTTCTCCAGGGTGATGACCTGGGTTGGGGTATTGTAAGCCCATCCCTTGTGGAGAAGGCAAGTAACTAGCGTAAGCTTTGTAGGCTACGGCCAGACCAATCACTACCAAAACGGCAGCTACCAGCTTACGCTCGAGAGGGGAGGCAGGCATTAATTGAATTTTTCCTCAGAGTCCTTTAAAATTTCCATCAAGGAGCGATCATCCTCATCAGAGCTTCGTGTAACCTTTTGATCCTTTCCCTCCTGTCCTTCATGGTTATCACGTCGGCCTCTCCGAGGATTATTAGCCCGTGAGCAAAAGGCGAGGGAAGTGGAGTTTCTATAACCTCATAGCTTATGCTACCCTTCTTAACCTCTTCCAGTACCTCCTTAGCCTTCTCCAAATCCATCGTATCTCTAAGGATTTCCCTGTAAGTTTCCTCTATGACTGGGAAGTGAGGGTCTATCTTCTCGCAAACTCTCAGTAGCGTTTCGGCATTCCTCTGCTGTTTCGCTACGCTTATCTTATGGCCCTTGTAATTCCTCAGTACCAAAAAGCTCCGCGACGCGCAATGCCTGAACCTCCTCTTCATAAGCTCGGTCCTCCTTATGTTGTTCCTGAGTAAACTTTCTAGGTTAGCCTTCGTCACCCTCTCTATCAGTTCCTTCGCCTCAGCATCGCCATCCCCAGGCAAGATTAGGGCGAAGCCGTTGTCAGAGACGACGATACCAACGTTACTCCTCAGCAAATCGCTAGCCACTATTCCGAAAGCTCTTGAAAGCGCGTCGTTAACCCTCCTTCCGAAAAGAGCATGGAACACGAGGTATTTCCTTCCTTCCAAGTCCCTAGTCTTTTCGACCAAAATTTCCTTGTACCCAGGAATTTTCCTCACGTACTTCCACTGCTCCGAGAAGTAAGCGTAGATAGAATTTGCTGAGTTCTCGTCGATGGGAAATTCTTTCAGCAACCACGACGTAATTTCCTCCTTACTCTTTCCGCTTTCAAGCATTTGCCTCATCTTGCTCCTGAACTTCTGTATTTCGATAGCGAGGTCGAAGCTCAAGGGCAAGAGCTCGGAAAACCAACTAGGTATCGTCGGATTCGTTTCCTTTGGCAAAGGTTCTACGTAGCACCTCAATCCTCTCGCGAACAAAAAGCGGTAGGGTTTTCCTCCCAGGATAAAAATGTCATCCCTCCTCAACCTAGCGAGAAAATCTTCCTCTATGTTTCCGACGTACCTTCCATCTCTAGTGAAAACGTCTATGCTCACCTCATCTGGAATAGCACCAAGGTTCAAGAAATAAATTATTCTCGTGTACTTCCCTCTTCTACCAAAAACACCATCCTTCTCGTCGAACCATATCTTACCGTAAACGGTCCTGTCTTCGAGCGCGGCATAATGACCGGCGAGGTAATGCAGGAGGGAGACGAAAGTTTCCTTCTTGAGCTCGTGGTAGCAGTAGCTCCTCCTTATGACTTTCAACGCTTCCTCGACCCTCCACTTCTTGTTCAAAGCCATGCCGACGACGTGCTGAGCTAGAATATCCAGAGCATTCTTAACCACGCTGAACCTGTCGAGGACTTTTTCCTTCGCACATTTTAACATTACACTACACTCTACCAAGTCGTCCCTATCGAGAACTATCACTCTACCTACGGCTGTCTCCTCAAAACCATGACCACTCCTCCCTATCCTTTGCACGGCTCTGGTTACAGATTTTGGAGAGCCTATCTGCACCACGAGGTCGATGTAACCTATGTCTATACCCAACTCTAGACTCGTCGAAGAGATTACTACCTTTAACTCACCCCTTTTCAACCTATCCTCCACTTCTAACCTAATTTCCCGTGACAACGAGCCATGATGGGCTGCGATTTCCTCGTCGGTATAACTAAACTTTTCCTTGAGATGGTGAACCACCCTCTCGGTACCTGAGCGAGTGTTAGTAAAAACCAAGGTAGTAGTGTGAGTTTTAATCAGCTTATCGAGCGTCTTGTACAAAGCATCGTTGAGCTCTTCGGCGCTAGCTTTCACTAGGTCTTTGACGGGAGTTATAACTTTAAGGTCCATCGGCTTTTTCCAGGTAACGTCTACGATTACGCAATCCCTCAGCCTACCCTTACTATCATAGCCAACCAAAAACTTTGCAGCCTCTTCGAGAGGATAAAGCGTTGCTCCCAAGCCTATCCTAACCAACCTCTTCCTTTTCAGCCTTTCGACCAACCTTTCTATAGCAAGGCTCACCAATACACCACGCTTATTGTTAGCGAGCTCGTGGATTTCGTCGAGAATGACCCACCTTACCGTGTCGAGATACTTGGAAAACTTGGGGGAGTTCAGAGCTATCGATAGCGTTTCTGGAGTTGTTACGAGGATGTGCGGAGGTTTTTTCAGCATCTTAGTCTTTACCGAGGGAGGAACGTCACCGCTCCTGACCTCGACCCTTATCTCGGGGAGTTTCTTTCCGTCTCGCTCCGCCAATTCCCTTATCTCTTTCAACGGTATCAGCAAGTTCTTCTTGATATCGTTGAGCAGAGCCTTCAAAGGGCTGACGTAAACGCAGTAAATAGAATTTTCGAGCTTGTCCCTTTCGGCGAGGTCGAAGAGTTTCGAGAGTATCGAGAGAAAGCCAGCAAGAGTTTTTCCTGTGCCTGTGGGAGAGGTGATTAGCACGTTTTTTCCTTGAGAAATGAGCTTGAAAGAGTATTGTTGCGGTGGGGTTAAGTCTTTAAAAGTACGGGTAAACCATTCTCTAACGTGCTCGTTCAAACACCTCAAGCTCTCCTCCCTGCTGAAAGGCTTTCGGAGAAATTCCAACCCCATACTTTAAAGTGACGGGAGCGAGAAATAAAGGGTTAGCGAAGCCCGTGAGTCCGGAGAGGATGGAGGAGCGTGGAACCTTGTGGTTAAACTTTGGGGTAAGTGTTGGGCGTCCGACAGAACCCTTAATTTGTACTCTCCGAAATTTTATCGTATGGGGAAGAGGGAAGTAGTTTGTCTTGGTGTCGAGGGGACGGCGCATACCTTCGGGATAGGCATAGTGAACTCTCGCGGCGATATCCTGGCGGACGTAAGGTTTACCTACAGGCCGAAGAAAGGAGAGGGTATCGTTCCGCACGAAGCGAGGAAACATCATGAAAGGATCGCTCAACGAGCGCTTCGGAGCGCTCTGAGCGAGTACGGAAAGGGTTGGGAACAAATCGACCTGATCGCTTACTCTTGCGGGCCTGGTCTGCCACCACCGTTACTCTTCACGGCTTCCTTCGCGGAAAACCTTTCTCGCGAGCACAAAAAACCGCTGGTTAGAGTGTCGCACGCGATAGCTCACATAGAAATCGGTAGGCTGATAACCGGGGCGAAGGACCCTGTCGTAGCCTACCTGAGCGGTGGTCACAACGCGGTGATAGCGTTTGCTGGAGGGAGGTACAGGGTCTTCGGAGAAACGCAAGATATTACCTGCGGCAACTGCCTGGACGTCGTGGCGAGGAAGATGGGGTTGGGCTTTCCCGGGGGGCCAGAGATAGAGAAGCTCGCGAGGAAAGGAAAAAACTACCTGGAGCTTCCTTACGTGGTGAAGGGTATGGACGTTTCCTACAGCGGGATGCTTACGAGCGCTCTGAAGCTCTTGGAAAGAGGGGTTTCGAAGGAGGACCTAGCGTTTTCCCTGCAGGAAACCTGCTTCGCGATGATAGTCGAGGTCGTCGAAAGGGCCATGGCCCACCTAGGAAAGGAGGAAGCGTTGCTCGTGGGCGGCGTCGCCGCCAACAGAAGGTTGCAAGAGATGATGAAGGTCATGTGCGATGAAAGGGGTGCCAGGTTCTTCGTGGTGCCAGCTAAGTACAGCTCTGATAACGGTGTGATGATCGCGTGGACAGGAATTTTGGCCTACCTCCACGGATGGAAACCCGGCTTCGAGGATAAGATTAAGCCAAGGTGGAGACTCGACGAGGTAGACTGGTTCTTGTGAGCGTTAGACGTCTAACATCGAATCATTCGTAGGGTGTGGGAGAAAGCTTTACCCTGTACCAGGGCCCCTCTACTTCCACGGAAACTTTTATCCCTCCGGCTCCGAGTGCGGCGAAACCCCTTTTCAAGCTTTTCCTGAGCTGATAGGGGTCTTCTACTCCTCTAATCCACCTCGAAACTTTCACCTCTACTTCACCGCAGTTTCTAACTTTACTGACGATTTTCTCAGTGTCGCCCGCTCCGAATAGTTTTTGGATTAGGCCGATGTACCCTTTCCTTATGAGGTTTCCGTTTTCGTCGAGCCTGAACACTTTCACATTTACCACCTTTTGGTGTTTATTAACCACTATTTGATGATTAATATAGCTCCGAGGGTTTATAAAGTTTTCGGTGGACGACGGTAGAAAGAGCGTACAAAAAGAAAAACTCCGAAAAATCCGCCTAAACGCAGGCCAAGTAGAGCATGAGGGAAAGTATGCCTGCGAACTTTGCCCCTAGGAAGATCGCCGCCAGCTTTTCCTTACGAGAGTTTGGCATCGTGTAGAGTTTTTCGTGAAGGTCGAGCAGCTGTCTTTCCTCCTTGGTTAACTCCTCACCCCTTATTTTCAGACAGCTCAACGGTCTGTCCTGGTAGAGTCTAATCTCTATATTTTCCGATAGGACTGTGGAAGAACGCCTGAGGGGGTCCCACTCGACTTTCAACCCCTTTTCTTTCGCTAACTCTACGATGCTCTGGTAGGCGGACGTAAGAGTAGAGTACCGCTGAACTCTCGCCGAGCGTCTGATGTCTCTGTAAATTCTCTCTCCTTGGGGGACCGTAAACCCGAATTTGTATCCCATAGGAAATGTATTCTCGGTAACGACAAATAAAAGTTTTCGGTTGTTGGTCACGACAACCGAAACACGTGTTACAACCTTTATTGGTTGGATTCCCAACGAGTGAAGCTCAGAAAAGCAACAAACAT
>CAYUFF010000054.1:0-4621 GCA_964444075.1 uncultured archaeon
AATCCAGGTATGTGGAACCCAAAACCAGTCAACTGCTCCGCTACGGCTTCGGCGCTCATTCCAGAGGTAATGACCCAGAAAACTGAGAAGACCGTTGCGAGCGCTACTAGGAAAACCGTGTAGGTCAACGCTCTAACACCTTCCCTCCATGTGAACGTACCCTTTAAGAGTTGCGTCGGAATTCCCGTGGCAGGAGGAGTTAGGTAGTAGAGGACGTTGCTCTTACCTTCTACGTAGATGAGCCTACCCTGTTCGTCAAAACAAGCTAGCGGGCTGCAGTAAATTCCTGGCTTCCAGGGCGAAGCTCCCGCCCTGGCCATCATCTGAAAGTTCGCGATGAGAGCCGAAGCTAAGATGATTGGAATTACGCTTGTGTAGAGGAGCTTTATCGACCACAGCCTTCCGAATCCTCTCAACATTCCGAAAGTGATTGGAACGTTGATTGTCATGAGGTCGGTGTAAGCGACTATCAGGAAAATCGCTACCGTTGAGATTATCGGAACAAGTGCCATGAGAGCGAGCGTGTTGTTTCCGCTGAAGACGTGCGTGAAGAAGTTCAACACCTGACCGACGTAAGGCCCTGGGTTGTTCGCCGGTAGGAAGGTCGCGTGACAGATTCCTCCTGCGACGCTGCAAGGAGAGAAGAACGAGGAAAACATCTGCGTCCCTATACCCAAGATTATGAACAGGCTCACTCCGCTGCCAAAACCCCACTTGCTCACGATTTCGTCGAGGAGGATTACTATCACTCCACCCAACGCGAGCTGAATGACCACCAGCCAAAACAACCCCTCGACTATGTTTCCGCTGAGAAAGCCTACAGCAAAGCCAAAGGCTTCTACCAAGCAAAAAAGTATCGCCAAAAACTTGTTCCAGAACATGAACTTCTCCCTGTCTTCGGGCTTTGTCGTGTCCCAGTTAATTATTTTAGAACCTACGAGGAGCTGCAGGAGGATTCCCGCGGATACTATCGGTCCTATGCCCAGAGTAACCAAGCTCCCTATGCTGGAGCCTAGCACTATCTCGTAGATGCTCAACCCGCCGGCTCCGAAAGTCTTTAGCCCGTAAACCGGTATGTGGTAAAGCGTTAGATAGAGAATCGCTACTATCAGCGTCCACCTCAACCTTTGACTCAAGCCTTGGCGAAAGGTCGGTCTTACTACCACAGGAAGAAGCCTGGAAAGGTACCTTATGTATTTAGGTTCTCTTTCCCTTTCCTCCGCCATCATACCACTCTAACTTCACCACCGCAGGCTTCGAGCTTCTCCTTTGCAACCCTCGAAACCATCCTAACTTCGACGATCAAGGGTCTCGTCACCCTACCCTTTCCCAAAAGCTTTTGATACCCAAGCTTCTCAAGGTTCACCTTCACCTTACCGTCTTCCTTCTCAGCAAGCTTCTTTTCCAAAAGCTCATCGATGCACCTTTCCAGCTCTTCCAAGTTGATGGCTTTTATCTCTCTCTGCACAGCCTTCGGAGGCTTGAACCCTCTTTTACCGAAGTGGTCCGGCATGTACTTTATAGTGTAGGTCCACTTGTGTTTGTGAAGCCCAGCCAACCCCCTACCTCCTCTGTTTCCTGCTCCCCTCCTCCTCTTCTTCGCTCCTTTGTAGGTTCTCTCACCCCTAAACTTCCTATGCTTTTTCCTCCTCCTAACGACCATGCTACCACCTTTTCTTAGCACCCAGCGCTAACGAAATCTCTTCGAGCGTCACGTACTTCACGAACCTCTCCTTTTTCTGTAGTTTGCTCGCGTCGCAACCCTCTACTTCTTCGGGTTCGACGCCTTTCAGCTCATCGGGAACCCCTATGTAAACCTTCAGTCTCTTAAAAGCTTCCCTTCCTCTCGGCTTGTGCCAAGGAATCATTCCCCTGACCGTCCTCCTAAGGATTTGGTCGGGATACCTCGGAAAGAACGGCCCATGAATAGGGTCGCCCCTGTCGACCTTTTCCTTATACTTCCTTATCACCATATCCGGCTTTCCTGAAACCACAGCTTTTTCCGCGTTAATGACAGCGATTTCCTCGCCTTCTAAGAGTTTTTTGGCTATCACGGAGCAAAACCTACCGAGTATCTTGTTGCTCGCGTCGTAAACCTTCATCGCTCCCACGCGACGAAGTTACTTTATTTTCTTAAGGTCGCAAGTATTAAAAATTTAATGTGAAGATAAAAAAGGTAAGGTTGAGGGAAATCTTCTCGACCGTATCGAAAAAAACGATAGAAGCAGAAATCGTTACGGAAAAAGTCGTAGCGAGAGCTTCCGTTCCCTTCGGAACGAGCGCCGGCAAGCACGAAGCGAAGATGCTACCGACGAAAAAAGTCGTGGAAAACCTTCCTTTGGTGAGGCAAGCACTGGTTGGAAGGGAGTTCCAAGAAATTAGCGAGGTGGACGAAACCCTAAAGTCTCTGGATGGTAGCGTTGATTTTTCGAGCTTGGGAGCCAACCTTGCGCTGGCAATCTCACTGGCTTGCCTGAAGGCTTTCGCGAAGGAGGAAGGCTTGGAACTTTTTGAGTATCTGCTAGGAAGCAAGAAACCTAGGATTCCTTTGCCTGTATGCAACGTCGTCGGTGGTTGGAAGGGCCAGAGCGACATCCAGGAGTACCTTTTCATACCTTCGAGGCAGGAAAGCTTCTTCGCTTCAATCGAGAGGATTTCGGAAGCTTACTGGGAGGTGGGAAAGTTCTTGAAGGAGCTGGACAAGAGCTTCAAGTTCGCCAAGAACATCGAGTCAGCGTGGGTAACTTCTTTGCGATGCGAAAAAATCCTCGAAGCGATCTCGCAAGTAGCGAGTCAATTCAAGCTCAGGATCGGTTTGGATGTTGCCGCCTCTCAAATCTTCGATGGGAAAACTTACCAGTACTTGGATGGGAGGAGGTTGAAAAAAGATGAGCAGGTCGAGTTCATGAAAAGGCTCGTCGAGGAGTACAGGATTTTCTACCTGGAAGACCCGCTGGAAGAGGATGATTTCGAGGGTTTCGCGAGGCTGAAGAGCGAATTAGCGGGCAAGGCTCTTATCGTCGGGGACGATTTGCTCGTTACCAACTTGAAGAGGTTGCGAGTCGCCCTCAGGATGGGATGCGTGAATGCTGCGATAGTAAAGCCAAACCAGGTAGGAACTTTCACCGATGTAAGAAAATTTGTCGAGGAAGCTAAGAGGAACGGAATCGTTACCATCATGTCACACAGGAGCGGTGAGACCGACGATGTTTGGTTACCGCACTTAGCCGTTGGTCTGGGTTGCGAGTACGTTAAGCTCGGTATTTCTGGAGAGAGGGTTGTGAAGATAAACGAGATGATAAGGATAGAGGAATCGTTGAATCGTTTGGTTTAACTATTAAAGAATTTGTTGGTTAAATTATTGTCAGGTAGAGAGGATGGGTCATTGCTGGGTCGAGGTTGAGATATCGAACATGGAAAAGACAAAGTCGAAGAAAGTTAGGGCTTTGGTCGATACAGGTGCATCGCTAACTGTATTACCAGAGAAAATCGCAAATGAGCTAGGTATCGAGCCTTTGAGAGAAGAAAAAGTGTTGACAGGAGCAGGGTTGGTAAAAGTAAAAAGAGGAGAGGCGAGGATAAAGCTTTTGGGTAAGGAAGCTCCGTTCGACGTATGGATTTCTGATTTCATAGATAAGGTTTTGCTGGGAGTGGTTGTTCTGGAGACTTTGGGGTTCAAGGTTGATCCCAAAACTGGCAAGCTGGAAGAAACTCCCCTGCTTTTGTACTAGCTTCTTGCGGAGGCATTTATGTTAATCTCTCACAAAACTTTATCAAAGGTGGTGTGATGATCGACGCTCACTGTCACTTGGAAGTAGAGGCTTTCGATGGGGATAGGGAAGAGGTTATCGAGAAGTGTAAAGAAAAGTTGCAAGCTGTGGTGACGAGCTGCTGTCACCCCAAATATCTTTCCACCACTCTGAAGATGGTTGAGAGCTACCAAGGCTTCGTCTTCGCGACAGCTTCTTTACATCCTTTGCATGTCCACGAGGTTGGCGAGGCTGAACTCAAGAGCTTCATCGAGGCGATCGAGGATGCCGCAAGCTCTGGAAAGCTCGTCGGGATAGGAGAGGTAGGGTTGGATTTTACCGTGGAAGACGGTGAGAAGAGGAGGTTGCAAGAAGAGATTTTCAAGAAGTTCATCCGGTTGGCGAAGCAACTAAACTTACCGTTGGTTGTGCATTCAAGGAAGGCTTACGAGAATGCGATAGAGGTTTTGGAGAGCGAAGGTGCTCGCGAGGTTCTCATGCACTTCTTCACCGAAAGAAAACTCCTACCTAGAGTTCTGGACAACGGTTGGTTCATCTCGGTGAACACACTTATCTTGAGGAACAAGACCGTGAGGAAGCTCGTGAGAGATTGCCCGTTGGAAAACATCTTGACCGAGACCGACTCCCCATGGCTCGGGTTCGAAGAAGGTAGAAACACTCCGCTAGCCGTAGAGAAAGTTGTTAGGAAGATCGCGGAGATAAAGAAGTTACCCCTCGAGAAGGTTGATGAAATCACTACCGAGAATGCGAAAAGGTTCTTTCGATTAAAGCTGTGAAAGATTATTTCTCAGGTGTTACACACACCTCGCGACGTTCCTCAGGGAAACCGCAGAGATCGGACATTGCTTGGG
>CAYUFF010000055.1:0-4048 GCA_964444075.1 uncultured archaeon
ACATATACGTCACAACAGTATCAGATATTGCCGATGACGGTAGCACAAGTTCAAGCGGTAAATACGTCTTGGTCTGGACGTCTGGCACTTCCCCGAACTATGAAGTTAAGTATGCAATTCTAACAAAGAACGATCCCGATGAATCTCCTTCCCTAGATTCAACAAAAACCCTCGAAGCTTACGGAAATCAGATTGCTCACGGCTTGTCATGTTACGACTCCAAAGATTTCATGATAGTTTACAAGGACGAATCGTTATCATACACGGGAAGTGATCTCTTAGCTTATGTAAAGCTCAAAGACAACGAGCAAACTGACTCAATTCAGCTTTACTATCTTCCAGAGCAAGCTTCAGAATACAAACAACTTCTCTTAGATCTCTTTGATAACACAAACGCTGGTAATACTATAAAGGTTGCAATGGCTTTCTTCATAGAACCAAACGTTGGAGAAAGCGGTTCCCTCTCTAAGGTTGATGCCAAGAACAGAGGCGTCGAAGTTTACGTCATAATAGACGACTCAGATTCAAACGATGAGGTTTACAACTATCTAAGCACAAACGGAGTTAACGTCAAGCTTGCAAGTGGTGGTGAATTTTACACGATGCACGACAAGTTTGTAATTGTGAAGAACTCAAGCGGCAACTACATAGTTGTATCAACCTCAAACTTCATAGTTGAGAACTTCAATCAATCTAACGACACTGCACTCTTTATTAAATCGAAGGCATTAACTCACTTCTTTGAGGAGGAGTTTGATTACATGTGGAACGATAACTTTGGAGCAAACAAGAAAAGAGATCATAGCTTCTTAGTATTTGTAAACGAAAAAACTTTTGAAGGCTACTTCAACCCGCAACGCTACGGTGATTGGAAGAGGGTTCCCTATCTCATATCGGGTTACATATACAGATCGAATGAAACAATCTTCACAGCCCACCTCTTCAACTTGGCAAACAGTGTTAAGCCAATAAGACAGGCTTTGGTGGATGCATATAACGAAAGTAAAAAAGTTAGAGGAATATTCACGGAAGAAGCAAACTTTGACATGCCTTATAGAGCTCCTAAGTGTTCCAAGCATGGTGAGCTATTTCGATGTTGAAAATCATCCTTATAGCATGCACAACAAACTTTTTGCTTTCGATGAAGTGATTGCAATAATCGGAAGTTACAACCCAACTGGATCTTCAACCATAAACAACGATGACTAATACTTGTTGTAAAGAACGACTTGGCCAAGCAAATACACAATCATATACAAAGCTTACTTGACAAGTATCCATCTGCAAGGGGTCCATACGAAGCTCCACATGTTATCGTTAACGAAATCAAGATAATGGAGGATTTGGAGTGGGTTGAACTCTACAATCCACTATCAACTTTGGTAAACCTAACGGACACTGCAAACTTCAGCGAATACTACATAGGAGATGCTGAGAATTTGACATCCGATGACGAAGGTCTCTATCACTTCCCATCCAACACCGAAATACCTGCTCACGGTTACATTGTAATAGCAAACAACGGGACACTGTTCTATCAAACATACGGCTTTTACCCAGATTTTGAATTTGAAGATACAACAATTGTTCCAGACATGATCAGATACGATCCAACAAACTTCACTGGAACGTTCAACTTGGATGACTTGGGTGATGAGGTGCTACTGGTAAAGAGGATATACGCTGGACATCTCCAAGTTTTGGATGCAGTCTGGTATGGAAACTCAAACTACCTAACGGGTGCAGCTGACATCACTGGCTTGAATGAGAATAACACCCTTCAAAGGGTTGAGGATGGTTTGGATGCGGTAACTCCAAACTACGTCTTCGTTGTTGGAGATCCAACTCCAAAGAGTGGTAAGGCTAAGGGAACACCACCACTCGATGTCAGACTTGAGGAATACGTGAGCTACACTTTCAACTGCACACCCAACAGATGCAAGTTTCAGCCAATCGATGCTTACGGTTACCTCAACATTACAAACTACGATCCAACAAACAACACGTTCTTCGATATATGGGTTTCTGTAAACCTTTCAACATCGTTTGTATCTGTAAGCAAACCCCCATTGACAAACGTTGTAATCACAACCAATCAAAATGATGTTCCAAGTAAATACTAATGGATTCAAGCCAGGTCAAACTTAACATATATGTATCAAGGCTTACAAAGGATGAGAGGGTAAGCTTGAAGTATGAAATACCAAACTACTATCCACCCGTCGTTGTATTTGAAGTCTTTGATCCAAGGGGAATCTATCAAAATGGATTGGAGTCGTTCACCGTAAACATTACACTTAAGCTGAATGAGAGCTTCCCTTCTGGTGTCGTTCTACATGTAGATGTTGAGAAGTTTCTGGACAATGCGAAGGGTCTGAATACCGCATACGCTTCACCCTACTGGGTTCAGATATACTTCGATTCTTCATCAGTCACTGGACAGGGAAGTGCAGTTGTTTACGATGGAGGATACACATCTGGAAACAATGATGCCATAAACTGGACAGACATATACCTACACAGTGGTTACAACTCGACATACATGAAGTTTAAAGTTTATGGACAAATTCAAATTTCAAGGAGTTGGCATACTTCGGATTTGCAAAGGTAAACTTCAGCTTTGACGATACGATAAGTGGGAGTGAGATCGTCGATGTTTTTGCCAGAGGACCAGTGACGATATCTGCAAAGAAGGAGGGACCAAAGAAGAATGCGAGTGGTGAGTTTGTTCTGTGGAACATGACGGGCTTCATAAAGAACACGGCGGGAACAGCTTACTACAACGTCACCACGATTTCGGTATTTGCAAAGAGTTCTTGGACAACGACAATCAAATCTCAAACTGAGCATCCCTACACATGGATACAGCCATCTCAAACCTACACATTGGGACCAATTCAGTTTAACTACTCTGGAGTTCCCATCGTATGGGCTTAAGATGATTAAAGATGTAAATCATGGTTACTACACGTATCACATAACCAAGAATGGGACATATTTAATTTACGAATGGATATTCGTAATATCTGGTTAGGCCCCGTAACAATAACTAGAATCAATAAATTCCAACTATAACGTATATGAAATCTGTCAAGGAGATTGTGAAGGAGCTTAAGGTATTTGAGAGGGACAAGATACCGCTTGAAATCAAAATTCTCGGAATAGCGACTTACGTCCAGACATCTTCGACGAGGAGGACAGCAAAAATCCTCTCCTTCCTGTTTCTCACAACGCAGTTCACAAGTGGGTGAAGAAGCTTGAAGAAAAATTGCCGGTCTCGACTGAGAAAAAGCTAAGAAACCTGATTGCGTTGATGAAACTGTTGTTAAAGAGAATAAAAAAGTTACTACGTCTTCTCAGCTGTAGATGTTGAGAGGAGCTTATCCTGATGAAAGTTCGACGAGAAATTACTTAACTGCAAACATTAAAGAAGTGCTAAATTACTGCGAGAACAGGCCTAAATTTGTTGTGGATAAAGCTCTATGGCTGAAGAGGTTCTTGAAAGCTTAAATCTGGAGTTTGAGCACGAAACCTTTCGGAAAGAGTAGTTTGTTTGAAGCCGTTTTCAGCTCTTTTAAGCAGAGAGTAAAGATATTCTTCTGCTCTATTACAGCTAAAAAGCCAGTTGAAAACTGGAACCCCTTCTGTAAGTTATTTATGTGGTATTACAATCATCTGAGGTGGTTATGTTGACAGGGCTAATAATAAGGAAGGTGAAATTCTTAAGAATGTTGAGGTTAAACATGAAAGTGGAAATTATCAGTTAGAAATTTGGAAAGGTAAGTTTACATATCTCTTTACGTCTGGCTATGGAATTCTATTGCTAATAGATCGGTTAAGTGAATTACTTAAAGTTGTCGAGAAAGTCAAATCTAAATTTAAAGATTGAATAACGATGAATTTACATTTTCTATTGACAATATTGAAAGTCTTACAAGTGTCAATGGTGTTATATGTGAATTTGAATTAAAAAATTACAAATATTTCAATGCGTTTAGTGCATCAGAGTTGGATGGAAAACAAATAGATTTTAAATATGAATTTAAGA
>CAYUFF010000056.1:0-3670 GCA_964444075.1 uncultured archaeon
GGTGCGACTTCGGAGGTTACGCTGGGTATTACGATATCTCGAACCTCAAGCCGGAGAACGTGAGGAAGGGCGTCGTTTTCGGGAGAGGCCAGGTAGGAACGCTCGAGCCCGGGATGGACCCGTGGGAGGAATGTAAAGTGAAAGAAGAAAAGGACGTCTTCCTTCCGGAGGATAATTGCTACTGTATGTATTCTGATTTAGGGTACAAATTCTTAGTATGCTACCATTCTGAGGAATACCACGGATGGTGTGGAGACACAATTTGGGCTTCCAAATGTGAAAAAACGTTAATCTGCGCGTGTGATTGGAATACAGGCACGCACAACTTCTGGGGACTCGAATGCCCTTGGCCAGAAGATCCGAGAAACAAATCAACTGTTAATATTATCAGAAACGAAGATACTGATAAGTCGTGTAACCAGATATGTTCTGAATTAGGAACAGGTTGGAGTTGTGCGAGCGTAGGCTTGGACGGAAACGCTCTTAACAGTTTATGTTGGGATAAATATCATGGAGAATCGTGGGTTTGTAATTGCGGTACTGTTATGGATAGTCACTTTGGTGCATGGACAAATTGTAGGTGTGTAAAGGACTAAGAAACTAACCAGCGACCTTAACGCCAAGCTCTTTCTTCACCCACTCGATGGCTTCCTCCTTGGTAATCCTGTGCTTCCTCCCTACCTTTGACCTCTTCACCCTCCTTTTTTTCACCCTATAACCAGGTCTCTCCAAAGTTACGCAAACGTCCAAACCAAGAATTCCTATCTCGTGCACGTACTTCACTCCTGGGATGTGCATGTACTCTTTAATCCCGAAGCTGAAGTTTCCGTTTTCGTCGAACTGCGAAGGGCGTAAGGTATAATCCACCGCGCCCAGAGCTTTCTTCAAGAATTCTACAGCATCGCCTTTCCTGAGAGTGACTTTGACCCCTATAGGCCTTCCTTTAGCTATCCCGAAGGTAGACCTTTTCCTCGATTTTGTAACGACGGGTTTTTTTCCTGTCAAGTACTCAAGCAGTTTTTTCGCCCTTTCTATCTTCTCCAAGTCTCCAGCACAACCGACGTTCAGAGTAACTTTCTCAATCCTTATCCTCCTCATAGGATTTTCCCGCTCTTCCATCTTCCAGCACCCTTCACTCAACCAGCTTTATCGCGGGCTTTCCCTTACCGACGACTATGACATGCTCTTTCAAAACTTCGAACTCTTCCCCGTCACCCTCGCAAACCACCTTAGCGGGTTGCTTGAACTTTGGTTTGGTAACGGACTTTACCCTCGCGAGCCTACCGGCTTTCTTACCCTTCGTTACCAACACCGTCGCGCCTTCTTCCAACCTGATGTGCTCCAAAATCTTTTGGGAAGGGATTTCTATCAAGAGAGAATCTCCCGTCTTGAACTCATCCTCCTTTTCATCGACTAGAACGTTCCTCCCGTCGTGGAGGTTCAGCTGAACCTTCCCGCCCTTAACCTTCGTCTTGCTTTTTATCTTACAAACCTTCACTTTAGCCTCTTCCTCAGGAATTCTAATCAGTTTCAAACCATCCTTATCAACCGTAATTCTAAAATTTTCCTTGGTTCTCGGGATCGATACCACATCCATCAAGCCGACCGGATACTTATGGTCCCTCCTAACCCTTCCGTCCACCAAAATTTCCCTCGCTTTAATAATCTTTTTGGCTTCCTTGTAAGTTTCGGCATAACCAAGAATGTCTCTCACTATTATTCCCAAAGGAATGCATTCGAATTTTTTGTGCGGCCCCGGAGAAGGAGAGATAACCCAGGGTGCGACCTTCTTTCCGACCCTCCAAAATCTCGGGGCGAGCAACCTTTTCAGCCAAGCCACGCTATTCACCCTTCACTTCCGCCGGTGGGGCTACGGCTTCGACCTGGATACCCTTCCTCTCCAAAATCTTTACCCTTCTTTTATCCTCTAGGTTTAAATTTGTGATTTTCAAGTTCGAAGGCGCTAGAGGAACGAGCTTCTCCGTTCCCGTGGAAGTTTTCCTCTTCAACCCCTCCACGTAAACCCTGTATTTCTTCAAGTCGACCTTCACGACTTTCCCGCGCTTCCCCTTGAACTCACCCCTCATCACCTCGACCTCGTCGCCGACCCTCAAAGGCATGCTCCTCCTCTTGTACTTCTCCCTCAACTCCTTCGACAAGTGGGCCGCCAACATCTTCCTCCTAAGGTGGAGCGGAGCGTCGTAAAGGAACTTCCTCTGCTTCCTCGGCTTTTTCGATTTGGGCCTCTTCATTCACACCACCATCGTAGCGATCTTACCTATCGAAGGAAACCTGTTAACGACTTCCTTAGCGACGGGTCCCTTAATCTCTGTGCCACGCGGCTCAAGGCTGCTATCGTCGACGAGAATCGCTGCGTTATCCTCGAAAGCCACCCTCATTCCGTTAGGCCTGCGGTAAGGCTTCCTCTGCCTTATTATCACTGCGGTGACCACCTGCTTCCTAAGCTTCACATCACCTTCCTTTACCGAGCACTTGACCACGTCGCCTACGCCAGCGCTCGGCAACCTTTTCCTCACGCCCTTATAACCCTTTACCGAAATTATCTGGAGAACTTTTGCTCCAGTATTATCGGCGCAGTTTATGTAGCAACCCACCGGCAACGCTCTGGTAACGCTCGCTTTCTTCGCTCTCATTCTTTCATCACCTCGATAACCACGAAAGCCTTGGTCTTGCTCAACCTTCTGCACTCAGCAATCTTAACCTTATCTCCAACCTTAACTTCCATGCAAGGTGGTTTGTGAGCGGCGATCTTGCTCCTCCTCCTCTCGTACCTCTCGTACTTAGGCACGTAATGGAAGTACTCCCTCTCGACGATAACGGTCTTCAAAGGTTTTACGGAAACCACCCTACCCTCCAACACCTTTCCCCTTACCGGAAGCCTTCCGTGAAACGGGCAGTTTGGGTCATCGCATTCTCTTTCGGGAGGTTTCACGTCTATCCCTATGTTCCTAGCTTTCCCCATGCGACCACCACCCTACGCCATAATTTAGATATCAGGGTAAAGCTAAAAATAAAAGTTTTTCAACCTTTGGCGTGAGAGTTCAGCAACGAAGCTATGTAGCCAGCTATCGTGTTCCTCAACCTTTTGGACTTTATCCTACAAACCTTCTCCAAGGTTTCCTTGTTCTTTTCGTAATCTCCAGTAAACAAATTGGGGTACTTCTCCAGCAGTTCCTTCGCAACGTTCTTTACGTAGGTGGTTTTTATCCTTCCCAGCATACCACCTTCCGTCAGTCTAAGCGGTTTTCTCTAAGGTTGTACCTCGTATTAAAAATTTTAAGCGGAGAAGGTTTTTTATTTTTAGTGAGAGCATGCCTCTCGTAGTCAAGGCTGCGGTCAAGCAACTGCTCGCGAAGGAAAAGTTCAGGGCATCAGAAGATTTTTGGAAAGCGCTGGAAAAGCACCTGGAGAAGGAGATAAAGGCAGCCATGGAAAGGGCGAAGGCGAATAACAGGAGAACATTGAAGGCTTGTGATTTGTGAGAAGTTGGCTAACTTTTCGACGATTTTCTTCATTTTTTCTTTATGGAGGGTATGAAGTTTCCTCGGTTCTCACACACACCTCGCGACGTTCCTCAGGGAAACCGCAGAGATTGGACATTGCTTGGGTATTATCTGGAGGGATGAAACCATTCCTCGCGGAACCCAAA
>CAYUFF010000057.1:0-3469 GCA_964444075.1 uncultured archaeon
CCCCGAGGAAAAAACTTTTCATGATAAAACTCGATCTCCACGTCCACAGCAAACATTCGAAGGATTCTCTGATGGACGTTAAAAGGTTGCTCAAGTTAGCTAGGGCGAAGGGCTTCAGCGCTATAGCCATTACGGACCACGATACGATAGCTAGCGAAACCGTCAGAATTTCCAAGACATCTTTGAAAAGGTTCGGCGTGAGGCTGGTGGTGGGTTGTGAGGTCAAGACAAGCGTTGGTGACGTGATAGGACTTTTTCTCTCCGAAAAGCCTTCCTCGAAGGACTTTTACGAGGTCATCGAGGAGATTAAGGGGCAGGGAGGTATAGTCGTGCTACCGCATCCTTACCGCAGGAAGGTTTCTCCAGAAACCTTGGAGCTTCCTGGTAATGTAGATTTCATCGAAGTGTTGAACGGAAGGTGCGGGAAGGAGGAAAACTTCAAAGCCAAAGAGTTGGCAAGGCGTTTGGGGATAAGGGGAATCGGGGGTAGCGATGCTCACTTCTACCACGAGTTCGGGAGGGTCTTTACCCTGCTGGAGGATTGTGAAGAGAGCGTTTTGGAGGACGAGGAGGAGTTCAAGGAGGTGTTGAAAAAGTCGAGGTTGAGAGTCGTCGGGAAGGAGTTACCCATTCTAATAAGGAAGGTAGGGTGTTATTTTTCTTCTTCCTTAAAAAGACTCAAGCCTCTCTTCAAAAAATTCTAGCATCCATTCAACGGCATCGACCTTTTCCTTCAACATAAGTTTCCTCCTCCTTTTCCACTCTTTCTTATACCATTCCAAGTTTTCTAGGACATCTCTGAGGGTAGGCATAGCATCCTTCAAACTCTTGAACCTGAAAAGGAGTCCGTACCTTTTCTCAAGTTCTATGAAGTTTCCAGCTTCTGCGATAGAGGGAGATATTAAGATAGAGGGTGTTCCAAGAACAGCTGCTTCAGTCGCCATAGTTCCGCCTTCTCCCAAGTACAAACTTGCAAATGCTATTGCGTCGTGTAACTCGTGAAAATATCTCCTGTAAGTTTCAAGTTCCTTCGGAAGCCTTTTCTCGGAAGTTATGAATACCTTTCCGTACTTTTCAAGGAGTTTAACGACTCTCCTTATTTCTGAAACTGAAAGACCGTGTTTTCCTATGTCGTGCAAAGCTTCCCATCCAACGAAACGCAAGATAAAATAATCATCATCTTTCCTAACGCCCAGCTCTTTACAAACTACACTTCTCTTCGGAGAATAACGGTTTGGATGGAGGTACAAGAGTTCGAAGTAAGAATTCATCCTTACTTGCTTTTTTCCAAAATCTTTCCTGAAGCATGAAGGTGTGATGATAAAATCTGCGAAGGGAATTGTTATCCTGTGCAAGGAGGGCACCATCTCTGTGTCTTCGAGTAAGATATACTTTTTCTTGAGTACTTTGCTCACGTGAGCAAAGTGTGGGAGTGCTTGAGCTATGAAGACGTCCGGAGAGAATTCGATACACTCCCTCAAGGTTCTGAATTCAAGCAAGGGTAAGTATGAAATTTTTTTGAAGATACCGTGCTTGTGCACTCCTATGATTTTCGTCTTCCACCCAAGTTGCCTCGCTACCTTCAAGCAAACATCCTTTTTTACGGAAAGTACCATCGTCTCTTTACCCCTTTTCTCCAACTCTTCTATCAAGTACCTGAACATGTACACATGCTTAGGGTGTGAAACTCCAAAGACAAACTTCATCTTATCCCTTCCAGAGACCGAGAAACGTGTGAAACTATTTCTTCGAAAACTTCCCTTTCGCTTTTCCTTTCCGTGTCGATGATTTTCACCCTCCACTTTCTAGCATAGCGTAAGTATTCCTCTAACTCGATTTGTAATTCTTCTTCACGATAAACGTATTCGTCCCCTCTCTTTAACTGCCTTCTTACCGAGGTTTGCGGTGAAACGTAGAGTAAAAACCCTATGTCCGTGTGAAAATTTTCCCACAAGACTCTAAGCCATTCAACATGGTAGTTCAATGCTTTCATCTTTATCTGCGTGGAGCAAATGAACCTATCGAAAATTATTATTTTCTCCTTGGAAAAAAGTAGAGAGGTGAGATAAAGAAGAAGATTGTCGACCAATGCTACGATGGGTTTAAGGAAGGAGGAAAGAGAACCTTTTCTAGCGATGTAATAAGTATCGATGCTCTTCCTTCCCTTGTCCACAACTCTCCACAACTTTTTTCTTAACTTATGGGCGAACACCCACTTGTGGAACTCCACGAGCTTTACCTCGTAGCCGTTTTTTCTCAACCATTCTTCTAACAACTTCGCCTGCGTGGATTTTCCGCTCCCATCTATACCGAGGAAGCTTATCGTGAATTTTTTCACGAGACACACCCTCGCAAGTGATGCATCAGAATTTTAGAATATTCTCGAGACCATGGCTCGAAGAATTTGAAAATGAATTTCTCTTTCACACATAAGAGAAATCTTTTCAGCGACTCTCCATAGTTTTTCCACAATTTTGAGATGGGAGAAGAGGGGAAGGCATACAAGTAAGCGTTAATCAACTCAAGAAAATTGTAGTGAGAAATTCCGATGAAGGTTCTTATGTGAATTGGGAATTGCAGTCTTTGGTACTCAATCTTTTGAGCGTGTAAGATTTTTTCCAAGAGTCGTCTTTCTTCTACTCTAGAAATTTCACATCGCACTTTGGTACCTTCAGCGTATCGATATCTTTCTAAAAGGTAAATTATTTTTGCTTTAGACCTCCTTCCTACGAGTGAGTTAATTTTCTTACTTCTTCTCAAAAGGTTCAAGAAGATAAACGTTCTATGCCAAATGCTTATGGTTTCCTTTCCAAGCTTTCTCCTAACCAAAAAAGAATCGAAGTTGAAGGGGAATGGATACACGTCGCAGTTTTCGTTTACGAACACGCATTCGTCGCTTAAAAACTTAAAATTACGATTTTTCAGTAACTCTATGAGGACCGTTGTCTTACAACTACCAGAGGTGCCTAAAAACAAGATTGCTGTATTTCTGTAAGAAACAGACGACCCGTGGAGAAGCATAAAACCTTTCCTCAATGCCACGAGGTCGAGGATAGGTCGTAGAAAAAAGTTTTCGAAGCCGAGGAGGAAGAGTGATTTGAAGGGTAAGAACTTCTTAGGTGTGACTCTTACAATAATAGGAGCTTGAGTGTTTTCTAGACCTCCGATTTCAACTTCATAGTTTTTCTCTCTGAGGTATATGTAGTTCTCACGTAGAAAGATTCTTCCGTCGATACTCAAGCATTTTCCGTGCCGCGGAGAAAAGTTTCCTATTTCTACAACTACATCCAGCTTTTCTGGTTCCTCTTCAACCTCGAAATACTTATAGTGTGGGTTGGGAAATCGTAAAAAGTCACAAGGCTTACGTATTTGAAAGTTTATCTTCCCGTGAATTGAATAATTCTCTACGATCGTTCTACTTTTCATTACCTTCACCTAATTTCTTGATAGGTTTTGCAGGGTTTCCGGC
>CAYUFF010000058.1:0-3436 GCA_964444075.1 uncultured archaeon
CAAGCATCCTCTCCCGAGGCCGCCTTTTTCCGGGGGTAGCTGAACGTTGACGGCCAGTTGGAAGGCTAGCTGCGACTTTCCGGTCCCGAACCCCGCGTAAGTCTCGGTGATCGCTTGCGTCTCCACCCCGCCTCCGAGCAGCCCATCCAGCTTTTTACTCCCAGTAGTTATCTTCAACGCGTTCATCTTCCTTTCGTAGATCCTTTCCGCTGGCTCGAACCCTATCCCGAGCTCCCTCCGGACGAAGTTTATGATCTTCGTCGCCTGAGTTTCTCCTATCTCAGCTATCGACGCCAGCTCGCTTGGCGACGCGACGGCGATTACCATCGGGTCCGAAAAACCCACCTCCCTCAACTTTTCTGCTATCTTTTTACCCACGCCGGGAATCTCTTCGAGGTCCAGCTTCTTCTTCTCCACCGTTCCACCGTCATTAATCTGTTTGGAGTCAAGGCTTAAATATGGTACTCCTGCTCTATCCTACCCAATATCCTCTCCGCCTCTTCTTCCCAGTCCACCTCCTTAACTTCGTTCACCAAGAACTCGAGGTTGCCGAAGAGCTTGTTCCTTTTCACGTTCCCGACGAGGACCGCCTCCTTCCCTAAGATCGCTCCGCTCACCCTTTCGTACCTCTCCTCCTTGCTCAAGTCTTTTATCTCCTTGGCCGACAGCCCCGTAAACTTTTCTGCCACTTCCCTGAAAAACACGGCCTTTATGTTCGACGTGCCGTCATCCACTATACACGAAACTACCAACGCTGCCTCCGGCCTCACCGCTCCGTGCTCCTCGCAAGTGGAGTCGGTGACGGCTAGGTTACAGAACGGACAAACCTCGAAGATAAAATTCCCCCTGAAGACGTGGACTACCCACCCCCTTATTTCCACCCTACCAGGCTTCAGGTCCTCGATGTTCTTCCTTTCGGGCACGGCCTGGAGGTACTTCCTCAAGAGCTCTTGGGCTGCCGGCAACTCCGCCTCCACCGACTCGTCCTCCACCGTCCTTACGCTCCCGTAGCGACCCAAGAGCACTTCGGTTTCCCCGAAGATGTTTTCCCTGGCGACGGCCCTGGTGACTTGCACGACGTCGCCGACCTTCAGCAAACCCTCCTCAACCAAACCCACCTGGTCGTTCCACAGGGGGAGCCGGACGTACCCCGTGGAATCTCCTACGTAAAGGTTCACGACCCTCCCACTGACCCCCTGCTTCTCGAACTCAACGACCGGACCGACCTTGAAGATCCTCCCGACGAAGCACACCCTCTTCATCCCTGGCACGATGTTCTTTATCTCTAGCCTCCTCCTTATCCGCTCGAGCATTTCGACTCCCAACTCTTTTGCGACCAAGAGGACCGCACCCTCTTCCGTCACCAAGCCGGAGAATTCCTCTAGCTTTTCCCTTACCCTTTTCCTGACCTCCTCTTTCGGCACGCCAGACTTTTGGTGGAGTACCTCCACCAGTTCCTCGATGTCCTCCCTCACACTCCCAACCTCTTCCTCGCTAGCTTCACGTCTTCCCCAGTAACGGTTTTCCTTCCGGCGTGCTTCGCCAAGCCTACGGCCTCCCTACACACCTCCATCAACCTAGCTTCCACCGTTTCGGCGACCTCCCTCGCCGCACTCCTCGAAACCCTCTTCGCGCCGAACTTTTTCATCAACCTCACGAACGGTTGGAGGGGTAGCCCCATCGGTCGCACCCGCGAAGCCTTTCGTTAGTCGCTCAGCAATCCCCCGAAGGAAAAGGAAAGCACGAGTGAAGCCAGCCCGGTTTCGTAGACTATCCTTTCTCTCTCCGACAAAGTCGGAAGTTTCCGACCCATGATTTTTATTGAACCCTCCGCATTTTTAAGCTTTCAACCCTAGTTTTTGGTTTCTCGCGGTGGGACCGTCGCAGCTCAATCCCGTAGTAGAGAGTGTGGATTCCCCTACCCCTCTCGTCCTCTACCACCGCCACCCTCCTGAACCCGAGCTTTTCAAGAAGCTTGACGCTGGCGTAGTTCGTGGACCACGTCCTAACCGTAACGTAGGGGAGTCTCAGCTTTTTGGGGAGGTTGTGGAGGAGTTCCGAGTACATCGCGGTGGCAATACCCCTCCTCCTGTATCCCCTTTCGACTATCACCATGGTGACGTAGTTGGAGGGGGAGTACCTTTCCAACAACTCCGACGCGTAACCGTGACGGAACGAGAGGAAACCGACGACGTCGTCGCCCTTTACCGCCAGTATAAAGCGATCTTTCAGGAGGGATTCGCAGTACCTCAGGACGTCGCCCCCAGCCCTAACGCTCAAGGGTGGGACGAATTCCTTATCGTACTCCACGAGTAGGGATTTTACTCGTTCTCTGTACACCTCCCCTTTCAGGCGACCGACGTACTCTATCACTACCCTCTCCTCTCTCGAGAACTGTCCGCGAATCCTTAAGACGATCACGCGACCCCCTTACCTTTCGGGCACTTTTCACCCCTCCTGAGGTCTGGAAGACTAACGTTTTTTAACCTTTGGGATAGAAAATTTTTGGTGAGGGGTTAGTAGATGTGTTTGGAACGACGCGTCAAAGAGTTGATCGTAGACCTCTGCAAAGAAAGGGGGACGACGACCCTCTCGGAGGTCGGAGAAAAGCTGGGGGTGGGGAAGGAAACGCTAGAAGGAATAATCTATTCTTCGGAAAGGGGACCTTTCCGGTGGGACGGAGCGTACGGAAGGTTCGAGGACGGTGAACTAATCGTAGCCGCGAAGACCCATCCACCGAGTTCAAGCTCCGGAGAAACTTATTTCAAACTCTGCAGGGATTCGGAGGAGGTATACGACTTTTGGTTGTCCGAGCCGTGAAAAACCCACGAAAGCTGCGGTAGCTCCGACGACATTATTTATTTTTGGAAGTTTAGCCATTATTTAAGTGTTATGAACTACCCAGAAGGTACCGTTAAAAACAGGTGGAGAATGTATTTCACGCTGGGGATGACTTTACTCACCATCGCCATAGTCGTTTCCCTTTCAGCACGAGCCATAACCCGAACGCAGGTCCTCCAGCAAAGCCCGGCCTACCATCTGCTGAAGGATATCTACGTGCTCGTCTCTCCCGACGATTACAGGCCGGTCGTCGAGTGGTTCAACCTAACGCCGCTCTTCGTAAAGTTCAACAGATCCATCGATATGCTGGGTAACGAGATAAGGAACGCGGGAATCGTGGATGCGAGTAAGGTCTGCCTGGGAGGGGTATGCAGAGAAAAGTGGCCCGAAATCGGAAGGGAGGAACAAACGATAGTGTGGACCGCTTACCTCGTCGCCGGGGAGAGTGGGGATTGTGGAGACGGTGTAAAAATTTCGTGTTCTGGAACAGCAACACAGACGCTAAACGGCTGCACATGCAACAGCGGGCAGTGTCAGCTCATTTGCATAGGCCCTGGTGGATTGGGATACCCTCATTTAAGTTTTGATTTGTACG
>CAYUFF010000059.1:0-3359 GCA_964444075.1 uncultured archaeon
TACGTTCATCTCATCCATCACCGAAATCTTTAAGTGTCTCACGTGAGACAAATAAAATTAACGGTGGCAACGATGTGGGTCCTCATCTTCGACTTTCCGAGAGCGTTGGTAACCGAAAGGAGGAGACTCAACAGAGAGTTGAGAAGGCTGGGTGCTACTAAGTTGCAAGACTCTGTTTGGAGGCACGAAGACCTTAAAACTTTGATTGAGTTAGCGAGCTTCGTAAAGTCTTGTGGAGGGAAGGCGATGATCCTGGAGGAAAGGCTGGTTTTCTCCGCTCGACCTATGAAAAATCTTCCGAAATCCCAAAAATTAGTGAGGGATTTACTTGTCTCACGTGAGACAAGAAGCTATCCTGGAACCAAGTGCGAGCCGTCGCAGCTCCTTCCTGTATGCAACTCGGGAAAACCCTCCCTACAGCAAGCAAAGGTCAACCCTTCCCTGTCACAAGCTTTCCTCACCCTTTCCATGAGTTCGAGCCTCATTTCCCTAGGAAGGTAGAACGAGTTGGATACCTTCTTTCCTTTCTTGAAATAAAGCTCGCGAAGCCTCTCCGCTTCCTCCGGAAAAGCTCTTGAGAACCTCTTCCATCCGTCAAGCCTCGGTTTGAACGTGCTCGAAACCACGTGGCTGGCTCCGACTTCCTTGAAGGATTTTACCAGCTCCTCTATCTCCCCGTCGTTGAGGAAGGGAATTATCGGGTCGAGCCTGATTGCTACGGGAATCCCGTTTTCGACCAAAGTTTGGGCCGCATCCAGCCTTTTCTTGGGAGGAGGAGCGTTGGACTCGAGCCTTTTCGCCAGCTTTTCGTCGAGTGTGGTTACGGTAAAGCTCACGCATACTTTCGAATCTCTTAGCAGGTCAAGGTCCCTGGTTACGAGATTAGATTTCGTGATCAACAACACTCTGCACCCCTGCGAGAAAAGTAGCGAGAGGCACGACCTCGTGATTTTGAGCTTCCTTTCCATCGGAGGATAAGGGTCGGAGCTGTTAGCGATAGAAATTACCACATCCTTATCGATCCTTCTCACTTCCATCCACAACCTCTTGACCACATCTTGCTTGGGCCTGCATTCGAAAAACCTGTACACGTAGCTCGAGGCGTAGCAGTAAACACAACCGTGCTCGCAACCGGTGTAAGGGGAGAACGAATACTTTTTGGGACACGTGCAGAGCTTGCTTTTCCAAGGGTCGAAGAGCGAGATAACCCCCATAGTTTAAGATTCGGCGTAAAAAATTTTTATTGGAAAGCTACATTAATAATCTATGGCGAGCGTAGCGATAATTTCTCACGGAGATGCGGATGGAATAATCTCTGTCGCCCTTTCGCTGAAAAGGTTGCACGAGAAAAGGCCACTCGTCCACTTTTCTCATCCCGCTATACTGAGGAGCAGCATAGCCAGCATCCTGGCAAAACCGTCGCTTCCCACCAAACTTTACGTTTTCGACCTCGCAGCAAACCAAAAAACCATGCTCCTTTCCTCGGTCTTCGATTCCGCTACGTGGATAGACCATCATGAATGGGAAATAAAATCCTTTCCGAGCAACGTGGAGGTGGTGGTGGACAAAGACTCTCCGAGCGCGGCCGCTTTGGTTGCGAAGTACTTTGAGGTGGAGGATGAGCTCGTCGGTTGGGCTAACGAAATAGACAGGGATAGCATCGAAAGCTCGGAGGCAGAATTCCTTAGAAACTTGGTGGCGAGCTACAAGTGGAAGTATAAGGGAGCGATGCTACACAACAAGCTGGTTTCTCTCGCTAAAACCCTCGCCCTAGAAGGTCTAGAGGTTTTCGAGAAAGATTTGAAGGTGGTGAAGCTCATCGACGATTACTTGAAATGGGTGGAAAAGAGGATGGAGGAGGTGATTTCGAGGACGAAGGTTTTTACGGTCGCTGGTAACAAGAAGCTAGCCGTTTACGAGACGACAAAACCGTTGCCCATGTACCTTGTCGTAAAAAAGCTTAAGGAGCACGAAGCAGCTCCCTTCCACGTTATCGCGGGTGTTTTCAGGCAGATCGATAGGACCAAGAAGAGGATTTACACTAAGGTCGAGCTGAGAACCCATACCCAAGAGAACGTTTACAGGATAGCCAAGTCTCTTGGGGGAGGTGGCCACGAAGTCGCTGCAGCTGCTACCATCCAAGAATTCCTGCCAATACCCAAGCTCGTGGAAAGTGTTGACAAACTCTTTCCTTCCTCAAAAGCTTAGACAAGCGTTTCCAGCTCATCCCTAAGCGCTTTCAAGTGAGTCCTAAGGTCTGTGAGCAAACTCTCTACTCCTGCTCCGCCAGCTTCTCCCCCTGTTATCAGCGGAATTTCCCTCGGGCGAAGCAACTCCTTATCGAGCTCCGCGAGTTTTGAGTCGAGCTTTTCTATGCTTTTCTTGAAGAGCTTGAGGTTATCCTCGTTAAGCTTCTGGATCTCGATGAGCGTGGAGACGACGGTCTTGAGGGTGAGTATAACCCTCCTTATTTCCGCCACGATTTTAAGGATCTTGTGGTACTTCTCGAGCTTGATGAAAAGCGGTGGGCCGACGATTTCTTTCTCTTCCTCTGGAGGAGGTTTTTTCTCCTTCTCCTCCTCTTTCTCTTCCCTTTCCTCAGCTTTCTTAGCCAATTCTTCAATCTCTTCCGTAGATTTTTCCTTTCCTGCTATACCCTCCCTTATCCTCTCGGCAATCTTCTTGAGTTCCTCAGCTGTAGGAACTTCAGGAGGAGGTTCGATCCTTGCTTCCTCTTCTTTTCTCTTTGGAGCGAAGATTGGCATCCTATCAAAACAGTATATGGTTTTGTGTCTAAAAAAGTTAACACCAGCACTAGGGTCACTTTTAACAACTTAATACTCACGAATAAAAAAAGCGTGCGGCCGCCGGGATTTGAACCCGGGTCTCAGCCGTGGCAGGGCTGCGTCTTAACCAGGCTAGACTACGGCCGCAACTATCCTAGGATTGCTCCCAGCCCAGAAGTTGCGGCTTCTTCTTCTTCCTTAATTTTCTTCAGTATCCTTTCCTTTTCCTCCCCCTCGATTTCTTTAGCAAACTCCTTGCAGATTTCCCTAGCCCTCTCGCACTTTTCCTCGGAGCCAGAGACTATGCAGTAGTACCCTTCCTCTCCTCCGAGCTGAGAAGCCTCCCTGAAAGTTATGCTTGCCAGCGATGCTACTTCATCCTTTAGCAATTTTTCCTTCAACTCAGCATACCTTTCCTTTTCAACGTGGAATACAAGCTCCATAAAAGATTATAGGCAAGCTGGTTTAAATCTTTTCCTGAAACTTAAGACCGATTTAGAACTTTGACGGTCAACCGCTCACGGTTCCTCGCCCCTTAAAACTCCCTTGATGGTCATGCTTCCCAAGTAGTAC
>CAYUFF010000060.1:0-2898 GCA_964444075.1 uncultured archaeon
TTAAAAAAGGCATGATTGTTAGGTTTAACTGAAAAATTATTTCATGATCCATACCTTGCAAGGAGGTATGCGAGGGCAGGCTCGTGCTGGGAATAAATAACATTTCCTCTGGAAAATGAGCAATACCTTGTGATTATTTTTTCTCGCCTTTCTCGATAATCTCTTTCAGCGTTTGGATAAGAACTTTCAGGCTTTCTTTGTTATGCAATGTTATCCTGACACAGTTCACTTTTTCCAATCCGCGGAAAGATTTTCCGTCTACCGTAAGAATTCCACAGGAAAGAAGTGTTTGATGGAGATTGGGAACTATTTCATTTCCGTAAAGAAGAGCTACTGCAGTAGATGTGTTAGAAACGGGAAGGGGCGATTCTTTCTTTATAATTCTCGTGCACTCTTCATTTCTTTTTCTTGCATTCCTTTGAAACTCTTCATCCCTTAAGACGGCTTTAGCAAGTTCTATTGAGAGTGAGGAAACTTCAAAAGGAGAAACCGTTTTGGAAACGTGTTTTACCACCTCTTTATGAGCAACTATATAACCTATTCTCATTCTAGCCAATCCGTAAAATTTAGAAAAACTTCGAGTTACGATAAGATTGGGATATGATTCTATGAGATCTATGCATGAAGTTTCTTTTGGAAGAGCGTCTATCAATGCCTCATCTACAACCACTACCGATTTCTTGACTTCCTGGATGAAGTTTTCGATTTCCTTTTTCGGAATTAAATGACCTGTGGGGTTGTTGGGATTACCTATGTAGATGAGTTTAGGCCTGGATTCGTTCACGTGCTTCAGCACAACCTCAAGGTCTATTTCATTGGGTGGCTCGGAAAAGTTGATAAAAACAGGGATCCCCCACATACCTTTGTATGGAATTCGTATCTCCCGAAACATGGAATAGGGATTACCACCTTGTCCTCCATTTCGAGAAAAGTCTCGGCGATATGATGCAATGCGCAATCACATCCTGCCGTAATGAGAATACTTTCTTTTTTCACCCTGAGTTTTTCCGAAATGAGTTCAAGAAGTTCCTGATCCTGAGAAAGTTTGTAAAGGTTTACCTCGGTGAATTTCTTCATCCTTTCAAGCGCTCTTTCCGAATGATATTCATTTTCGGAAAGAGAAAGGTCGATCTTTGCTTTAATTTCCTTGGCAGAAGCGTATTCGGGATATTCGAGGTTTTTGCTATTTCTGCTCAAAAGTTTTTCTCTCTTCAGGCCACCGATAACCACCCATTACCAGCACCCCTTAACAGCAAGTTTTATATAAAGAATATTTATTAAAGTTTTCATTGTGGAGGTAGAATGATGGGTAAGCGAGTTTGTGTACAGGGAATATCGAGGCTCTCTACGTAGTTAGAGACGGGTAAAAAGAAGAAAAGATTCTAGATTTTTCGGCGTCTTCTCTGCTGGACCTCTACAGAATGCTGGAAGAATGTGAAACTTCTGGAAAAAGGGAGTACATTCTAAGAGCCAGGGAAATCTATTCTCAATAATGAAGGTTCACCGTTCACCGCCAATAAGATATACATGTGGTATTTCTGATTTTTAACAGATAAAACTATCCAATCTCTGATAATTTTAGCAAACCGTCGAAAGGAAATTTGATTCCACGGGGTGGTTATGTGTTATGTACCTCTTATACCAAGGCAGCGGTCCCCCCAGCGTGCCAAGACACTCTAGGCCTTATTTGCACCGTAAAGATTTTTTCGAGGGTATCGTCGAGGATTATGCAAGCACCGTGCCAGCCTCTCGGCAACCTGTTGATGTATCTAAGGAGCTCTTCCTCGACGTAGGTCTGCATTACTTGATGCAACGCTTTAATGTCCGCTTCCGCGGTAAGCCTGAATGAAATCACCAAGTCGCACTGAGCGAGAACGTCTCCGTGAATTTTATTCGGCATTTGGGTTATGCACACCAGCCCTACTCCTGGTTCCCTACCCTGCCTGGCCAAAGTTATTATCGCGTCTGAAGAAGCGACCTTTTTATCCGCTGGAATAAAGTTGTGTGCCTCTTCGAGCACCAACCAAGTAAGCGGAAACGTGAACTTGGGCTCCCTGCCTTCGATCCTCACGACCTCTTCCTCCTTTCTCGCCGCTACCCTAGCGTCGTAGATCTTCTTAGCTATCAACCCCACTAGCAAATTCCTTACTTCTAGCGATGGCATTCGCGAGACGTCTATCACGACAACCTTCCCAGGCTGAGCTATTTCCTCGACTCTAAATCCTTCCTCGGAAAAAATCCCCCAGCCTTCTGCAACCCTTAACAAGCTTACTAGAGCGTCCTTTTCCTCTTTCGACGCTTCCTCATCGTTCTTTATGCTTTCTATCAAGTCGCTTATGCCAAACCTACCCTTTCTCTTCGATACCTCGTTGAAGTTCTTCTCGAAAACTATCGCAAGCCTATCGATGGGCTTTAGTCCGAAGATTAAAAACCATTCGCTCGGTAAAACTTCGGCAGGAGAAATAGATATCGTACCGTCTACCGGAACCTTTGCTGCCCTGTACTTTTCGACGAGCTTCCAAGGAACGTAAACCTTAACATCCTCCTCAAAACCTCTCGGCTCGAGCTTCCAGCTTCGCAGCAATTCCTTTTGCTGCTCGTTCGGGTACTTCATGCTCCAGTATATTCCCATGGGGTCGACGACGATGAAGGAAGACTTTTCCTTATACTCGGTGGGAAGAGAGAGGAATTCCTCAAGCAAGACTCCAGCGGAATAAGACTTTCCAGAACCTCTCTTCCCGCAAATCAAAATAACGTGGGGCTTCAACAAGTCTACGAAAACCTTGACGGTAAGGTGAGCGTCCTCACCGGTGCCGACGATGTGCTTACCTATGTACCCGCAAGCGACGTTCCCGAACTTTTCCAAATCTTTCCTGCTCCTACCGACGATGGTTTCGT
>CAYUFF010000061.1:0-2856 GCA_964444075.1 uncultured archaeon
TATTTCTACGGTGGCGCAGTATCCCTCTGGAAACCTCCCGGGGTTGACGAGGAGGGTCTCCCCCAACCTGTCGATGCCCCTCGCTTCGTGCACGTGCGCACAGACCGCCAGCGAGGGTTTTTTCTTCTCTATGAATTCTCTAACGGCTTTCGAACCCACGTGCAGCCCCGTGTGGATGAAGTCGAGTTTGGTGTTGAGGGGTGGGACGTGCGTGACCTGTACCTTCACGCTACACCCGGCCACGTCCTTGAAGCCGCCCTCCAACCCAATCTCGACTTCACCCTCGCTGGGTTCGAAGGGTGTCTGGAAAATCGTCCTGGCACCGCCGAAACCGTAAAAACCGACGCTACCCACGACCTTACCCTTCCCATGCACGCTTACTCCGCGCTCCTCCAACAACCCCCTGACGCTCTCGTCGTCCATGTTTCCAGGAACCGTGATTACCGGCACCCCAAAGGATTCCAGGACCGAGAGCACGATCTCCACGATGTCCTCCTTGGTAAAACCCTTCGGTAAAGGGGAGACGTCGGTAAAATCACCGGGGCAGACGATCGCGTCGAAGTCGAAACCCTCCTTCACACTTTCAAGGTAGGAAAGGAGGTTCTCTATGTCGTTGTGGATGTCCGCGATCGCTAGGATTCGCATGAAATAATTTCTCTTGGTAAAAACTTAAACTATGCCCGCCCCGAAGAAAAAAGGCTACATGGTAGAGAGGAAGGTAAGGAAGGTTTTCGAAAGTTTCGGGTGGAAGGTGATTAGGGCCGGTGGTAGTTTGGGAGAGGCCGACATCGTCTGTTTGAAAAGGGGTAAGTGCTATCTCTTCCAGATAAAGTCGAAGAAGAACGCCGACAAGGTTTACTACTACGGTTATTCCGAGGAGACGTTGGAGGGTTTCCCATTCTTCCTGATAGTCGACTTCGGCTACGGTAACGTGAGGGTCGTGAAGCCGAAGAGGGTAGTTACGAAGGACGACGGAGTCGAGCTCGAAAGATTTTTAAGAAAGGAGAAATAATTTAGATTGGTGTCCCTATGCCACTGACGGTAAGGGACGTGATGTCGAGCCCAGTGATAACGATCGACCAAGAAAAGAGCGTTAGGACGGCGGCTGAAGTCATAGCGAACGCCAGGGTGGGTTGTTTGGTCGTAGTGAAGGAAAACGTACCCGTGGGGATAGTCACCAAGACGGACTTGGTGAGGAAGGTCGTCGCGAGGGACCTGAAGGGGAGCAACGTGAAGGTTAAGGAGATCATGTCCTCACCGCTGATCACGGTCAAACCGAGCGACGACATACTCGTTGCCGTGGAGAGGATAAAGAGGAATAAAATTCACAGGCTCGTGGTGGTCGAGAAGGGTAAGGTCGTCGGTATAGTTTCGGTAGGCGACATAGCCGTGACTTCTCCAGAAATGCTCGAGTTGTTGGAGTACAGGCTCAAACTCCGTGAGATGGAAGCACCAAAGATTACCGAGAGGTTCCTCTCCGGAATTTGTGAGGTGTGTGGAAACTATTCGGATAGGCTGATAAACTACAACGGGCAGTGGATATGTGAGGAGTGTAAGGAAGCCTTCGCGGAAGAGGAGTGACGTCGACGAAAGCTTTCTTCTTAACTTTTTAGGAAGACTTTATACCTGCGACCTTGTTCTGGTTGAGGGAAAGAAGGATGCTGAAGTGTTGGTAGGGCTGGGTGTCGACGAAGGTAAGATCGTCAAAGTCGGTAGTAAAAGTTGCGTCGAGCTTTTGGAGGCGTTGGTAAAGAGAAAGCCCAAACTCGTTGCGATTCTTACGGATTTGGACGAGGAGGGGAGAAGGAAGTTCAAAGAGATTAGGAAGTTGCTGGAGAGTAGGGGTATTAGAGTCGAAGGTAGAGTGAGAAAGCTTTTCAAGCTTCTTTTCAGGAGCGGTAAAGTCGAGGAGGTGAGGGTTAAAGAGTTACCTCTCTCAAGACTTCATAGACAGGGCCTTTGAACGTGAGCGTGCTTTTTATCACCTGCACCCTATCGAAGACAAACTCTCCCAAAGAAACGTTCCGATAGGAAGAAGCAAAACCGGAGAATGCGCTCTTATCTTCTATCGATTTCACGCGACATAGGGTTATGTGTAAAGGCTTGGAGTCACCACCTACTTTTTCTGCTATACTTATCCTCAACCTTTCAAGCTCTTCGGAATCCTTAATTCCCAAAGCGATGACGCGGACGAACTTCTCGGAAGGGATGAGCAGTAAACCACTAACTTTGACACGAAGCTTCCCATAATCTTTGCAAACCTCTCGCAACTTCTTCTCTATCTTTTCGAGTTTACTCTCGCTAATCTCTCCAAGAAAAGATAAGCAAAGGTGTAGGTTTTCCTTTTCCACGAATTTTGCCTTTATCTTCGTCGAGGAAAGTTTTCGTTGGAAGGAAGAGATTCTCTCCCTGATTTCTTGTGGAAGAAGCATCCCGACGAAACACCTAACCATAACTTATATTTTTGTGTTGAACAATAATTTCTTTATGGCGAGCGAAGAAAGGGTGAGGGCAGCCGACCTGATAGGCAAGATAATTATTAGCGAAGAGACAGGGAAAAAATTCGGAAGCGTTGGGGATGTTGATTTCATAGTCGAAAGTGGTGAGCTCCTCAACATAGTCGTCGAGCATCCTACGAAGTATCTTGAGGAGTTGAACATAAGGCCTGACGAAAGAGGAAGGGTGGTAATACCATTTGCTGCGGTAAAGTCAATAGGAGATTTCGTGATCATCAGCGAGAGCGAACTAGTCTGAAGAACTTAGCGACCAGGTAGAATGGAATGGCACCCTCCCTAACAAGCTTAGGATAACCTTTTCTCATATCCACTATCGTTGACGGTGGTCTTTTCGGTAAGT
>CAYUFF010000062.1:0-2804 GCA_964444075.1 uncultured archaeon
CTCATACCTTGCTCACTGCCAAAAATTTGTTTGCAACGAAGATAAGCAAAATCGTGTAATCCCTTTCTATTCTCCCTGTCCATCTCCGCTCTGCTCTTTCCCTTTCCACTTTAGGCTCAAATACTTCCCCTTATAACTTCAAAGCATCAAATTTCCCCTTCATTTCAGGATAACTGGATGAAAAAGAGGTTGTCCGACTGAGTATAGATTCTCCTCTCCAACTAAAACTGCTCTAATGCAAAGCAACTTTATAAAAATAAAAAAGAGGAATCCCCTTTTATTTTCCATGTTTTTGCCTATTCTTATTCTAATCTTATCGCTGGTATCCAATCCGTGTATGTTTTTCCGTTTGCATCTATGAATTTAGTGCAGTTTATCCATCCATTCGCTGTTAGCAGTGCAGGTGTGTGGTGAATTTGCGGATAAGAGCCTGTGCGTATGATGTATTTATAAGTGACATCCTTTTCTAACATAAACGGCTTTTCAAAGACTATGTAATGATAATCACTTGCTCCTTGATAGCCCTTCCATGTGCCATTTGCTATCTCTTCTCCTGTTGTTGCGTTATAGAAAGCAACATATTCTGAATGACCACCAGTTCCAGGGCATGAGTATGTGTACATCTTAGAGACAATAATTGTTTGGTTTGGTGTTATCGTCCCGTAGTGTGTGCCTGATATGCTTGGGTATGTGCCGTGGCCTGTATCGAAGTATCTGACTTTACCAACTGTAACACTTCCGTTATTCACCGTAATCGGAACAGGATTTCCATTTATGTCGCCCACTATAACATTTGATAGGTCAAGTGGTGATGTTCCTTCTGTTGTTTTTGCTGTAAAACTTATGACTGCAAACGTTCCCGGTGATGATACTGTCGCTCCTGGTGTTATGATTACACCTGCTACACCTGTTATCTTTCCAGCAGTGTTATCTATTGTTCCAGGTCTGAAATATGTGTTAGCACCCCCTTGTTTCAACAAATCCCCTTCTGTTACACTGTTCGCTCTTATAAGAGAAGCGTTAAATCTCAGATCAAACTGAACGCCGGCTATTGGAACTGCTGGGTCTACAGTTATGTTCACTGTGAAGTTTTGTCCTTGTGGGACGTCTTGGGCTGATGGCGTGACGCTTACTGTTGTAGCTCCAGGCGTAGGTGTGGGTGTCGGCGTTGGTGTAGGACTTGGTGATGGAGTAGGTGTTGGAGATGGACTTGGAGTAGCTGTGGGCGTTGGAGTAGGTGTCGGACTTGGTGTAGGTGGTACTCCAATCGTAACACTTCCATTATTTACCGTGATTGATACAGGATTCCCGTTTATGTCACCAATAATAACGTTTGATAGGTTCAATGGTGATGTTCCTTCAACTGATTTCGCGGTCATTTGTATCGTTGCGAATACACCTGGTGATGATACTGTCGCTCCTGGTGTTATGATTACACCTGCTACACCTGTTATCTTTCCAGCAGTGTTATCTATTGTTCCAGGTCTGAAATATGTGTTAGCACCCCCTTGTTTCAACAAATCCCCTTCTGTTACACTGTTCGCTCTTATAAGAGAAGGATCAAAGCTCAAATCGAACTGAGCACCTGCAATGGCTACATCTGGATCTATGGTTATATCTATTGTAAATGCTTGTCCCGGTAGGACGGTTTGCGTAGATGGTGATATACTGACAATTGTTGTCTGTGCAACTGCTATGCCACTTAATCCAAATAAAAAAAGGAGTAGGGATAAAATCCCTACCCCAATATATTTTTCCGTTTTCATATAATTCATTCACCCCTTATGGGCATGGCCCCCAATGTTGTCCTATCACGATCATGTCTAAGACATTGACGATTCCGTCTTTGTTGACATCCGCGGGATAACACGGATCTCCCGGACTGGGATGTTGATTCCAACACTGACCCACTCGAATCATGTCAAGCACGTTTACATATCCATCGCCGTTCACATCCCCAATGCATGTTGTTACTGTAACACTTCCGTTATTCACCGTAATCGGAACAGGATTTCCATTTATGTCGCCCACTATAACATTTGATAGGTCAAGTGGTGATGTTCCTTCTGTTGTTTTTGCTGTAAAACTTATGACTGCAAACGTTCCCGGTGATGATACTGTCGCTCCTGGTGTTATGATTACACCTGCTACACCTGTTATCTTTCCAGCAGTGTTATCTATTGTTCCAGGTCTGAAATATGTGTTAGCACCCCCTTGTTTCAACAAATCCCCTTCTGTTACACTGTTCGCTCTTATAAGAGAAGCGTTAAATCTCAGATCAAACTGAACGCCGGCTATTGGAACTGCTGGGTCTACAGTTATGTTCACTGTGAAGTTTTGTCCTTGTGGGACGTCTTGGGCTGATGGCGTGACGCTTACTGTTGTAGCTCCAGGCGTAGGTGTGGGTGTCGGCGTTGGTGTAGGACTTGGTGATGGAGTAGGTGTTGGAGATGGACTTGGAGTAGCTGTGGGCGTTGGAGTAGGTGTCGGACTTGGTGTAGGTGGTACTCCAATCGTAACACTTCCATTATTTACCGTGATTGATACAGGATTCCCGTTTATGTCACCAATAATAACGTTTGATAGGTTCAATGGTGATGTTCCTTCAACTGATTTCGCGGTCATTTGTATCGTTGCGAATACACCTGGTGATGATACTGTCGCTCCTGGTGTTATGATTACACCTGCTACACCTGTTATCTTTCCAGCAGTGTTATCTATTGTTCCAGGTCTGAAATATGTGTTAGCACCCCCTTGTTTCAACAAATCCCCTTCTGTTACACTGTTCGCTCTTATAAGAGAAG
>CAYUFF010000063.1:0-2140 GCA_964444075.1 uncultured archaeon
CTCCGTAATCTTCGACTTCTTTAAAGGAATCTGCGGCGGCTTAATATTGGTCAAGGGCTTGGCTTGTTGCGCGCTTTTCATCTTTATTTGACCGAAAAAAACAAAAAGTTTTGATGGGGTTACTTAGGAGCGTGGCGAAGTTCGTCTTCGGAACCCTGTTCACGCTTAGCCTAGTGTGTTTTGCCACCTCGTGGATACTGAGGGATGCGACCAGCTACGAAAGCCTAAAGCCGATCGCGGTTAGCGTCTTCGGAACAGCCCTGAAGGAAAGAGTAGGAGAAGAGAACGCGGAGCAACTACTCCTCTCCATGAACGCGTACTGTCGGCTCTTCCCGAATAAGAGTTTTGAGCTCCCGTTTGGCTACGCGAACACGACGGTATCCTTGAGGTGCGGAGAAATCGTTGGAAAAAACTCCACGGAAATAGTCTCGCTGGTAGGGGAGAAACTCTTCAACATCACCTACTACAAAGATTACGGGTGTGAGTTCGTCGATTGCGTGAGGAAAGGATTGGAGGGGAACGATACCTCCTACCTCCTCGTTTTTGCTAGCAGGGAGGGCAATGAATTCTTCTCGAGGGTTACGGAATACAGCTTGATCGCTACGCTGGTAACGATGGCACTTTTCTTCGTTTCGTCCGAAAGCTGGTTTTCGAGACTGAGAGAAGCCGGAATAATACTCGTGCTCCTCGGCTTACCGTCGCTCCTGCTCGTAAACGTCGAAGCAGTGAAGTGGTACTTGACCAAAACCCTACCAGAAGAGGCGAGGGACGTCGCTTCCCCAGTGGTAGGAAGCTTCTTGGAAAGTAGTTTGAAAAAACTCGCATACTTTTTAATCGCGGGTATAGCTCTAATCATCGTCGCGTACTGCGTCAAACGCTTTCGGGAGAAACGTTAGCTTAACTTCAATTTCTTCTTTCACGGGTTAACATTTTAAATTAATTCCAAAAACGTAAATATTTCCATGAAAGATTTTGTGATTTTATGCTTCGGAGATAGCTTAACTTACGGATGTTGGGATTTTGAGAAAGGAGGATACGTTCAAAGGTTGAGAGAATTCTTGGAAAAGAAGTACGAATGCTTGGTGTATAACCTAGGTGTTTCGGGTGATACGAGTGAAAGTTTGATGAAAAGACTTAGGATGGAGTTAAAGGCTAGAGTTAAAGGGCATTATCCACTTTGCATCCTGATATTCCAAATAGGAATCAACGATTCTCAGATTTTTATCAGAACAAATAAACCAAGAGTTCCTTTAGAAAAATTCTCGGAGAATCTAAACAAAATGATAGATATCTCCCAAAAATATTCCGACGAATTTTTCTTTTTGGGTTTAACTCCAGTCGATGAGGAAAGGGTAAATCCGATCCCGTGGAACAAGGAACTCGGTTATGTTAATAGAAACATAAGAATGTTCGAAGGGGAGATAGGAAAAATTTGTAGGGAAAGGAAGGTAAGCTTTGTCCCTCTATTTAGGAAGCTGAAAAACCGAAGATGGATAAAGAACTTAGTGGACGGTGTTCACCCCAATTCTTATGGCCATGAACTCATTTTCAAAACCGTTCTCAATGCATTAAAAAAGAAACTAGGAATTTAAGGTGTTATTTTATGCTTCTAAACCACCTTTTTTGATGTTAGCCATGAACTCTGTTGATAATCTCTCCGAAGTTAGGCGGGGAAGTTGCGAAAATGGACATGAAACAACGTCTCTCAAGTTTACGGTCTCCCGGAGCGAATACTTAGGTAATTCTTGGAGAAGCTTAAATAAGCTAAGACACCACGCCGGGGGTGGAAGTGAACCTTGTTTTGAACCCATTTCTGAACCCACTTTCTCTGAGAGCTGTCATCATAAATTAGATTGAGAATAGCTTGTTAAAATGAGTTTCTTTCCGTTAGAATTGCCGTTATTTGAGGTAAAGATTTGGATGTAAGAGTAAAAGTATCATTTCACGAAGTAAGTCACTTAAGTTGTGTTGCATTATTAGTATGAGTAAGTGTTCATTGCCTGTTGCCAAGTAGCCTTTCCATAAACCTGGGCAATCCTTACCTCTAATTTGAAGCTCACCAAAGTAATCTTCTGGCTGAGAAATTAATTCGTCTAATTTAGGCCATTTTAAAGGATCCTACAGGTAGGTTGTATTCATT
>CAYUFF010000063.1:2150-2674 GCA_964444075.1 uncultured archaeon
AAGTTAGAATGCTTAAAGAAGAAGTATTACGTGAAGCTTTAATCACTCCAGAAATTCCCAAAATCAAAATTGAAAAGATTGAAGTTGAAAAGAGAGAAGAAATAGAAAAAGAAGAAGTTATACAACCTGAGAAGATTGGAAAAACTTTTACTATATTCAAAGATAAAGATGTAAACTTCGTGAGAGATGTAGTTGAAACTTATAGACATTTCAGGGACGTAATAAAATTAAAAACAATAAAGATGGAGATAGAATTTGAGGGAACTGAGGAAGAAAAAGAAAATTTTGTAAATTTCTTGAGAAAGAAAAGATTTAGAATAGTCTAAGTCAACCTAAGTTTTTGTACATTTGTAATGAATGCATCTAAATCAAAATCTTCATAAAGTTGTTCCTTTTCTTTAAGTTTAGAGATTTTTATTACTCTATCTTCTTTCACAATTTCAATTAATGAGAAAAATTCTTCATCACTTAATACTTCTTTTTTCATGGAGATGTACAACCAAAATAAATGCACAATGGGTATA
>CAYUFF010000064.1:0-2571 GCA_964444075.1 uncultured archaeon
TCCCTGCCCTTAAAAATTTCCACCTTTGTTGTTACACCACCGAAAATTTAAATGTGGCATTTCCGTGATAGCAGGTGTGAAATGGCTTTACTAATCGGTGGGTGTGTATCGTTAGAGAATCTTGAGCTTAAACCTCTGATATCTCAGATGCATATGGTCAGAAAAAGGTGATAGCGATGTTTGATTTCTTCAAAAATCTGTTTGGCAGTGAAAGTGGAACCAAAAGAAGAAAATTATCATCTTGGGAAAGAAAGAAGATTCTAGAGCGCCAGAAAAACAGGTGTGCGATGTGTGGAAGAAAGTTAAAGCCAGAAGAGTATCATTTTGACCATAAAAAACCTTTAGCATTGGGTGGGAAAGACGATATAAGCAATATTCAGGCTCTATGCCCTAACTGCCATCATATTAAAACGAAAGGGACAGACACAGAATTGCCAAAGAAAAGAAGAAGAAACCAAAAATCGAGTTGGGTTTTGACTTGCCCAAACTCGAACCACCACGTTTTGATTTCGACTTTGACCTTGATATTCCTGCACTTGATGATAGTTCAACAAAAAGGAGATCATCCAAACGGAAGTCCACAAAGAGTTCAGGTAAGAAAAAGAAGTCAAAACGAAAAAAGAAGAAATCTGGGGGATTTATTTGGGATAATGACTGGACATTGTGATTATTTTTTACCCTTCAGCATTGATGCATATTCTTCCAGTACCTCATTAACCCTGCTGCTGTTCGTCTCCCAGAATTCAATTAGCTTCTCCACCACCGTTGTGAGATAGTAGGCAGTAACGCATCGCTCTCTCTTCTCGCAAACACTACACTCGTTTATCGCGTCGAGGATCATTTTCTCTGCAACGCAGGAGTTCATAGCTACTTTCTCCTCCTCTTCCTTTTGCCTTTATTCTTTTTCTTCCCTCTCTCCTCTTCTTAGCTGTGAGGCCCGCGTAAGCGGGGTCAGATGCTGACTTCCCAGCCACATCAATCTCACGGCTCAAATAGCTATCACCACCTCGTTGTACTTCAACTCCGCCCTCTTCGCCCTCCCACTGGTGTGCAGCTCTATCAACCCTATCCTCTCAAGCTCCTTCACATCCAGATAAACGTTCTTAACGTCCCTTCCGACCTTCTCCGCCAGCTCCCTTATCGATCTTGGTCTGTGCTTCTTTATCGCCTCAAGAATCTGCAGCTTCTGCGGAGTGAGGAATGAAACGTCCGTTACAACTATCTCCCCCTCCTCCACCTCCACATCGGGGTTGGCGAGGAAGTGCTTCCAGTCCTCGTAGTCCATCAGCGCCACATAGTCATCGGGATGATCCTTCAGATACCTCTCAAGCCTCTCCAGACTACCGTACTTCCTCTCAAACTCCTTAACGAGCTCCTCCGCCCTAACCTTCCTCACGAACTTTATCCGCATAACTCCTCCCTCAACTTATCCAGCTTTACTTTCCCATACCTCTCGATGTGCCTCACCACGATCTCAACAACCTCGTAAACATCGTTGGCCTTTATCGGCTCCCTCTCTGGGTGGATGTGGGGATATCCGTGGTGGTAGTTGTCGATCAGGACATTGTCCTCCTTCACCACCACGGCCCAACCCTTTCGGGGGACAATTCTGTAAAGCACTGTTCGCCCCTTGACCCTTATCTCTCTTTCCATTGTTGGTTAATACACCAACATATTTATAGCTTTTTTGGTTTTTTACCAACATAAAGATCGGTCAGCATGGTGGTGGAACCCCGGAATGCGGTCAGCAATGGCTTGGTGGTAATGGGGGGCGGTGGTGTAAAATTTTGGCCCTGATTTCCGCTTTTTATAAGAAAAGGGGTCGGAGTTGCCGCCGCCTTGGCTTGGATAACGCTCGTTACGGCGTATATCGGAACTTACGAGATTACCAACTCAACCGAGCTTATGAAAATAATGAGCGCCGTCGTGAACATTCAGATTGGCAGCGCAGTGGTCTTCGTGGTAATCAGTGCGATCCTTTTGACTGCGGGTTGGGTCCTCAAGAAGTGAAAAGTGGTGGTTGCAATGGCCGAAATTCCAGAGCAAATAATCGACTGACGGGGATAGATATCTACCGTCACTGAAAATTTAACCCCCTATTTAATCGCTTCGGCAATTTTCTTAGCCAAAAGCGGTGGAAACGCCTCTCCTATCTGCCTTTCTATCTGAGCGAAGGTTCCTTTGAATTCGTAATGGTCGGGGAACGTTTGCAACCTTGCCCCTTCTCTGAGGCTGAGTCCCCTATTCTGTTCGGGATGGACGAAGCGACCTTTACTCGGGTTCGTGAAACCGGTCGTTATCGTGATGGAAGGCTCATCCCACCTCAACCTGCCGAAGACGTCGGGATATTTTCTTCCGGCTTTCTTGTGGGAGGGTAGCCACAGCACTTTCGGAGCGTCGAAACGCGAACCTCCGTTTTCGGGTATGGCCTTTATAAGACGGATGTAGTGTTCCTGCAGCCTTCTCGCGCGATGCAGCGGATCCAATTCGGATTCCTCTCCCGCTTCTAAAGGGGGGAGATCTCCTATTGCCTTCCGAACGGTAACCCACGGTTTCTTCTCACCCCTTCTG
>CAYUFF010000065.1:0-2278 GCA_964444075.1 uncultured archaeon
CATTAAGAATTTGTTTGTTACAGAGTTTGATGAACGAGGGCTGTGCGAAAGCCGAGGTATGGGGAGAGTACGGAAAGGTTATGGTGCCGAATGAGGAGGAAATCGTAGAGGTTTTGAAGAAAAACGTCAGCGCCTGCGTGAAGAGCTTCCTTCCTTACCTAAGGGAGAATGATAAGAAGATAAACGTAGAGGTTTTCACGCCTCCGGAGAGGATAAGCATTGGTAAGGTTTTGGTAACGCTTAAAGCCAACGTCAGCAAGTTCGAATTCGAAAGTGAGAGCATAGCGATTAACTATACAGGAAAGGAGGGTATCGAGCTTCCCACAGCTTTTGGAGAGATGCTGGAGGAATCCAGGAATTTCATCTCCGAGAGAGTGATGAACGGCGTTGTAGAAGACGCGATATCCTCTTACCTCTCCGCTAACGGAATACAGACTTTTTACTCATGGAAGGATTCCCACTGCGTCTATTGCGACGAGGTTTTCGTGTGGCAGACAGGAAAAACCCTTCAACAGGCAGCTAGCGAGATTAAAGATGCGGTAGAGGAAAAAATTCTGAGTTACGAGAAAGAGTACTACCACTTTAACCTCAACACGCTACCGGTAGAAACGGAGACTTCGGCTCAGACGTGTTACAGCGACTGTTATTGTTCTAAGAAAGAGTGTGTAGAGCATTGTTCAGATTCTGAGTGTTATACTACTTGTTACTGCGTCGAATACACTACGGAATGTGGTTATACATTCGTTGTGAACAAAACGAAAATTCTCGTTACGATGCAAGAAAAGGAAGAGTTTTTTGAAAAGCATGTACTCTACGATGTTTGTAAAAACGCAAAAGATTTCACCACCCTAAGGGTAGCGTTCAACATCCTTGAGAAGGGTGAGATAAAGGATGGGCATTGCTAGCTTGTCACCGTAGTTTCAATTTTTGGGAGTTCGAAAGTTTCTGCATAAGTGTAGCTCATTTCCATCGAGACCAACGTTTCCTTGTAGGGTTCACCCTCTTTAAGTGAAATCCCTATTTCACTCGGGAGAAACGTGCACTCAGTCAGTAGACCAGCTTTTTCACCCTTTAACTTTTCCCAGTCGATAGTATTAATTCTGCTACTAATTTTTTCTTCGCAGCGAGACGGTAATGTTATGCCAAGGGGTTTTAACTTCTTTGCTTCAATTCGCGTAACTTTACCTTTACCTACGTTTCCTACGCCTACCAAAAGATGAATTTTCATTTTACTCCCACTGAGATATTGTCTCGGAACAAAGTTTATCACGAGGTTCACGGGACCCTCGCTAACAGTAGGACATGCGTAACTCATTCCCCTCTCCTCGATGCAGACGGGGCGATAATTACGTTGGTAATAATGTGGTGACGAAACTACTCTGAGGATGTCTCTAGCCTCTACAGTTTGATTCCAAATGATGACGACCTTCGGTTTGTAAGTTCCTAGTTCTTTGGGCATGAAAACAACGGCGTTACACTTGTTCTCACGGGGCTTCAACACGTTTTTCTTAAACCAATCACACTCAGAAATTTCCCTGTAGACGTATACTTGTTTTCCGTGGTAAGGGTTGTAGTCGAGGTACCAACCTTCGTGCTCATCAGCATAATAGGGTTGAATTTCCCTACCGGTTTCGTCGTAAATTGTGTAGCCTAGAATATCTACCTCTTCATTATTTACATAAACCTTACCTTCCTTTACCTCTATCTTCAAGTTTGTATGATTATACAAAGGTTGGGAGACTAGTATCTTCTCTACCGGTAATTCCTTCTCACCAGACCTTAGGTTGTATACCGTAAACCACAGAACATACTCTTCTCCTGGCATAAACCCGAAGACCTTGTATTCCAGCTCCTCCGTCCCGAGCCTGACGCTGAGTATCTCCTCCCTCCCGAACTTGTGGAGGATGAGCTTTTCTTCCCCTTTAATCCTTTTACAGTACTCCCAGGGTGTCATCCCGGTTGCCATCCACGATTGAGGGGTGAGCATGTTCGTTACTACGCATTGAATGTAATCGAGACGACCAGCTCCAGCTTCAACGATTGAAATCCAGTTTATGCCAAGGATGATGAAAATTCCTACTGCCAAAAAGAAATTTCCGACGAGAGCGGCGAGAGGGCTTGCCCCTCCTCCTGCTTGCGGTGGTAATGTCGGTGAAGTAAGTGTTGCAGAATAGGCTGCATGATAAATCGCGATGACTACCAAAACTCCCATCAACCAAGAGATCAGTTCGAGCGGAAAGTAGTTAACAAAGGGTGATGGTACGTGCGTTCTCATGAG
>CAYUFF010000066.1:0-2183 GCA_964444075.1 uncultured archaeon
GTTAACGATTTTTGGTTAACGAAAAGTTAACGAAAAATTTAAAATGGTTAACGAAAAAACTTTTATACATGAAGGTAGAGGACATTATAAAGCTCTTGAGGGAAGGAGAGAGCGAAAGGGTAGAATTTAAAACTTCTGTTTCGGCTGATTTTGGCGAACTGATATGCTCCTTTGCAAACACGCAAGGAGGATACATCCTCGTCGGCGTCAACGACGAGGGAGAAATCGTAGGTGCTAAAGAAAACGAGATAGAAAAAATAAGCAGCTTTCTGCTTTCCATCATCCCAAGGCCGGAGGTAAGGATAGAGAAGGTTTACATAGACGAGAAGTTGGTCATCGTAATCAAGGTTGAAAAGTCGGAGAAGCTGCATACTGTAGGAGGAAGAGTATACGTCAGGATAGGAAGCAAGAAGAGACCGTTAGAACTCGAGGAAATAGCGAAAAAGCTCGTGGAATGCCTGAGCATCAAGTTCGACGAGCTGAGGAGCAACTACGGTGCTGAAATCCTTTCAGAGGAACTTTTCGAGGAATACCTAGAAAGGAGAAGAGTGGCGAGGGGGCAAGAATTAAGGGGAAGCGTTGAGGATTTGATGAAAAAGGTTAAGGCTGTCGTGGAGCATGAGGGAAAGCTTTTCGCCACTAACGCTGGCATACTATTTTTCACGCCGGAGCCAAAGCTCTACTTACCCCAAGCTGTCGTGAGGGTTGTCGTTTTCAAGGATGAGAGTATGAGAGAGTACTACGACTCTAAGGAATTTTCTTTGCCCCTATGGAAGCTTGTAGACGAGCTTGAAAATTACTTGTTCAAGGTTTTACCGAGGTTTGGAGGAAGAATAATAGGTTTCAGGAGGGTTGACCTCGTTCAGTATCCAATCGAAGCAGTAAGGGAGGGTGTAATTAACGCGCTCATCCACAGAAACTACTTTAGCTCGGCTGACGTAAGGATCTTCATCTTTCCGACGAAGCTAAGGATAATAAACCCGGGATCCTTTCCTCCTGGGGTGTCTCCCGAGAACCCCATTCACAAACCCAGAAACCCTTTGCTGAGCGAGTACATGTATGGAATTGGGTACATAGAGAGGTATGGCTCGGGGATAGAGAGGATGAAGGAGTTGTGCGAGAAAAGGGGGATAAAGGTCAACTATACCATCCAACCGTTTCAAACGACGTTAGAGTTTGTACTGCCAAAAGTTAGCACCTTCGAAATAGACGAGAGGGATGTAGAGATCTTGGGTTTTGTAAGGTCTGGCATAAATACCTCTAAGGCTTTGGCGGAAAGGTTGGGAGTATCCAAAGTGTCTGTGGTGAAGAGGTTGAAAGAGTTAGAAAGGCTTGGACTTGTTCGAAGAATTGGAAGGGGAAGGAAAACTAGGTATAAGCTTGCGTGGGAAAGTTGAGGTTAGACGTCTAACATTTGAACAACTCGTGACCAATGTCTGTTTACCCTGAAGTTAACGAAAAACTTATCTATTCCTTGTTATACAGGTCGAACGAGCTACACAATTTTAAATTTCATGTAAAACATAAACTACAGTGTATGCCGCAAAAATTGCACACAGAATTGTTGAAAGAATTGAAGAAGATCGATAGGGAAGTTAGGCTTGTGAAGGATTATTTGAAAACTCTCATAGAGTTGAATCTTGAGCAAATTAAAGAAGTTGAACCGACTCTGAGCGAGAAAAGAGTCCTCAAAAATCCTGTAAGAAAAGAGGAGTTTTTAGACTGGGAAAGGGTAAAGGATGGTATATGAGAATGAAATTAAAATTCACAAGGATTGTATCAAGTTTTTGAAAAAGCTTGAGCCAAAATTAAAAGAAAAAGTAAAAACAGTCATTTCTTCGCTTGTCGCATTCCCTCTCGTAAAACTGGACGTTGTTAAACTAAGAGGGTTTGAGAATGTTTTTAGAGCGAGAGTTGGTAAGGTTAGAATTTTATTCGAGTATGAAAAAAGTAAAAGAAGAATTTGGGTGAGGAAGATAGAATTTAGAGGAAGGTGTTATAAATAGTGTTCTTCGTGTTAAACGTCTAACATTTGAGTCCGCAAACTTATGATTGTCGTTTACGTTAACCTAGAGTTAACGATTTTTGGTTAACGAAAAGTTAACGAAAAATTTTAAATTGGTTAACAAATAGGAAAGAGATGTTAGACGTTTAACATTGTGCCAGAAAATTTATGAGGAGTT
>CAYUFF010000067.1:0-1091 GCA_964444075.1 uncultured archaeon
TCTTTACAGAAACTTTCTTTAAATTCTACCCTCTCGCTCTCTCCACACCTTATCAATTCGCGAACATTCATCCTACCAACCTCAAGTACCCTTCGATCTTCTCGTTGATTTCCGCTATCTCTTTTTCTATTTTCTTTTCTTCCTCCCATTCCTCCAGGACGTCGATCTCCTCCTCTTCCTCTTCCGGAAAAACGTAGAGGGTTACGTGAAGGTTGTAACCGTTTTTTCTTACCTCCTCCAGGGGAACTACCCTTGAAAACCCTTCGACGTCCGCAAACTTCCTGTACACCTCGGTTATTTCCTCGATTCCCCTCTCGCTCAGCCTGTTCATCCTCCTGATCTCGGGATGCCTTTCGAATTTATCGCTCGCGTTGATGAAGAGTATCCTACCCTTTCTTTCAGGTGGTTTGTTCTTGTTGAAGATTATTATCGCGCCTGGAGCACCTGTGTTGAAGAACAGCTTTTCTGGTAGTAAAATGACGCACTCGACTAAATCGTTTTCTACGACCTCTTGCCTTATCGCCTTTTCCTTACCTCCCCTGAACAAGCAACCGTTATCTATAACTATACCTACCTTTCCATCCTCGTTTGTGAAGTGTAAAGCTAGCTTTATCCAAGCCCAGTCAGCGCTGTTGTTAGGCGGATAGGTTGGGGAGAATATTTGCTTTACTTCAGATTTTTTCAGAGTTTCCTCCCCGTAGCCGTCTTGGTTCCACGGAGGATTGAAGATCACTATATCGAAAGGAGCCTGTTCTTTAAACATCGGCCTAAGTAAGGAATCCTCAAAATAGAGCTTAACGTTTTTACCGAACCCTATTCCGTGCAACATGAAGTTCAGCTTCAGTATAGCGTAGTTTATATCCTTGGACTCTTGTCCAACTAGTATCAACTCCTTTGCCGCATCTTCCCCGATTTTATCCCTGACAAATTTGTAGGAGTATATCAGCATCCCGCCGCTCCCAGCGGCAGGGTCTAAAATCTTTCTTCTCTCCTTACTGGGCTCTAAGATTTCTATCAAAAGCCTTACAACTTCCCTAGGGGTGAAGAGTTCTCCTGCCTTTGCCTTTTGTGGAGCGAAGTAATTTATCAAC
>CAYUFF010000067.1:1101-2083 GCA_964444075.1 uncultured archaeon
CACTTCGTTGAAGATGTCAACAACTTGCCTTAGAATTAGGTCCGCATCCCCCTTGCCTATTAAATCCTCCAAATACCTGATGAACCTTTCTACGGCATCTGAAATAGGCGGATTGGCTTCGCCGATTGCCCTGATTCCATCTCTAATTCTCTCTGTGAGGTTTTCCTTGGCTTTAATCACCTCTTCCCATAAGTTATTTTCCGGGTTCGGTATGTAAAGTATATGATACTCTTTAAGCTTTGCTTCTTCCTCGGCTTCCTTTCTTTCCCATCCTTCTTTTACAAGCTCTTCTACGACGCTTTTGAATTCCTCTTTCCACAAATCGCTAAAAGCTTTGTAAAAAAGCAAGATTAGCAGAACCTCATAGTCAACCTTTCCCCTAACCAAATCTGCAGCCCTCTTTAACAAGTTTATCAAAGTTTCTCTGCCAACGGTTTTCAAAGCCTTCGAGGGCGGAAGTAGTCTATAAATGCTCTTTCTCAAATCTCTTTCGTCCTTTTCGATTACCAACAATCCCTCCTTCCTCATGCGATTTAATATCACTGATAATGACTTTTCGTCGTAGCCAAGAGTATCCCTTAGGTCGTGTAGGGTGAAACTTTTATCTCCAAATTTTTCCCTAAGCATAAAGTAAAGGATGTTCAACTTCTTTGTCGGAGGCATAATGTTTATTAGGAAAAAGTAATATAAAAGTGTTTCCCTACAACAATTATGAAATTTCGTTTCCTAATTAAAAATCCTCAGGTAAAAAATATACCGAAGGAATGCGAAGGAGGTACCAAAAACTCAAAGACGTGTGTATGCATAATAATACGGGACAATACTTAAATTGTTCTACAACGATTAAATTAGGAAACAGGTTTGGAGAGAAATTATCTTGGAGTGGGAGAGTTCGAGTTTCCAGAAATCAAAAAGAGGCACATCGACCCTACGAGGTACATAGATTGGAAGATTCTCAAGATGATATCGATTAATCGGTTTT
>CAYUFF010000068.1:0-2065 GCA_964444075.1 uncultured archaeon
CACTCTTCGTAGCGACGTAAACGTTCTCTATCCTCACGCCGAAGTTCTTGGTATAAACCGCTGGCTCCAACGTGAACACCATCCTTTCCCTGAGCGGAATCCTAGAACCAGCTCCACCCTTCGAGAACGTGGGATACTCGTGGACCTCGATGCCGATTCCGTGACCAAGAGAATGCACGAGCTCGTAGCCAGCTTTTCCGACCTCTCCCTTAGCTTTCTCAAAAATTTCCGTTGGTAGCGTACCTACCTTCGTTTCCCTCTCCAGTCGTTCTAGCAAGGAGGCTACAGTCTCGAAAGCATGGGAGACCTTCTTGTCTCTCTTCCTAGGAGGAACAAACCTTGTAACGTCGGAACAATACCCTAAGTACTTTACTCCGAGGTCTATGAGCACGGGTTCGCTATCGAGCAGCTTCTTGCGAGTAGGTTTAGCATGCGGTATAGAGGTGTTTTTCCCGAAGGCTACGATGGGGGTGAAAGCTTCCTCAACCCCGAACTCAACGAGCTTTTTCCTGATGAACCAGAAGCACTCAATCTCCTTCACCCCAGGCCTGAGGTTCTGAATCACTTGGTCCATTACCATTTCTGCGATCCTCGCGGAATTTCGTAAGAGCTTCAACTCTTCCTCCTCTTTCACGCACCTCGTTTTCAACACCTCCACGTCTATCGCTACCAACTTGCAAGCTCGCTTCAGCAGAACGTACGCACTAGCTGGTAAAGCTCTGGAATAGATACCTAAGCTTTTCACAGAACCTTTAGTAAGCCTTTCGCGTAAGCGTTGCAAAGGATGCTTGCACCTCTCTACCCCCGCAAAACTTTCCAGCTCTCTCGGATAACTTTCGAGGAGTGAAGTTAGGAAGGAAACTTCATCGTGAGAAACGAAGAGAATTCCATCATAGTCAGAGAGAAGGAAGTACCTTAAATTGGGGTCCTTGTGAGGGAAGAGGCCGACGAAGGCTACGGCATCTAAATCTTGAGCATCGATGAGTTTTCTCAACTTTCTCATTCTCCTCCTGATGATCTTCCCGCGATTTCGCATCGTCAACATTCCCTCACCCTTAACACAACCTTCTCGTTGTACTCTCCGACATTTTCGAAGCAAATTCTGTAGTTTCCAGTAGGAAGTCGGATGTTATTCTGAAAAATTATCTTCGGGTGCGAGTAAGAAATCTCGACGACCATGCTACTGAGCTCGGGTATGGTTATTTCTCCCAAGGGAGAAGAGGGAAGTCCCTGAGAGAATACAGTCGGGAAAGAAGAATCGAGGAGCTTACACTCACCTTGAGAAAAGCTGATGATCAAAGGATTCGACCTAGAAAAGTTAAGTGAAAACTCGTAACTGTCCGTGAGGTTTTCGTAGCAGAGTACCGAACCTTTCTTCGAGGAAACTACTGCGAAGAAGACCTTTTCCGAAAACTCGCTACCGTCGTAAGAACATAAGTAGCATTGCTTCACCTTGTCCAGCTGGGAGAGTGAAAGCGTGAAGAAGATGGCTAAAAAGGTTACGCTTGTCGCGAGTATTCGTAGAAAAAATATCCTCTGCATAATTACTTTTATTCCCTATGAGGGTTAAATTTAAAAACCGCGTTGGGATGATATATTTTTAGAGGGCCCGTCGTCTAATGGTAGGACGCAACCCTTACGAGGTTGAGGTGCCAGTTCGATTCTGGCCGGGCCCATTCTTCATCCTCGCCGTCTTTGCTCATTGTTTTTGATTTAAGGGTGTGCAAAGGAGTTTCACTGGAAAGATTTTAAATATGATTTAGAGAGGAGAAATGTATGAGATTACTTAGAGAAATGGAGATTAAACTTTTAGTAAGTCCTGAGCTCAGGGTTTATTCTCTCCTCTTCCCAATTAACATCAACTCTTTATACAACCTTTCGTATTCCTTAAACTAACGATAAACTAAATTTCCCTCATAATTTCTCTTGCCCTTTCCTCGGAAAGCTTGCTTTTTGATAAAATCCTTTCTATTTCAGCCATTTCTAACGACTTCTTTTTAAGAAATCTATTGACAGCTAAAGATATTTCAGCCTCCCAAATCTCTACAATCTCCTTTAAATCCTC
>CAYUFF010000069.1:0-1894 GCA_964444075.1 uncultured archaeon
GTCTGGCTTTATCTCATCCCTTACCTTTATCAGCGTTTCGAGTATTTCCTGCCTGAAGGTTGGAAACTCTCTCACTTCAAAGTCGAAGAGCATGAGGTTGTCGTTTCCTATTCCCAGCACGCTCGTAGCTGCTTTTACCTCCTTTTTCAAAATATCCTTCGGGAAGTTATCGGGAATCGACTTTTCGCATGCGGACAGAGCTACGTAGTAAACCTCCCTGCCCTCTTCAACGAACTTCGCGATGCTCCCCCCACATCCCAGCTCTCCATCGTCTGTGTGCGGGCTTAATATCAGAATCCTGCTGAACATTATGCACCTCCGAGGATGCCGAGGGGGTCGATCTCTTTACTCCTTTCCTTCAACACCCTTATTACATCGTAAAGCTTTGGCAAACGTTCGTCTCCGTAAACAACATCCCTCTCAATTCTGTAAAACTCCCCCTCCTTAATTTCGACGCCCGCCATGGCTTTTCTCCAGGCATCTACAACTCCGTCAAAGCCTGATGAAACGAGAATGTCCAGAATAGAGGGTGTAACCGCAAACGTGCTTTCGGCAATTCTTAGCTGGGTGTCCGAATACCTGTACTGTCCCAGATACTTCTGTTCAGATTTCACATCGCCAGAACCAACGGCTTCTGCGAGCTGGCGTCTTTTTGCAGCAAGCTTGGAAATAGCCCTCTCTTCGCTGGTTAGGTCTTCCAAATCCATGTCAAAAGCTTTAGTTATCTCCCTTACTAAGGAGCGGTGGGCAATCCCGAGATGATAGTCTTTTCCAAGCCATACGACGGTGATTGGGACATTAAAACCAAGCCTGAATGAGACCTCGTTGGACACGGTACCGTATCTCAGTCCCCCTCCAGCTCCCGAAACGAACAGCGAAGTTCTCAACCCTTCAGAGAAAACAACGTTTCTCATGACAGCTCTGGGGCTTAAGTTCTCAAACTCTTCTTCTATACTCTCAATTCTGTATTTTTCTCCACACACCGGGCATTCGCCGGAATAAAAGCTGTTCGTAAGAAACATCTGTACCTTTCCCCCACATTCGCAATGATACCAGAATGGTGCGGAGTTCGGTTCAACAAGGCCAACATCGTGTAGCCCTTTCTTCTCAACAACCTCGTTGTGGAGTCTGTTGAAATCCTCGAGCCGTGATAGCACCTTCTTCCACTCTTCAATGAAAACCTTCGCACGCTGCACATCGGAATACCTGAAGAACAACACGTTAAGCCCAAGTAGTACGCAGAGTCTCGAAAAAAGTATGGCGTTCACGTCTGAAAGCGCATTTCCAAGCTCATAACTCTTCCACATTTCTTCAATGATAATTTCGAGGTTTTCTCTATTCTCTTTATCTTTTTTATAAATATTATATATCTTCTGCACTTCCCTTTCCCATTCCTCCTCGGACGGCTTATCGATGGAGTTAAACCTCTTCCACATGTTTACTCCGGATAACCTCCTAAAACCAATTGTCACAAAACCCTCCTTGTTCGCTGCGGGAACCTTATTTTGGAAGAGCCACTTGGCCGTGCACAAGTTGAAATCAAAGAATCCAAAGACCGGTAATGAATCCCTACCAAACTCTTTGAGTTTACTGCAGAAGTAATCGAGAAGGAACACCTTCCTCCAGACTCCAGCGTAAGGCAAGAAGTTCGGCTGATGCCCGGACTCCAGAACGACCGTATTTTCGGAAATTTTCCAGTTCTTTGTAGGTATTTCTGCCATTCGATGGAAATCCCTAGCTAGCTCCACTATTTTCTTTAAGTCCCGAATTCGCTCGTCTGTTATCGTTCTTGAACCAATGATTGAAATGAACTTCTCGATCTCCATACTATCCCGTAATTTTCTCCTTCCTCTCAATAAAGTAAACCTCCACCCTCCATACAGCTAAAGCTATC
>CAYUFF010000070.1:0-1877 GCA_964444075.1 uncultured archaeon
ATATAACATGATTATTATGGAGTTACACAGTTGTTGATATGTTGAATTCAACGTTGATAGGTTACTGTTAATCGCGTTAATCGCAGAGATTTAAAATTTTTAGTTTTTTAATTGAGTTATTGAGTTTAGTTAATTATTTGAGTACAAAAGTACAAAATGTACGTATGGGAATTATAAAGGTTGAGTTAGAAGATAAGTTGCTGGAAGAATTTAAGAAGAAAGCCATGGAAACGTTCGGGTATAAAAAAGGCAGCATAAAATTGGCGACAAAAAAATTGATAGAGGAATGGATTTCAAGAAAGAAGTCTCCTGCTGATTGGTCGGTTCTCAAAGGTGTGATTAAAGTAAAGAATCCTCTGTAAGGATTCAACATAAAATCTGGAAGAAAGGTGTTGATTGATGTATTTGATAGATACTAAATATTTTCCTCGAAATAATTCTCAACAGAAAGAACGCAAAAAGTTGTGTGGAATTTTTGGAAAAGGTTTCTAAAGGGGAGATAGAGGCCGTCGTTTCTTCTTTTACCTTACATGCAATAGAAGCTTTTTAGGCAAAAATCATAAAGCAATACAAACTTTCGTAAGAAATGTTTTAAACTCAAAGGGTTTAAAAGTTTACATAACTACCCTAGAGGAAGAGTTGGAAGCTTTCATTTTAGCAGAAAAAGTGGGACTTGATTTTGACGCTAAAAAATTGCAGGTGAGGGCAATCGTAAGCTTTGATAGACATTTTGACAAAACTGATTTGAAAAGAGTCGTTCCGAAAGAAGTAGTGGGATAATCACTTATCCTCCCACTACTATACGGGTAGTAATAAACCTAGCTCGAAGTTGTAAAAGGTAAAGTTTTCAGATAAATGAATAAACTTCCTACGCCCAGGCTGGGATTTGAACCCAGAAGGGCCCGAAGGCCCACCAGCTCTCCAGGCTGGCCCGTTAACCTGGTTCCGGCACCTGGGCACACCTCAGAATAAATTTTTTCAGGGAAGGAATAAAAAATTTAACGAGCGTGGATCTCCAAGATGTCGCGATCCTCAAGCTCGTAATCCAAACCAACCCTCTTCACCATAGAACCCTTCGTATAAACTCTGGCGAACCTGAAGGTTTCGACCATCCTCTCGCTCAACTCCTCCAGCACGTCCTTGACCGTAGAGCCCTTCTCGACCACGATGGCTTCCTCGCTGACCCTTCCTCCAGGAGGCTTGGTGAACACCCTTATCTTCCCGCACAACTTCCACATCCTTTCGAGTATCAGTTCCCTCTCGAACTCCTCCGAAGAAACCTTGAGCACTGCCGAACCGTTCTCACACCCCTTAATTTCTCTTCCGTCGAAAGCGTTTACCACCACTAAAACGTTTGAGCAGTACCTTTCCACCATTCTCCTGAGCTCGGCAGCTTGCGAAGCTAGGTTACCCTTCCTACCGTCGAGCAAAATCACTACCAGATCGCAAACCGTTAGGCAACCCAAGGCTTCGGGGGTGAAGAACGACGGTATCTCGACGAGCTGAAACCTTATCCCATCGTGCAAGAAAACGACGCTCTTCGGGAGCGTCGTGGTAAACTCGCGCGGACTTTCCTCCAAGACCTTCCTTCCGCAGAGCTTGTTTATGAACCAGCTCTTTCCGCAGTTGGTAAAGCCCACCACGCCAACGACAACGCTGCCGCACTTCTCGACCTTGAACTTCGGTTCAGAAGTCGCCCTACCGACCTTTTTCTTCCTCTCCAGCTCTCTCCTGTATTTCGACAGCCTTTTCCTAAGCTCTGCCAGCAAGTTTTCCGTTCCCTTGTGTTTTGGAGTCATGCCTATGAGCTTTTCCAGAAGGCTTACCTTTTCCTGAAGGCTTTTCGCCTCCCTAACCTTTTCTTCTAGAAGGTACCA
>CAYUFF010000071.1:0-1871 GCA_964444075.1 uncultured archaeon
GAGGACTTCGTCGGGCTTACACTCCACGAAGTCCATCAGCGGCCGAGGAACCTCTCGAGGTTGAAGAACGCGTTGGCGCCTTCTTCGAGCACCTTTTGGATTTGCTCATCGCTCAACATTTTGACCTTCGTCTCGGAGTCCTTCACGTAAGTGCAGAAAACGGCCACGTCGCCCTTCGGCGCTTTCTCGAGGATGGGGATGAGGAAGTAGGGGTTGTGGGTGGAAATGAAGTACTGGTTTCTCTTTTCGTCCAAGGCTATGCATTCGGCGAGGTACTTCGTGTAGTATGGGAAAGCGTGGGCTTCGGGTTCCTCGAAGGCTATGACGGAGTCCTCGTTCGTGAGGACAGCCGCTAGGTGGAATATCGTCCTCTGCAGGGTTTCCGAGATGACCTCGTAGGGCAGGGCTACGACGACGTGCTTTTTTATTTCCTGTATTATTTCTATCCTCTCTTCCTTGAATCTAAAAGCTAACTTAAGCCCAAATTCAGCGAGAAGATTTTCCACCAAATCTCGCAGTTTCTTGTGCGTCCGAAGCACGAAAAGTAAGTTTTCACCATCTGGGGGTACTAAATAGTCAGTTCGCGTACTTGGGAAAATTTCCCTTGATCTGAAACGATAAAATTTGAAACGGGAAAAATGATGTCTTGATTTGTAATATTTTTCTACATCTACAGAAAAATATTCATCAGGATATAAGAAGTCCAATACTTCTCCATTTCTGTAAGTCGTGATATCAAGCGGAGAATACATTTTTCTTATTCCCATATAATCTAGCCGAATGAGAAGGTTATCGGCTTGTACTTTAATCGGATGGGATACATCATGCTGATAAAAAAGGTCATCTGCGTTTCTCATTCTCACGAAATCGCGCAGGGAGCCGCCGTGGCCCAAAAAGGAAAGCAACCCTATGGACTCTAGGATGTTCGATTTCCCCGTGTTGGGCTCCCCGATGAAGACGTTGATGCGTTTGCAGGGGAGCTCGAGCTTCCTTACGGACTTGAAGTTCTCGATTTTGAGGGTGCCGATCATTCTAGTAGAGGTGGATGTACGGGCCTTAAAGCTTGTAGTTCTGTTAGGATTTTGCGCTTGCTGAAGGCAGAGGGAGTATGGGTAGACTTTGCCGCGGAAGGGTTGCTTGTCGACGAGAGAACTTTACTGATAGGGAGCCGAATTATGGAAAACCACGTGAGGGCTTCCCAGAATCTGGCTAGAAAGAGCTCAGAAAACGGTTAATAAGTTAAAAAAGCTTAAAATGACTCGCAATATACAAAAAGGATACCCAAAGAACAAGGAAATGACGATATTTTCGGATGAAGATCGTAAGATTGCAAGAATATTGGAATGCATTGGTTTCATACTCTGTGAAACGATCCTTGAGCCCGAAGTAACCAAGGAGAAATTGAGTACTCCCGATGGAATCTTTATGCGATTCCTTACGGCGATCCTCGACCAAGGTGACACTAAGCAACTCGAATTAGTTGAGCAATACTTGCTTCAGAGGGGGTTAACCAATTATAGCGCTTTTAAACGACACTTCACTAGCGATCGGAAGATAAAGGAGTGGTTGAGTCGCTCTGGTTACTTTGCCCAATTCAAGTATCTTGGAATGCAAATTGTCGATCGAAAAGTGGTGGGTGGAGTAAAAAAACTACTCGAAATAACGGAGAAATACAACGGTAATTTGCATAATCTACTTAGCGAGTTTAGGTCAAAGGGACTAAGGGAATTCGAAGTTGCACTTACCAATCAGAAATCTCCCCTTAAAATACCCTTCTTTGGACCTAAGAAGTTCCGCGTTCTCGTACGAGATCTCTGTTACTTAGGGTTCCTGCCTTTCGAATGGCTTGAAGAGTTGGACATACCCATGGA
>CAYUFF010000072.1:0-1775 GCA_964444075.1 uncultured archaeon
CCTCAGAGTGGAGGGAGACTCCCTGATCTTGGCCCCAAAGAGGAGGGTCACGGTGGATGACCTCTACGGCCTGGCCGGCAGGGAGGAGGTCGAGATTGAGGAGGTTGAGTCCTCCCTCGCGGGAGAGGAGATTCGTTGACTCAAACGCCTTCCTTTACGTGCTAATGGCCGACCCGAGGTACGGCCCCAGGGCGAAGGAGCACCTCAAGGAGACTGGACTGGTCACATCCACGCTGGCCCTGTCCCAGGTTCTGGCGCACCTCGACAGAAGGAGGGCGTGGAGCGCCATACCCACCTTCCTGACCTTTCTCAGGGACAAGCCCGTCGAAGTAATCGAGACCAGGCTTGAGGACTTCGAGGAGGCGGTGAGAGAGGCTGAGAGGCTGGGTCTGAGCTTGAGAATGTGGGACGATTTAGTTCTAGCGGTCCAGATGAGGAGAGTAGGCGTCGAGGAGGTTCTGTCGAACGACCGCGACTTTGACTCGATCCCGTGGGTCAGGAGGATTTTCTAGCGCTCGTCCGTCTGCCTGAGAAATGGTCAGAGCGACCGCCATACGTTGAACCACGGGCTCTGAACTCGGAGGCTCTCCCACCAAATAGGGAGGATAACTCTATCCCCGAGCTTCGCTCTCAGCCCTCCCCAGCCTCTCATAGGGCTACTCTTCTTATTAGATCAGAGTGGGAGTTCGCGCGTGCTTGGACCCGGCAGCTTCCTGCCTGCAGAGGGTGGCAAGCCCATTATAGAGCCCAGCGAGCTTACCCCAATTCCCTGGCTTAGGGGAGACGCGGCCATCTTGGTAATGACTCCCAGGATGCTGAAGCTCGCTGAGAGCATGTTCGAAGTAAGGCCTAAGAAGTGCGGCGTCCCAGCGTGTCTCAAGAGAGCGGTCACGAGCGCGGAGGGGCGCGAGATCCCCATCCTGCTCGGCTACTTCGGCGCCCCGGCGGCTGCCATGCTCTTGGAGATCCTCATAGCCAGCGGGGTGAGGAGGATACTCTTCCTGGGGGAGGCTGGCTCCATCTCTCGCTCCGCGCGGATTGGAGACGTGGTGCTGCCGGAGTGGGCGATAAGGGAGGAGGGCACGAGCTACCATTACCTCCCGCCCGAGGAGTTGCCCAGGCCCGACCCAGATCTCCTGGAGACATTCGAGCGCTCCCTGAGGTCGCTGGGCGTGCGGCCGATCAGGGGAGGGGTCTGGACGACGGACGCGCCCTTCCGCGAGACCGAGCGGAAGGTGGAGGAGTACGCCTCTAGGGGCGCCCTAGCCGTCGAGATGGAGTGCTCAGCCCTGATGGCCGTGGCTTCGTTCAGGAAGGTCAGCCTAGCCGCCGGGCTCGCGATAACTGACGAGCTGTTCGAGGGAACGTGGAGACCCGGGTTCAGGAAGGAGGGAGTGAAGCGGGCCAGGAGGGCCTTGATCGAGGCGGCAGTCAGAACCCTGATCTAGGCCGACCGCTGGCTTTGTAGAGAGAAGTTAACGGACCCTCGCAGCATCGGGGGACTCCGACTCGGCCCCGCTCATCGGACTCTCCTGGTCGAGGATCGCGGCCCTCGCCGCCCACTCAGGCTCGGACTCTCCGGCCAGCTCCCAAGCGGGAAGACGCCGTAATCGGCTCTACTGGGGGGACCGATACCTGCGAGTACCGGCCGCGCATTTCAGCTGTTCAAGACCTTGGCGTGGTGGAGGCACGCTGCTTCTCTCACCGGATCACTATTGTGAAGAGAGCAGGGCCTTGAACCCCTCCGCGAGCTCGGCTCTAAGCTCTTCAATTCT
>CAYUFF010000073.1:0-1723 GCA_964444075.1 uncultured archaeon
GCGCTTTCAGTTTTTCCAACCTGCTTTCAATTTCCTCCATTATCTCACTCGGATTCTTTATAAAAATACTTTGGTTGAACTATATCGTAGCCTAACTCGTTTAATCTTGATAGCAGAGGTCTTACAGGATTTGAACCGCCTCTCAAGTTAGTGAACGCTCCTATATGAAGTGTATCCGTCAACTGCAACAACCACGAAAAATACGGTTCATCAAACAAGTATTGGCTAACTCCGCATCCCACCATCAGGGATCTGTTTGGACTTATGAACCTTCGCAAAAGACATAAAACTCGAAGAGCATAATCCGGTGTGAGGTGATGTCTCACCTCTCTAAATATTTCACCAATTCTAGGATCGGTTTCGTAATCCATTAGATTCACTTGCACTCTACTTAGCTGTAATCCTTCCATTTGACGAATCAGCTCACTTAGGTCCCTTATATTCTCTCCTAAACCTAGTAGTATGCCAGAAGTTGTTCTTAATCCGCAACTTTGAGCCAATTGCAGAGTCCTGACTTTTCTTCTGAATCTTTCTGGGCTTTTTCCAACAGCGAATGGGTATAGACGTGGACTTGTTTCCAGATTGTTATGAAGATACGTTAATCCTGCTTCCTTCAATTCATGAAGTATGTTTTCGTCTAAAATTATCCCTAAATCTCCCCCAATTACCTCGAAATCCCTTGTTGATGCTTCGATTAGCTCTAACAATTTTCTGAGCTCTGGGTCGTTTTTGTCAGAAATTCCAGGCCAATATCCAACGAATTCTATGTGAGCTTCAGGAAGGATTTCGCGAAATTCTGATATCTCCCTCCTTATATCTTCCGCTCTTCTTATTCGATTCTTGTTCCAAGATCCTACGTATTGTGATCCCAATGTACAGAATCTACAATTCACGGAGCAACCTGGCTCGTTAAGCCGGAAGGTTTTACGTAGTGCCATTTCACCTTCCGGGAGCACCCCTCTTCGGATTCTGCTTAATTTCTCGATTTCATCTCTAAGAAAGTCTTCATCTTCAAGCTCGTGCCAGTATTCTCCCATTTCATCAAAATCGTGTTCATTCATTTTTTTATCACCTTTTAGTTATATAGAAGTAAACTATTTAAAGATTTCGTTATTTTATGACGACTTTCGTAAAAAAATTGTGACTTAAATAAAACTTCTTTCATTTAAGTACGAAAAACGTCTCCGTTCTTTCGACGCCTTTGAGTCTTCTTATCTTTTCTACAGATTCGTTCACCTCCGCTATGGAATCTCCAGAAATAAAAACTGCTATGTCGTATCTCCCTGCTATTTCGCGCGCCCATTCAACGTTTTCTATTTCTTCAATTCTTTCCCTTATCTTACTTGTGGGGATTGAAGGGTTAACTATGACCATGCATATGGCTTCTGCTTCCTTCTTGATGGAAAGCTCAATCGTAAATCTTTTTATTATCCCAGCTTCTACAAGTTTCTTCACCCTTCTCCTCACTGCTGCCTCGCTTAAACCCGTTTTTTCCCCAAGTTCGAGGTAAGTTGCACGAGCGTTCTTCTTTAAGAGTTTTATCAGTTTCTTGTCTATTTCGTCCATGTTTAATCAAATTGCGATTTTATAAATCTCGCCCTCTCTATTACCGCATCGTTGCGAATGAGCTTGCTATTATCTTTGCTTACAGAGAAGTGTGCTCGTGCTTAACTCCATAACTCTTAATTTTTCCTGCTTTTCTATATGATGATAGATGTAGAAG
>CAYUFF010000074.1:0-1607 GCA_964444075.1 uncultured archaeon
TCTACATTCGCCGCTTACGCATTGAATCCTTCAACTGTTCCTACAAGCTCTCCTCTAAAAAGGTTTAAGGTTGAGGTTAAACAGCAATAGCTTACATGACCTTACCTTTCTCCTGGAGTTAAAAAATAATATACATCATTATTTTTAGATAGTTACAGTTATTTCTAGCTCGCACATTATTTTCTTAAGATTTTTCCTGAGGGTAGGGACGGCTATCTCAGCAGCCCTAGCAACATCCTCCTGTCTACGCCTCTCACCGCATAGAATCGCAGCTAAGTAGACTACGGCAGCAGCTATTCCCTGAGGGGCCTTGCTTTGAAATCTTTTAGTATTCTTGACTTCATTACAGATGTTACATGCAACTTTTAAAACTTTAGGCGATAGTTTCAGCTTGTCAACGAGCATAGGAACGAAATTTGCTGGTGAAGGCACCTTACGAGCCCTAAAGACGCCTCGTTTAAGCAATACGCTATAGCAGCGCTTAACCTCCTGCTCGGTTACTCCTGAAACCATTGCTAGCGATTTTATGTTGCAGCGCACGATCCCGCGGTTCTTACATACCGCTAGTATGCAAGCAGCTACTACGCTCCTAACGCTTCTTCCCTTGGTAATCCTCCTTCTTCTAGCTTCCTCATATTTTTTAACGACTTCTTCGATTATTGAATGAGGTAAATTAAGTGAGTAGATGATTCTAGACACTTCGCGCCTCACGTCAGCTAGAGAGTCGCGCGATACAGCCCTGTGAGTTTTAATTAGCCTGAGAAAGCGTTTAACCTGGTTAAGCTCTCCTAACTTATAGGGCATGGGCATGGTAATTGTTCCTCCGAGAGTAAACGACGGCTCGGCCCTAATCCTCCCCTTATGCTTTTCAGGTCCCCTGTACCACTCAGGGCCCTGGTCAACCTCGCTTTCAGAGAGTACGTAGCCGCAATCGAGGCACTTGCGCGCACCATCTTCGTAGTCGAAGAAGATCCTATTACTACCACAGTTAGGACAGGTGTAATAGCTCATGACTACCTCCTCCTCTTTCGAGGCCTTCGTCTAGGCCCTTCCCAGAAAACTAGCCTTCCAACTAGGCTCTCCGGCCTAAATCGACTCTCGTCAACCTTTACTGATACGAACGGTCTCGATACGGGACCCATGATGTCGTAGACCGTGCCGATGAAATTCATCCTCTCGTCAAGGACCTTAGCGCCTATTGGAGGTACTTCGGACGCCTCTACGATAAGCCTCCCAGACTTAGATACGTGCCTAACCCTGCCCAGCGGCCTCATACTACCACCGACTAAAAGACGGTTAAGCGTAGGCTATTAAGACGCTAATTGCGTTAATCGTAAGTTTCGAGCTTTTCAAGTAGATTTGTCAGCTATCTAAAGCCTTAAAAGGACTATTACGACCGTATTCCGCTGCTCTTATGGAAGCGTAGGATCTGGCTCGTAGAGCTAAACTCTTAAGTTCTGAAGCCCCTATCCCTCTGAGGTGCTTTAGCTTGGTAACCTATCTGGTTACCTGCGCCTTAGGCCCAGTGCTGTTAGATTATAGGGGAGACGTCCTAGACTGGAGAAGGTGGGGCGATTCAACCGAAGCAGCTGTTGACTGCCTACTAG
>CAYUFF010000075.1:0-1604 GCA_964444075.1 uncultured archaeon
CCGTGAAGGTGCTTTACTGGACCTCCAACGAGGTCGTCTGGAGCTACCTGATGGCAGGGAAGATCGACATCTCGCACCCGGCCACGCCGCCGGACGTCGTCAAGCAGATACTGGCGACCGAGCCTAGGATGCACCACATGCTCATCTCCGACCTCGGTCACTTCGCCATAACCTTCAACCTCAGGGTGAAGCCGCTTAACGACATCAACTTCAGGAAGGCCCTCGCGTACGCCATCGACAGAGTTAAGATGAGGGAGATCGGCTACTACTGGGCCCTAGACACCCCGTACGCTCACGGAATCCTGCCGTCCTTTGAGAAGCTGTGGCTGCCCGAGGACGTGCTGGCCGAGCTGACCAAGTACGAGTACGATCCGGCCAAGGCTGAGGAGATCCTCAGGAAGGCTGGCTATGAGAAGGGGCCTGATGGCTACTGGAGGACCCCTGACGGTGAGCTCATCGAGCTTGAGGTCACGTGCCCAGCTGGCTACTCCGACTGGGTGCTGGCCCTGGACGAGCTCGTCAGGCAGCTCAACGAGTTCGGCATAAAGGCCGTAGCCAGGCCGATACCGAACCCGACGTTCTGGCCCACCGCCCACTCCGGCAAGCTAGGGCTGCACCTGAACTGGTTCTGCTGCTGGTGGGGTACCGGAGACCCGTACACTGGCTACTACGACCTGTTCTTCGGCGACAGGTCCCTGGACACTGGCGTGGGCACGGGCGCTGAGGGCCTAGGCCTCGTAAACGAGGAGTTTGACACGCCGTGGGGGCCGGCCGTGCCCGGCCGCCTCGTCGAGCAGCTGCTAGTCGAGACTGACCCTGAGAAGAGGAAGGAGATAGTCTGGAAGCTGGCGTACATCGTGAACGAGAACGTGTGGCAGATACCGTGGGCCGAAAAGAGGCTGCAGATCTACTACCTCGACGGCGTGAGGGTTACCGGCTGGCCGGCGCCTACTGACCCGGTATGGACGCTGTACCCAGGCGGCGGCGAGAGGGTAGCCTACGTGCTAATAACCCACGGAGGGCTCAAGCCCGTCATAACAGGCTAAGGTAAAAGGGTATAGAGAAGATGCTGTGGCGTATAATCAAAAGGATTATTTACGCATTTTTTACACTCTTAATTTCCGCCTCAATAACCTTCTACCTCGTCTATAACATCCCCGGTAACGTCATAGACGTGATGGCGGCGGAGCTCTCGGAGTCTATGGGGATCCCGTTCGAGGAGGCGAAGAAGATAGCCCTCTCGTACTATATCGGTTACGACCCGAACAAGCCTTTGCTGGAGAGGTATATAGATTACCTATCGAACCTTCTAAGGGGGAACCTGGGGTACTCAATTCTGCTAAAGGTCTCAGTTAACGAGGTAGTGGTGCAGGCGCTCCCATGGACCCTCTTCGTCCTGTCTACGTCTTTACTTGTGAGCTTCGCCATAGGGGTAATGCTGGGTCTCATAATCGCGTGGAGGAGAAGGACCGTGCTCGAGCCCGTGGTCACGGCGTACGCCTCGTTCACGGACGCGATGCCAGACTTTGTTACGGCGATGCTGCTCTATATGTTCCTCGCCGTCAGGCTGGGGTGGTTCCCGATGAAAGGAGCGTACGACGAGA
>CAYUFF010000076.1:0-1545 GCA_964444075.1 uncultured archaeon
TTATAATATATGTAGTAGATACTTAAGGAAAAGTGTAAAAAATAATGAAGTAATATATGTAGTTCCGATACTTCCTATTCACGAGTTACCAGAAAATTGTAAAGTAAGAGAATACCTGTCAGGAGGGTGAAAACATGGGATTGCATAAATTATTAGATAGGGAAGTATTGAGACTTTCAGAAAATTTAGAACCTAAAAGAACAGCTCCTATTCAGGATCTATCAGCAGCATCGATAGCAGCTGAGGGAGTTCAGAACATCGATAAATCTGGCTTGAACGGTTACTCAGTTTTGGTTGTAATTGTTAAGGCAACTTACGATGCAAGTGCAACTGATGGAGTTAGAGTAAGATGGCTGTATTCACCAGATGGAACTAATTTTGACAGTCCAGAAGATGCTGAAGATCAGGGTAATTATAAGGATTTAACATTTGCAGCTGGAGCTACAAGGCAAAGGACAGTGCTAATTCCAATACTAACAGATAACATTCGAGTGCAGATTGTGAATCTTGACAGTAGTTGTAGTGTAAGCGTAGATGTCTGGAGCTTGAAACTGAGGTGATTAAATGCACTGGGCTGTTGCAGCTGAGATAGGAATGAGATACACGAGCAGGGATTTAGCATTTGTGTTGGGTGGTGCTATTGCGTATGAGTTTGTCAGAGATCCCGATAGGTTTGCTGCATGGCTTAATAATTTGCCAGTCAGTGTAGGTGCCAGAAAAGTTAGAGATATTCCAGATATTGCATTTCTTGCTTCTGTTTTTAACAGTGAGAAATTGTCCTTGGAAAAGGCGGTTGAAATTCTCAAAGATCCTGTTTTAGATGCTGATAAGGTACAGGCAATACTCTACCATGACAATTTAAGTCTTGATAGGCTCATCTCAATTGTTATTTATGGCAGATTGGATGTAGAAATTTCAACAGATACAACAATAACCGACGCAGTGTATGTAGTTGGCACACTTTTCGTCGCTTCTGGTGCAAAACTCACAATGGATAATCAGCCGTCAGTAATTATATGTTATAAAGTCAATAATTATGGCATAATAGAGAAGACAGCCACAGGTGGAGCTGGTGGTGCAGCAGGAAGTCCTCCTGGAGCTGGTGGAAATGGAGGTGGAGGACTGATAATTGTAACAAAAGAGTTTTATAATGATAGTGCTGCAGTTGTTCGAGCTAATGGAGCTGATGGTGAAGATGGAGGCACTACCGATACAATAGCAAGTGGTAGTTCAGGTGGAAATGGTGTTATAGTAAGAATTGGAAATGATACAATTGGCTCTGGTGGTGATGGAGGAGGAGCTTTTAATAAAGGAGGTCATGGTGGTGGAGGAGGAGATGTTGAATCATATAGCGGTGGTGATGGTGGTATAGTTAATTACTCTACATATTCGACAGCCAAAGATCTTGCAAAAGTAATCAAAAAAGCAGTAGCTGATTGGTGGATAGTTAACGAAGCAGGTAAAACACCTTCAACAGTAACATCCTTTCCTGACTGTTACGGTGCTGGAGGAGGTGGAGGAGCAGATTGGGATACATTCGGAGAC